>JBCDBH010000334.1:0-6502 GCA_039184055.1 Acidobacteriota bacterium
GCGTGGTGCATGCCCTGCCGCATGGTGGCGCCGGTGATCGAAGAGCTCGCCGACGAGATGGCCGGTAAGGTGCGTTTCGGCAAGCTCGACATCGACAGCGACCAGCAGCTCGCGTCGGATTTCAAGATCCAAGGTGTGCCGACCTTCATCCTCTTCGCCAACAATGAGGAGAAGGGTCGTCTGGTCGGCAATATGCCGAAGCAGGCGTTCGAGGATTTCCTCGCCCAGCACGCCAACTGAGACGCGGCTCGCCCCGCCCGAGCCGCGACTCGACATGAAAGCCGGATGGTGACTGCCATCCGGCTTTTTGCTTTGTGGCGAACTTGCTAATCTCTGGCCTCTGTGTGACGTTCCGACAAACTAAGATGTTTTGCACACTTATGTCTGTATAGGACAGGCAAAGGTGCGAGGAGAACACCGTGGATACCACTGCAGTCGCAAACAAGCTGGTCGAGTACTGTGAGCAGGGCAAGAATGTCGAGGCGATCGAAGAGCTCTACTCGGACGACATCGTGAGCGTCGAATCGGCCGCCGCGCCGGGGATGGACCAGGAAGCGCGTGGCAAAGCCGCCATCAAGGGCAAGAACGAGTGGTGGTACGGCGCTCATGAGATTCACAATCTCGGTGTCAAAGGGCCCTACCTGGTCGCGGGCTCCGATCAATTCGCCGTCATCTTCTCCATCGACGTCACCAACAAAGAGTCAGGGCAGCGGTGGGACGGTGACGAGGTCGCCCTCTACACCGTCGCCGACGGCAAGATCGTCAAGGAGGAGTTCTTCGCTCAGCCGATGCCGATGGGCTGAGTCTGAGGACAGACCTCATCGAGCTGAAGAAGGCGGCCGTAAGGCCGCCTTTTTTGGTCAGGGCACGGTCACCGACCAGCTCGACGTATCCCCTGATTCGAATCCGTCGGCGAAGAGAATGCTCTCCTGGTAGGCCCCGGCGTCGATGCCGGTCATCGGGCGTGGCCGACCGAGGATGTCGTCGACGGGGGCGTTCGCAGGATCGGCGACTCCGCTCACCACGCTTCCCGAACCAGGACGGCCATAGGTCTGCACGAGGTTGACGAAGACCTCGTGGATGCTCGTCGAGCCGTCGACGAAGAGGTTGCCCACGGGGTCCCAGCGGGGTAGGACGGCGCCCGCGGGTGAGGTCAGCACCGGATCGCCGACGGTCGGATTGGGATCGTCGCTCGGATTGATCAGCTCACCGGCCTGGAAAGGCAGCGCGGCGCCACCGTTCCAATAGACGTTGGTGTCGAGCGACCAGTTGGCGGTGGTGTCGGCGGGCGGGGTGTCGGAGAAGTCGAGCGGGCCACCACCGGTCGGAATCCCCATGGTGCCGGTGGCATCGCTCCACACGTTGCCCCAGAAGTGGATGTCGTCGTTCTGGAGGTTGGCGCCTTCGCGGTTGAGTCGCATGGCGAAGGCGGCGGCGGGCAGATCACCACTGACGGTGTTGTGCCGGAAGACGATCGATTGCGCACCCTTGACCCCGAAGGCGGCACGCATGTCGTTGCCGCTATCACCGAGCATGAGGTTGTTTTCCACCAGGACGTCGATGGCTTCGTAGAAGGGTTGGCCGTCTTCACCGATGAGCACGAAATTGCTTCCCGGTGAGCCTTCCCAATGCAGGAAGACGTTGCGTCGGATATCGACGCGTAGGGAGCCGAGGTTGCTGTCGTCGTCGGCGTTGGAGTCTTTGACGACGATGAAGCCGGAGGTGTCGTTGTTGTTGGGGCGACTGCTGCCGGCGAAGTCGTTGAAGAAGACGTTGTCGCGGATCTCGACGTCGGTGACCGAGTTGACGTCGATATGCTCGTCGCTTCCCGACTGGTTGTAGAAGAGATTGCCTTCCACCAGGACGTCGCCGGCGCCGTTGTTGATCTTGAGCAGATCGTTGTCCCAGCTGTCGTGAATGACGTTGTTGCGAAAGGTGATGCGGCTCACGAAGTCGGTGCCACCCGGTGGGCCGATCAGGTCTTGGACGTGGATCACCAAGGGTGCCGAGCCGGGTCCGCTGTGCGCGATGTCGAAGCCCTCGACGGTGATGCCTTGGCCACTGTAGACGGTGATCACGCGATCGTTGTTGCGCAGTCGAGCTTGGTAGGGCATGGCCGATCGGATCGTGATGCCTTGGGCGAAGGTGCGATCGAACCGGACGCGACCGACGTAGTCACCCGGCTGGACCAGAATCAAATCGCCGTCGCTCACCTGGTCGACGGCGAATTCGATCGTCGCCCACGGGTTGCCGACCGTGCCGTTGCCGGTGGTGTTGTTGCCGGTAGTGGCGACGTAATGGGTGGTTTGCGCGGTGGCGGCGGTGGCGAGGAGGACGAGTAGGGTGAATGTTCGAGCCAGCATGGTGTCTCCGTCAAATCAAGCCAGTCGAATCACATGGCAGCGAGATCGAAAGGATTTATTGAATTCTGTCAATGAATCGGCGTTTGTCAAGGATCGGCGTTGCTTGTATAGACTCGCGGGTCATGACTTCGCACGAGATAGTCGACGCCTTTTTGCGTGCCTTTGCCGCCAGAGATTATGCCGCCGTCGGCGAGCTCGCGGCCGCTGGCGCGTCGATCGATACCCACGACGACGATGGCTGGACGGCGCTGATGCGTGCCGTGATGCTCGACGACGCCACCGTGGCGAGCGTGATGCTCGATGCCGGGGCGAGCCCCGAGGTGCGCTGTCGGCGGCCGGTGGAACAAGACGATACGGACGACGCCGAGCTGCTCGCTCAGCTCGGTATGACGGTGGCCGCCACCCCTTCGGATGAGGCGCCGGAAGGGGGCGCCACTCCCGTATTGAGAGCCAGTACCGCGTCGAGAGCCAGTACCGCGTTGATGATCGCCGCCGAGGCCGGTCGAGTCGCCACGGTCGAGGTCTTGCTCGAGCATGGCGCCGATGCCGAAGCCGAGGATCGCCAGGGCGATACCGCGTTGACGCACGCCATCATCGCTGGCCGGTCCGAGGTGGTCGAGCGCTTGGTCGCCGCGGTCGATGTCGATGCGCGGCTCGGTGGTGGCGCGACGGCGCTCGAGACCGCGATCAAAGCCGGTCAGACCGACGTGGTGCGCACCCTGCTCGCCGCCGGTGCACGGGTCGACACCGATGCCAGCGGTCTGGGGCTCGAGACGCCGCTCTACCATGCGGTGAGCGGGGGGCGAGGCGAGATCGTCGACATCTTTCTCGCCGCTGGCGCAAAGGCCAACGCGATGATGCTGCGTCAAGCGGTGTCGCGAGGACACGCGGAGATCACCCGACGTTTGCTCGAATCCGGCGTGGCGCCCGAGAGCACCCTGTTGCTCGATGCCATCGAGGCCGGGCATGCCGATATTGCTCGAACGCTGGTGGCGCATGGCGCCAACCTCGATCGCTCCGGTCTTTCGCAACGCACGCCGCTCGCCGCCGCGCTCGAAGGTGGGTTTCCGGATCTCGCCCTCGCCATCCTCGCCGCGGGTGCCGATCCCGAGGCGGTGGCCGAAGCATCCAAACCGGTCCTGATGCGTCACGACGCCGGTCGTCCGCCACTTCATCTAGCGGCGATGACCGGTGCGCTCGACATGGTCGAGGCGCTTTTGGAACGCGGCGTCGATATCGATCGACAAATCGATGTGCGTGACGTCGTGCCCGGGATCGACGAGCTGCTCACCGAGCGGTCCGAAGCGGGTGATCCGATCGAGCTTCACGAGGAAGGCGCAACCGCGCTCATGCTCGCCGCTGGCGCCGGGCATCTTTCGATCGCCGAACGACTGCTCGCCGAAGGCGCCAACGCCGCATTGCTCGATGCGCGGGGGGATAGCGCGCTCTTTCGCGCGGTGCGCGCGGGACATGACCCGATCGCCACGCTGCTCCAAGCATCGAACGATGGCGATGACGGCTTTGCCGAGTCACGTCTGGTCGGTGCGGTCGATGACGGCGAGATCGGCGCCGTGCGGGCCGCGCTTGCCGACGGGGCCGATCCCTGCTCGGTGGTGCGTGAGGAGCCATCGCCGGATGCGCCCAAGGGTGACGACGTGCCGGTTTTGGTGCTGGCGTCGCGGCTGGGATTCGCCGACGCGGTGACCGCGTTGCTCGAAGAAGGCGCCGATCCCGATCAGCCTTCGCGTCCGTCGGGACGCACCGCGCTTTTCGCGGCGGCGGCGGCGGGGCACCTCGGCGTGGTCGAACGGCTGCTCGCGGCTGGCGCGGCGGTCGACGAGGTGGGGCGAACGGCCGACGGGCACCGAACCGCCCTGATGATGGCAGCGATCGGCGATCACGGCGCGATCGTCACACGTCTCGCCGAGGCGGGCGCCGAGCTCGGTCGTGTGGACGAAGACGGTCGAAGCGCGCTCGCTCTGGCACGGGAGCACGAGGCCGAGACCGCCACGCAACACCTCGCATGGGTGGGGGCGGCACTGGAAGTCGAGGAGGCGTCGACCGCGGTGATCGACCTTGACGAGGATGCGCCGGCCGGGGACCAGCAAGAGAGCGGCGATGACGTGTCGTGGTGGGTGGGCGCTGACACCGCCGACGAAGCTCGATCACGATAGCCTCGAGGAGCCATGTCGAGCCAAGACGAGTCGAACACGGGCTCCAGTCACGAATTCACCCTCTTGCTCGGGCGCTGGATGGATGGCGACGAAGCGGCCGTCGAGGATCTTCTGCCCCAGGCCTACGACGAGCTACGGGGTTTGGCGCGGCACTATCTTCGCAACGAACGTAGTGAGCACACGCTCGACGCCACGGCGCTCGTCCACGAGGCTTATATGCGTCTCGTGGGCTCGGAGCTACATGGCGCGACGGTCGAGAACCGTCGCCATTTCTTCGCGCTCGCTGCGCGTGTCATGCGGCGAATTCTGGTCGACCACGCGCGGCGCTACCAGGCAGCACGACGCGCGTCACCCGCGGATCGCGTGGCGCTCGAAGACGATGGCTTCTGGGCGCGGGTCGAGCCGCCTCCGGACGAGGTCCTGGCCATCGACCAGGCGCTCGACGATCTGCGTCGTTCCCATCCCCGGAAGGCCGACGTGGTCGAGATGCGTTATTTCGCCGGTCTGACCGAGAGCGAAACCGCCGAGATCCTCGGCGTCACGCGACTCACCGTGGCGCGTGATTGGCGGGTCGCGCGGCTGCTTCTGGCGCGCAAGTTGTCGACCCAGCACGACGATGGCTGAGATCGACGACGAGATCGGTCATCTTCTCGAGCTCGCGCTCGATATGCCGACCGAGGCGCGACGGAGCTTTCTCGACGATGTCGCGAGCTCGAAAGAGGTTGCCGCCGAGGTGAATGCTCTGCTCGATGGCGAGGCGGAATTGGGGAGCTTTCTCGACGCGCCACCGCTCGCCTCCATCGCGGATCTCGAGGCAGGCTCCGAGTCGACCTTTGCCGTGCCCGAGCTCGAGGTCGGCTACACGATCGGGCGCTTGCGTATCGATGGCGTGCTCGGGTCGGGTGGCATGGGCAAGGTCTACCGCGCGTACGATGAATCGCTCGATCGTTTCGTGGCGATCAAGGCCTTGCGACCCTCGGTGGCGTGGACGCCAGGTCGCCTCTTGCGCGAAGGGCGCATCCTGTCGCGTCTCTCTCATCCCAACGTGTGCCAGGTCTACGATGTCGTCGAGCAGGACGAGACTCTCTTTCTGGTGCTCGAGCTGATCGTCGGCCGAACCCTGACAGCCATGCTCGCGCAGCCGGTGCCGACTTCCGAAGCGCTCGAGATCGCCTGTACCGTCGCCGAGGTGTTACACGCCGCGCACGCCAAGGGCGTGGTGCATCGTGATCTCAAGCCGAGCAACATCATGGTGAGCGACGAGGGGCTGGTGAAGATCTTGGACTTCGGTATCGCCCGGTTCCTCGGCGACGCCGACGCTGGGTGGACCGCTGAAATCCCTTCGGGTGGCCGCGTGGCGGCGAACGCCTCGCGTTCGAATGCCGTGCTCGGTACCCCGATGTACATGAGCCCCGAGCACGCTCGAGGCGAACGCATCACCTCGGCGTCGGACATGTTTGCGTTCGGCTTGGTGTTGCAGCATCTCTTCACGGGTCGTCCACCCCGCCGAACCGGGTTCGCACCGGTCGAGCTCATGATCGACGCGGCGCGTGGCAACGCCGTGCCGGTCGAAGGCGGCGATCCTGATCTACGAGCCGTGATCCGGTCTCTGTTGATCGTCGAGCCGTCGTTGCGACCCACCGCCGCGGACGCCGTGAGATGGCTCGCCACCACCCGTCAAAAAAAACCGGACTCACCTGATACAGCCCGACGGATTCTCGCGCCAGTACCCAGCGAGACGCATGGCGAGGGGCGATGCGGCTCGATGCAAAGGAAGGGGACTGGCATGCATGACCGCAACGCGAATCGACAACTACCGGCCATGGACGCGGACACTACGGACTCGAACGCTCCGGCCACGGGTCGTGTCGGTGGATCTCTGATTTTCGCCTCGATCCTGATCCTGGTCGCGGGCTTCTCGACCGGGCTCGCCAAGGCGACTTCCGTCGACAAGGCAGGCACGGA
>JBCDBH010000335.1:0-6500 GCA_039184055.1 Acidobacteriota bacterium
CGCCGACGATACCCACGGCCCGACGATCGATCCCGACCGGCTCGAACGCACCCCCGATCCAGCCGCCTTGGAACGCGCGCGCAGGCTCATCGCGACTCGTTTCCCCGCCATGGCCGACGCGCCCGTGGTGGAGAGTCGCGTCTGTCAATACGCCAGCACCCCCGACGGTCAATATCTGATCGATCGTCATCCCGGCGCCGGCAACGTCTGGCTGCTCGGCGGCGGTTCGGGACACGGCTACAAATTGGGTCCGGCGCTCGGAGAACAAGTCGCGACCTGGGTGCTCGACGACGCGACTCCCCTGCCGCGTTTCGCTCTCGATCGCGCCGGCATGCTCACCGGCGGTGGTGAAAGTCAGCTCGAAACAGGAGGTCAAGGATGAAGGTCATGACACGTCTGCTCACCGCGCTCTTGCTCCTCACGCTGGCGACCGGCGCCCACGCCGAGAGTGCATCCGCCGAGCTCGATGCCATCGCCGACGAAGTCTGGACCCACCTACTCGACACTCAAACGCTCTTGCGGGTCCAAGAGGGCTTGCCGGTCACCACCCTGGTCGATCTCTCCTACGAGCGGAGCGAACGTGACGTCGCCTGGGCACGGTCGGTCCTGCCACGTCTCGACGCGATCGACGACGACGCTCTCGATCACGATCGATGGCTGACCAAACGGGTCCTACAATGGAGCCTGGGCCCAGCCGCCGAAGATCTCCACGGCAGCTTCTGGCACCGCTTCCAGGTCACGCCCTATTCGTGGCGTTTCTCCGGTCTGCAGATGGTCTTCTCGACCTTCGCCTTTACCAGCGAAGCCGACCTCGAGCGCTACCTCAGCCTGCTCGATCAGGTCCCCGGCTTGGTGCAACAGGTACAAAGCAACCTCGCCACGCAACGTGAGCGCGGCATTCTGCTCCCGGTACCCGCGATCGACCCAAGTCTCGCCGTTTTGGCGCCGTACACCGCCGGTCCCGACGCCAGTCCGTTCACGGTCGTGCTGGCACGTCTCGCCGCGCTCGAAACGGACACCGCCGCTTTTCACGAAGCCGTCGCCAAGCGCATCACCGAGCGCATCGTGCCGGCGTTCGAAACCTTGATCGCCACCTTCGACGACGACTACCGACGAGCCGCGCCCACCACGGTCGGTATGAGCCAATATCCAGGCGGCGCCGAGGCGTACCAGCATTTGGTGCGCTTCATGACCACCCGCGAGACCACGCCCGAAGAGCTCCACCAGACGGGTCTCCGTTGGGTCGAGACGATCATGGGTGAGATGGCCGAGATCCGCACCCTGCTCGGATCGGATCTCGATCACGCGGCATTCAACGATTGGATCCGCAAGGATCCGCGCTTCATCGCGTGCTCGGCCGACGAGGTCGGCGAGCGCCTGATGACTCACATCCGCCGGATCGAGCCGCTGGTCGACGACTATTTCGACGTCAAGCCTGAGGCGCCCTATGGCGTCGCACGGCTACCCGAAGCGCTCGAAGCCTCCTTGACCTTCGGCTACTACCAACAGCCGCTGCCCGGCGCGCCGACCGGTCGCTATCTCTTCAACGGCTCCAAGCTCGACCAACGCACGCAAATCGGAGCCGCGTCGCTGATCTTTCACGAGCTCATTCCCGGTCACCACTTTCAGATCGCCCTGCAGCAGGAAAACGACAACCTCCACCCGGTGCGCCGTAAGGCGCTGTGGTACTCGTCTTTTGGTGAGGGTTGGGCCGAATACGCCGCGTGGCTGGGACACGAGATGGGTCTCTACAAGGAGCCTTACGATCGCTACGGTCGTCACGCCGCCGATCTCTTTTTGACCACGCGCTTGGTCGTCGATACCGGCATGAACGCGCTCGGCTGGTCACGCGAACGAGCGCTCGCGTTCATGCGTGAACGCCTGCTCGAATCCGAGACCCAGCTCGCCACCGAAACGCTGCGCTACTCGACCGACATGCCCGCCCAGGCGTTGGCCTACAAAACCGGCATGCTCGTCATGGTCAACCTGCGTCGCCAAGCCGAAGAAGAGCTCGGCCCCGGCTTCGACGTTCGCCGCTTTCACGACGCCATGATCGGTCCGGGCGGTCTACCCCTCACCGTGCTCGAAGAGCACATCCGCTGGTGGATCGACGAGGAGAAAAAGCGCCTCGCGAAAGACAAGCCCGATCGGCGTGAACGACGCCGCAACCGAGACCAAAGCGGCAAGTAGCTAACGAACCTACTGCACCGTCGACGACCAGGCGCTCGTATCGCCGCTCTCGAAGCCGTCGCCGAAGACATCGTTGGGCGCGCGTAGCCGGAAGAGCGTCGAGCCGTTAGTGAGAAACAAGCGACCGTCACGATCCTCGCCAAAGGTGTTGATCTGCGGCAGCGAGACCGACAGGAGCTCGGTGGTCCAACCCGACCCACCGTCCTCCGCCGCCCACAGATTGCCGGTGCACCAATCGCCATAGAGGTAGCGTCCACGCAACGCGGCAGCCTCAGGCCCTTGATACACAAAGCCACCGGTCACCGAGCAATTGCCACCCGTGTGGTCGTACTCGATGATCGGCGCGACAAAACCCGGATCGTCACATGACGGCGTGCTCATCGGACAATCGTCGTCGATCGGATCGGGATCGAAGCAAAACGTCCCTTCCATGATCCGCCAGCCATAGTTCTGACCACCGCCGGCACCGGCCGCCTGAAAGTCGATCTCCTCACGTTCGAATTGACCGACGTCGGCGATATAAAGATCACCGGTGACCCGATCGAACGAGAAGCGCCATGGTTGCCGCAGCCCGATCGCCCACACCTCGGCCGCTGGCTGCCCGACACCACCAAAAGGATTGTCGCCCGGAATGCCGTAATACGGCGGTGTCATGGTGTTCTGATCGATGTCGATCCGCATCAGCTTGCCCTGCAAGGTGTCGGGGCGCTGAGCGTGACAATCGGGATCGGTTTGCGGTCCACCGTCACCGAGACCGATGTAGAGAAAACCATCGGGTCCAAAGGCGATCTGGCCACCGCGATGCAGGGTGGTCGCCTGTGGCTGCGTGAGTACGACCACGCCGCTCAACGGGTCGGCGACATCCGGATCGGCCGACACGGTATAGCGCGCCACCACCGATGCGTTGATGGTGTCCGAGTAGTGGACAAAGACGTAGCCGGGAGTCGGATAGCTCGGATGAAAGGCGATGCTTTTGATCCCGCCTTCGAAACCACCACCGACGATCGCCGAAAGATCGAGAAAGGTCGTCGGTGCCGATGCTCCGTCCCACACCAGGATCTCGCCATCCTGCTGGGCGATGAAAAGCCGCTCGTCACCCGCGTGTACGACGTCGACCGCGGTGTCGAGCCCGGTGAGCACCTCGACCAGCTCCAGGGCCGGTCCGCCCGCGGGCGCCGCCGCGACGGTCGATCCTGGCGCCACGATCATCACGCTCATCACCACAAACCACACACGAAACGCAGACTCGATACGTACGGACATACCGCTCCCTCCCTCTTGGCTAGTGGATGCTCAATCGATACTCGTGGCCACCGCCTCCGTAGTCACCATCTCCGAAGCTGCTGTCTCCGAAGCTGTTTCGCCCACCGCGATCAGGCTGTCGCGGGTGCGAAAGTAGATCGTGCCGTCGGCAATGGCCGGGGTCGAAAGCGTCTGGATCCCGAGCGGGTTGCGCGCCAGAATCTCGAGCGTTTCACCCGCTTCGACCACGAAGACCTCACCGCTTTCGGCGGTGAAATAGACCCGCTTGCCCACCGCCACCGGCGAGGCGGTGAACGCATGGCTACCACTCAGCCTGCCTTGATGGAGCTCGGTGCCGGATCGGGTGTCGTAGACGGTGAAAATCCCGTTGTTGCGCAGCACATAGAGACGCCCGTCGACCACGATGGGGGTCACCATGTAGCCACCACCCTTTGTCTTCGCCCAACGAATCCCTTTCGGTGGCGCCTCGCCACGCCCGAGGGCGTTGTAGTCGGGCACGATCTCCCCTTCGGCATCGAGCTCGATCGCGTAGGTTGGGCTCACCAGGCCGTGGGAGTTGGTGATGAAGATCAGGTCGTCGGCAACGAACGGGGTCGGCACCGGCACGTCGCCACCGCCCCGCAGCTTCCACAGCGGATCGCCGGTCCGCAGGTCGTAGCCGCCGATATGACGAAAGCCGTTGACGATGACCTGGCTGCGCTCCGCTCCGACATGCACCGTCGGGGTCGACCAGGTCGACACATCGTCACGCTCACGACGCCAGAGCTGGCGACCGTCGGTGACGTCGAACGCGGCGATGAAGCCGAGCTCCTGCGTGTCGGCCTGGACCAACAACACCCCATCGTGCAGGCTCAGCGAGTTGCCAAAGCCCCATTCCGCCGCGCGGAGGTTGTAGGAGCCCGCCGATAGCAAACCGAACTCCTTCGACCACAGCTGTACGCCGTCGGCGACGCGATAGCAGAACAGGCCGGGCGTGCCGTAAAACACACAAACCCGTTCCCCGTCGGTCACCGGCGTCGAGTTGGCGTGAGACGACTTGGGATGTCGTTTCGATGCCGGCGACGCGGTGACCGCCGTCTTGCCCCACGCGATCTGCCCGGTTGCGCGATCGAGCGCCAGCAGCACCCACTGCTGCTCGCCTTCGTCATCGACTGGCTTGGGACTCCCATAGAGCCCCGTCTTGAGCTCGGCGGCGCCCTTGCCGATCGCGGTGGCGATGAAGATCTTCGAACCCGCGACGATCGGCGACGCGTGACCCAACCCAGGAATCGGCACCGACCATCGAATGTTCTCGCCCGATTCGACATCCCAGGTCAGCGGCGGCGGTGGGCCGTCGGCGTGCCCACGCGCGCCGTGCCCACGGAACTGAGGCCACGAGCTCTCGGCCACCGCCACGGCGGCGAGCAGCAGACCGAGTCCGCATACTCCGATACGTCTCAAGACCCGCGTCCCCACGATCGCGCTCAATCGCCCGTCGCGGCGCCGGCGCTCTTCGTCTCACCCACCGCGATCAGCGCGTCACGGGTGCGGAAGAAGAGCATGCCGCCGGAAATCGCCGGGGTCGACAGGGTCGTCTCACCGAGCTCGTTGGTCGCCAAGAGCTCGTAGTCACGCCCCGTCTTGATCACGAAGACATCACCGGTTTCATTGGTCAGATAGAGCCGGCCGGCGGCGGCCACCGGCGAAGCGGTGATCGCGGTGCCGGTGATGCGCTCTTTGAACACCTCATCACCGGTCTTGGCGTCGTAAACCACCAAAATGCCGCCGTCTCGCGCCAGGTAGAGCAGATCGTCGACAACGATCGGCGTCGGCATATAGGCGCCACCCCGAGTCGTCATCCATTTGATGAACCGACCGGGCTCGTCGGGATTCTTGCTCGCCGACTTCTCCTTCTCGGGATCGGTCATCGCCTGATAATCCGGCGTCAGATCGCCCACCGCCGCGAGGTCGATGGCGTAGATCGGCGACATCAAACCGTGTGAGTTGGTGACGAACACCATGTCGTGGGCGACAAACGGGGTCGGCACCGGAATGTCACCACCACCGGCCAACCGCCAGAGCTCCTTGCCGGTCGCCAGATCGTAGCCACCGATGTGCTTGAACCCGTTGACCACCACCTGCGAGCGCTTCGCGCCGACATGGACGGTCGGGGTCGACCAGGTGGGAACCTCTTCCCGCGCGGTACGCCACAGCTCCTTGCCGGTCGCGACCTCGAAGGCGGCGACAAACGAGCCCTTTTGCACGTCCGCCTGGACGATCAACATGTTTTCGTGAATGACCGGCGAGGCCCCGAAGCCCCACTGCGCCTGCGGCATCATGAAAAAGCCCGAATCGAGCACGCCGAAATCCTTGCTCCACGCCGGCGCGCCATCGGCGGTACGGAGACAGTGCAGGCCCTCGGAGCCCAAGAACACGCACACCACCTCACCGTTGGTTACCGGCGTGGAATTGGCGTGGGTCGCTTTCGGATGACGTTTGACCGCCGGCTTGCCTTCGTGGACCACCTTGTCCCACAGGATCTTGCCGGTATCGCGAGCGATCGCCAAGACGTGCCAGCGCAGCACCGACTCGTCCTGCACCGGTGCGATGTCGCCGTAGAGCCCCGCCTTGAGCTCGGCGCCCGCCTCACCCACTGCGGTGAGCACATAGACCTGATCACCCCAGACCACCGGCGCGGCGTGGCCGAGCCCCGGGATCGCCGTCTTCCAGGCGATGTTCTCCCCCGTCTCGGCGTTCCACGTCAGCGGCGCGGGAGTGGTGGCGATGCCCTGAGCGTGCCAGCCGCGATATTGCGGCCACGCATCGTCGGCGGATTCGGCCGCGATCGGCTGGGGAACGAAGATGAGCCCGGGAACGAGTAGGAAAACACAAAGAAGCCAGAGTCGTCGCATGGGTCCTCCGAAGTTTGCATTCGAGCCTACCATCGGCCGGCGGGACGCTGGCGCGCGTCCCCCACGACAAAAACACTTGCCAACGTGCGAAGAAGCGCCCACCCAATTGAATATCGAGCCGATCGTTTTCGCCCGTCTCGTAGGTCGCGCCCATGC
>JBCDBH010000336.1:0-6471 GCA_039184055.1 Acidobacteriota bacterium
CAGCTCGATCTGGACAAGCTCCTGCGCATTCTGCCCTCGCAACGCAACACCGAAGAGTTGTTGCGTCGGATCCGGTCGCTGACCGAGCAGGGTGATTTCAACCTGATGCGGTTCACGCCGCAGGCCGAGCAGCCGCTGGACTTCTACACCGAATGGCCGATCAAGGTCGAGCTCGAAGGGACGTACCACAACCTTGCGCTCTTCTTCGATCGCATCGGCCGCTTTCGTCGCATCATCAACGTCGATCAGCTCGATATCGCGGCTCTCAAGAACAACAACCGAGACGAGCGATCGGCCTATACGATCCGCGCTCGCTTTACCGCCAAAACCTTCCTCTACAACGAGCCATTCGACGAGGAGGAAGGCGAATGATCAGCCGAAACGGCTGGCTGGCTCTTTTTGTCGCGCTCGGGCTGCTGCTCGGCAGTGGCCTGTTGGTGGCGCAGGAAGACGATGGTTTCGGCGATGAGGACGGCGCGGAATCGGAATACGACGATGGCTTCGGTGAAGATATTCCCGAAGCCGAGTTCGAAAACATCGATGAGCTCTTGGCCCAGGACGAAGAGTTGATCAGTGGCGCGGATCCGGTAGCCACCTACGATCCGGGTACGCGTCGTGATCCTTTTCGTTCTTTGGTTCAATCCGCGGGCCGAAGCGCCGCGGTGGAGCAAAACCGACCCGATGGGATCGCCGGTCTGCTGATCGACGAAATCGAGATCGAGGGCGTCTTCATCACTGAGAACGGACCGGTCGCTCAGATCGGTGCGACCAGTGATCAGACGAGCTATCTCATCCGGCCGGGCGACCAGCTTTGGGACGGTGATGTCGTGAGTATTTCGATCGACGAGATCACGTTCAAACAAACGATCAACGATCCGACTGCACTGAAGCCGTTCCGCGAGGTGGTCAAACGGCTGAATCCCTAGTGGCACGTGGTGGAGCGTGCCCGAGACCGAGGGGCGGAGGCGAATGAGTCACATGCTGGAGAGACGAGGGAGCATGATCCGTAACATCACGATGCTTTCGAGCATTGCGGTGTTGCTCGCGCTGCTGGGCTGTGCGTCCGGCGGTAGCGACGAAACACGAGTCGAGCCAGAGCGGCCGAACGGAGTCGTCTCCGAACGAGTCTCGACCCCCGCGGAAATTCGTGGGCTCGAGGTCGGTGACGAAGAGCCGGGTGTCGTCTTGGACGTGATCGCCGACCGCACGCTGGTTTGGACGACCTATCGCGACAACGCCGGCAATCTGGTGGTCGAGCTTCCCAACACCGTGCCATCCGATTCGGTTGGCGACCTCGCCTTGATGGAAGGTCTGTTGCGCGGTGTCGATGTCGAGCTTCTGGAGGATGCCGATCGTCCGTTGACCCGTTTGGTGGTCAGCACGCGCGACGAAACCGAGCATGCTCTCACCACCGAAGGCGAGCGTCTGCGACTCCAGCTCATGCCGGTCGGTTACGACGCGCCGGTGACGCTCGCTTACGAAGCGCCGCCGACCGAAGAGCCGCTCGAGCCGATCGCCGAGTCGCCGGCGAGCGAGACCTATGGTGCCGACGATGTCGCGCCGACGCCGCCGGTCACCATGGCGGCGTCCGAGCCGGTCGATACCGAGGTCGAATCGACGGACATCTTGCCACCGGCCAGCCCCACGGTCGCCGCGTCGTCGCCCAGCCTGGAGCCGACTCCCGTGGGCACCGCCGATGCGCCGTGGGTGGCGCCAGCGCCCACCGGCATCGCGGCGCGCAGCCTGTCGGAACTCGATGTCGACAGCTCGGGTGACGGCACGCGAGTGATGATCGCGGGTGACGGCGAGTTCCGTTACAGCACGTTCCAGCTCGAGAATCCGGCGCGATTCGTCATCGACCTCGAAGACGTCGTCAATACGTCGGGTCGGCAATCGGTCGCGGTGTCGTCGAGCTATGTCGATCAGGTGCGCATCGGTCAATTCCGCCCGGTGCCCGACGCGATATCCCGTGTCGTCTTCGATCTGCAGCGTCCGGTGACCCCTTCGATCGAACGCACGGCGACCGGTCTCGTGGTCACGTTCGGTACGCCGGCCGTCGCTGCGCCAGCCGCCGATCCGCCGACGACGCTGCTCGCCGATGTCGAAGAGACGCCGAGCGACGATGTCGATGACGCTGGCGAAGTCTTCTTGCCGCCTGGACGCACGGTCGATGCCGAGCCGATGGACGTCGCCGAAGACACCACGCCCGCCGACGAGCCCGCTCCATTGCTGGCTTCGGTGGACGAAAGCGTGCCCGTCGAACAAGACGCGGATCCGGTGACGGTGCCGGTGTTCGAGCCGACCCCCGAGGCGGCACCGACGGGCGAAGCGACCGCTTTTGCCGGTCAGACGGCCGCGCCCCAGGCGCCGCCGCCAGCCGCGCCACCGGTCGCCGACTTCGCGCCACCGGCAACCTTCTCGGACGTCGCCGCTTTCGAATCGCAGCAGGTGCAAGGGGTCGAGCCGGCGGCGCAAGAGCCGGTCCTGCCAGGCTTCACCGCCGAGATCGTCACGCGGAGCAACCGTGAATACGTCGGTCAGCCGATCACCATGTCGCTCAAAGATGCCGACCTGGTCGAGACGCTGCGCTCGTTCTCGCGGATCAGCGACCTCAATTTCGTGATTCAGCCGCGCGTGCGTGGCAGCGTCACGGTCGAGCTCGAGAACGTGCCGTGGGATCAGGCCCTCGAGCAGATTCTCAAGATCAACAATCTCGGTCTCGATATCGACGGCACGATCGTCCGCATCGCGCCTCTGCAGACTCTGCAGGAAGAAGCGAAAGCGCGCGCCGAAATCGCCGAGCTCCGTCAGAAGAGCGTACCGTTGACCACCCTGATGCGCAGCTTGAGCTATGCCGAAGCCCAGGCTGTCGCGGGCTTGCTCCGCGGTGGCGGTGGTGGCACCGGTATCCTGAGCAGCCGTGGCGATGTCCAGGTCGATCGACGCACCAACACGCTGATCATTCGCGAGCTTCCCGACTATGTCGACACGGTTCTGGCGGTGGTCGAGAATCTCGACACCCCCGAGCCTCAGGTTCGCATCGAAGCCCGGATCATCGAGGCCACGAAGAACTTCAGTCGCTCTTTGGGTGTCGCGTGGGACTTCGACGGGGTGTCGGACGAGCAATTCGGCAATACAACCAATCTCGAGTTCCCCAACCAGGGTACGGCGAATGGTGGTGTCGCTTTGCTCAGCGGTGGTGCCAACGGTTTCCTCAACATCTCGCTGGGTAACGTGCTCAATACCTTCATGCTCGACGCGCAATTGGTCGCGGCCGAGAACGAGGGTTTGATCAACGTCATCTCGGCGCCGAGCATCACGACGCTCAACAACCAATCGGCGACCATTCAAAGTGGTCTGCAGATTCCGATCCAGACGATCGCCAACAACACGGTGTCGGTCCAGTTCGTCAACGCCACGCTGCAGATGACCGTCACGCCTCAGGTGACCGCCGAAGGCACGATCATCATGAACCTCAACGTGGCCAAGAAAGAACCGCAGCTCGCGTTCGCGATCGCCGGTGCGACCAACGCGCCGATCGCGAACCGTGAAGCTCGCACCACCGTGATCGTTCGCGATGGCGGTACCGCGGTCATTGGCGGCATCTACGAGGTGACGTCGAACCAAAACCAAGACCGGGTGCCCGGCCTTGCCAACATCCCGATTCTCGGCCATCTGTTCAAGAACCGGTCGCGCTCGAATTCGAATGACGAGCTGCTGATCTTCGTCACGCCACGAATCGTCCCGATGTGATCGGTGGAGGAGAAAACGTGAAGAACTTGTTGCGCATCCTCGCTGTGGCTCTGGTGGCTCTGGCGATTCTCGGTTGTGAGGAGAACGTCGCCGAAGACAGCGCGACGAGCTCGGGTGGTGTGTTGCTCGATATGGATTGGGCCAGTGGCTCGACGATTCCATTTCGTGTGTCGGTCAACGGCAACGACAACCTGCGCATTCCCACGATCACCTTGAGCAATATCGTCGCCGACCCGAATGGCAGCAGCAGTCAGCTGATGGATATCCAGATGGACAGTCTGGAGATCCAATTCACCCGGGGTGACGCCGGATCGCGCGTGCCCGCGCCCTACGTCGTTCGGGTGCTCGGAACCGTGCCGGTCGGCGGTACGCTCACGCTCGAGAACTGGGACGTGATGTCGTTCGAGCAATTCACCAACCCGCCCTTGTCCGACCTGATGTTCGAGAACGGCGGCTTCGACAAGGAAACGGGCTCGACGATCATCCGTTTGAACTTGCTCGCCCGAGCCTACGGTCGCACGCGTGGCGGTGACCTGGTGGCCAGTGAGCTGCTCGCTCAATCGATCGAGTTTTCGCAGTAGTAGGCACCAAGGAGATTTTCGACATGCGTATGCGACGACCCGGTGTCTTGATGATGATCTTGCTGGTGGTGCTGGCTCTGCTCACCGCCGCTTGCGAATCAGATTCACCGACCCTGCCTGAACAAGCCGCAACCTCGACGCCGACCAGCGACATCGCGCCGTCGGCGGCCTACGTCGTTACGGTCATCGCCAGCCCGGACGCGTTCGAATTCGCGGCCGAGCCCGAGACGACGACCAGCAACATCTTGGTGACCGTGCGTGCTCGACGCACTGACAACGGTCAGGCGCCACCCGACGGTGCTTCGATCATCGTCAGCTCGAGCGGTGGCTCGTTGATTTCCGATAGCGGCGCCACGACGTCGGCGGTGCTCAATCTCGACGATGGCGTGAGCAGCGTCACGCTGCAGGTCAGCACGGGCGATATCGACAGCTCGATCGTCGTGCAGGCGCAGATCGAACAGAGCTTCGGTCAAGATACGGTCGCGATCACGCAGGCGGAACCGACGCCAGATCCGCCGCCGCCGGCACCGTTCTTCCTCACCGGGATCGTGCCCAACACCGGACCGCCCGAGGGGATCGAAGCCACCATTCTCGGCAACGGCTTCTCGAGCCCGCTGCGGGTCACGATCGACACCCAGGTCGCTCAGATCCTCAGCGCCAGCAGTGGCTCGATCCGGATTCGCGTGCCACCGATCTTCGACCTGCCGGTCGGCCAGATTCGCTCGGTCGACGTCACGGTGACCAACAACTTCAACGACACCGATCCGGATTCGATCACCGCGGCCGATACCCTGGCGTCGGCGTTCACCTACACGCGTGACGGTGGCTCGGTCATCGTGCCGCGGATCATTTCGGTGACCCCGGCGTTCGGTCCCAACGAGGGCGGCACCCAGATCACGATTCGCGGAGAAGGCTTCTCGAATCAGGTGCAGGTCTTCGTCGGTGCTGGCAACGCTCGGGTCGAGGCGCAATTGCAGTCGGTGTCGCCGAGCCGGATTGTCGCCATTACCCCCGCGGCCACCGGGCCGAACGCGGTCAACCAGAACCGGATCGTCGATGTTCAGGTGGTCAATCTGAATAGCGGATCGCAGGATACGCTGGCGGGTGCCTTCCAATACGGCAGCGCCGGTAGCGTCGTGATCACCGCGCTCAGTCCCAACGAAGGGCCGTTTACCGGTGGGCAGCTGGTGACCGTCTTCGGTACGGGATTCGAAGAGCCGGTGGCGGTTTCGATGGCCGGATTCGGTCAAGAAATCGTGTCGGTCACGGGTACCGAGATCGTCGTTCGCACCCCAGGCATCATTCCCAATGGATGTTCGGACGAGAGCGGCGCGGTGAGTGTCACCAACGTCGAGACCGCCGAGTCGGGTCAAGGCCCCTCGTACACCTATCGAGTCTTCGACGTCGTCGTCACCGATGTCAGTCCGAACACCTTCACCACCACGGCCGATGGTTCGCTGGTCGGTGCGCCCAACGTCGAAATCAACTTGGGACCGATCGGCGCCTCGGGTATCGAGGCCGGTGATCCGGTGTCGGTGGAGATCGATGGCAACGCCGCGCTCGGCGTGGTGGCGGTGAATTCCGGAGGCCAGGTGGTCGTGCGTGCGAGAGTGCCGAATTTCTTCGGTACGTTCGAGACGGATACGTGTCTGGTCGGTGGTCAGGATGGCGAGATCCTCTTGCCGACACCGACCGACCTGACCATCACCAGTCTCCGGACGACCTGCACGCAGACGCTCACCAACGCGATCATCTACGATCCGCCGTCGGATTGTCAGGTCGATCCCGCGCCGCCGGAAGCGTCCTTCGTGATCAGTGGCACCACGGGTACGACGGTCAACTTCGTCAACACCTCGACGGGCGCCGACAGCTACACGTGGTTCTTCGGTGACGGCTCGAGCTGTACGGCTCCGGGTGTCGATCCGGCTTGCGATCTGAACGGAGCCACCTACACGTATCCGCCGATCGCGGCTACGTACACGGTGACCCTGCAAGCGTCGAACCAATTCGGTACCTCGACGGCGAGCAACGACGTCACGATCACACCTCCGTAATTCTCGGATTTTCGGAGCTGAAAGTAGGGAAGCGGGGGGGAATAGCCCCCCCTTTTTTTATAGAGTAATGCACAAAGTTTTGG
>JBCDBH010000337.1:0-6468 GCA_039184055.1 Acidobacteriota bacterium
GAGCACCCGCAAGGTCTCGAAAAGGGTGTGCTCGGCGCCGCCCCGCGCCAAAAACGGCACGGTGACCACCAACGGGATTCGGGTGTCGGTCTCGGCCACCGGTCGTGGCGGTGGCATGCCGACATCGATCGCCAGCTGGGCGGGAAGAGGATCGCGACTGCGGTACGGACCACGCCGCCGTCCGCTGACCCGACGACGGATTTCGGCGGTGCCGTGAGCCTCGGCGTCGATGACGCTCGGGCGCACCCGTTTGATCAGCCGCGCTTCGAGGTTTTCGACCCCGGTGCCTGGCGACCAGCGCCAGGCCGTGGCGCGAAAGAGGGTGAAAGGCAGCAGGCGCGCCGCGTACACCAGATCGATGCCCTCGTCATCCTGGTCGTCGACCGCCGCGCTGTAGATCACCGCGTCGATCGCTTCGGCGCCGAGCACGGCGGCGACGGTTTCGACGTGGTCGCGATCGAGCGGCGTGTCGAGGTCGGCGATGAGAAAGGCGTCGGCGGGACGGGGCGCCGGGGTGTGACCATGGCGATCACAGCGCCATGTCATATGGCCGTCGCGATCGATGCCGACCGCGATCAAATCGCTCAGGCTCTGGGTGGCGATCCAGGCACGCGCTCGCTCGGGATTGACCGCGGCGTCGAAACGAGCTTCGATCCGCCACGGTCGTTCCCATCGCCGGTCGCGCCAACGCCACCACAGCGGCTTCTTCTTGCCGCGTCGCAGGCTACCGGCGAGACCGCGCACGCGGTGGGCGAGAGCGCTCAGTCGAGGCGTGACGCTGGTCAACGGAGGTCGCTCATTGAATGTAGCCGAGCGCGCGGAGCTGCTCGATGATCGCGGGATCGAGCGCGCCACCGGCTTCGTCGAAACCACCGATTTCGTCGATCGTCTTCTGCCAGTTGACGAGGGCGTTGCGGAGACGCGCGGCGGTATCGGGTTCCTGCTCGGCGAGATCGACCTGTTCGAGCGGATCGTCACGGAAGGCGTAAAGCTCGACCTCGTCGGTGCTGACCGTCCAGAAGAGACGGCGATCGCCGAGCGCGATCGCTCGACGGGTCCCGAAGAATGGCGATTCGCTGATCGCCCGATACGGTGGCCGGTCGCCGCCTCGGAAGAGAGGCAAGAGGCTACGCCCTTCGGCGATCGCGGGAATCGGCAAGCCGACCAGATCGAGCAGCGTCGGCATGACGTCGATGGTCTCGACCAGATCGTCGACCACCTGGCCCGGGCTCACGTCGAGGACGTCTTCATACGTCGGTGGGAGCCGGAAGATCAGCGGGATCCGGGTGACCGTGGCGTAGAGCTTTTCGTGCAGTACCGAGCCGTGCTCGCCGAATTCCTCACCGTGATCGGAGATCAGGACGACGATGGCGCGTTCGTCGAGCCCGAGCGTTTCGAGCTCGGCGAGAAACGAGCCGATCCAATCGTCGACAAAGGCGATCTCGCCGTCGTAGAGGGCCTTGGCCCATTCCATGTCGTTGGGCGGCAGGGTCTTGGGCTCGTCGGTCCACACCGATTTGCGGATCTCTTCCAAGTATTCGGAGCTGGCGACGAACCCGGGCGTGGGAGGCTCGAGACCTTCGAGAAATTGTCCATATCCCTCGCGAGCATCGTACGGCGAGTGGGTGTCGTAGGTGTGGACGAGAAGAAAGAACGGTTCGTCGGCGTGGGCGCGGACATAGTCGATGACCTTGGGACCGATCGCCGCCAGCCCACCGCCACGACTGTCGTCATAGATATCGAAGCCCTGGTCGTGTCCGAACATGGCGCTCATATAGCCACCGTCGACAAAGCCGGCGGTTTTCCAGCCGCCAGCGTGAAACGCCTCGGCCAGCGTCGTGGCGGCTTGCGGCACCCGATCCTGATCTTCGATCATGCCGTGGGTGCTCGGATAGAGCGAGGTCAAGATCGAGGTCTGCGACGGGGGGGTGTTGGGCGCTTGGGAAAACGCCCACTCGAAGCGCACGCCCTCGGCCGCCAGAGCATCCATGTGCTGGCTGGTGGCGCGATGGTAGCCGTAGGCGCCGAGATGATCGGCGCGCAGGGTGTCGATATCGAGAATGATGACCGGGGGCCGATCACCACCGAGGTCGAGAGCGGTGGCGTCGCGCGGCTCGGGGGGCGACGCGCAGCCGGTCGCCAGAATCGCCAGGATGACGAGCATCGAGGGCCATGTCGCCCGCGTAGTCGCTACGGGACGATGCGACCAGACGCGCGCGTCCATCGGGTGAAGCGGAGAACAGGACATCGGCGAATCTTAGCCCGTATTGCTCATCAACTTGGAAGAGGGTGAGAAATACGTCTCGTGTGCGGGGTGCGAACCCTGGACATGGACTTGGCGACTGGTCGTTTTGGCCGTCTCTCGATTCGATGCAAAACAGGGCTAGCGTCGGTCTCGTCGACCGGCTATGATCCACGAAGTTATTCGGTGATCTGCACACGTTGATTGAAGAGGTGGATCTCTACGGGGTGTGATCCAGGTGGTCCACACCGTCGAATGATCCGAGGGGACGAAAAACTGGTGACGAGCCGCGAGCGCGAGATCGGAATGCCCATGAACGTGGGCATCGGAAACCACGAGAGTGGTCTCGATCCGTGGAGCTCCGTCGCCACTCCCGACCCGCTCTCGATCGCTCGAAAGACCCGCATCCAAGCTGGAAATCAACGTCGAGGATCCCAATGAGTCCGCTCGAGGATAGAGGCTTGCAAGACCCCGCCGAGTTCATCCATAATGGCGTCCGTCATCTGATCGCTGGCGCCGCTACGGCAAATACGGCAACGCGCCCTGACACCAACCTGAAAAGTCGGTGTTGCGGCCAATGAGCCGGTCATGCTAGGTTCTCATAGAGCGATCTACCGCCGGCTGACGGCAGTACACCCATGCGTGGCGACCACACGGCATCACAAGGCCCCGGCTCGTGAGGTCAGTCCCAACGCGAATAGAGACTGAGCACAACGTGACTCAAGCAATCAAGGAGGCCATCGTGATTCGCAAGATCCTGGTACTGGCTGCGGTTTTGACCATCGTGCCCGCCATGGCATCGGCCAACTCGCTCGCCGTCAATGGCACCGCCGCCATCGTCGGTAGCTTCGGCATGGAAGTCAACTACGACGGCGCCGCTAGTCTGGCGTACGTGCAGAGCGACCACATGACCGACGAGACCGGTGTTCGCATCACCTTCCGTATCGACGCCGGCGGTCCGACCGCGAACCCCGGTCAGTTCGACTTCGCCGGTTTCCCGGCCAACATCCGCATCATGACGCTGGTCGAGCAGGGTCAGGGCTCGCGTGTCGTGCTCTTCCTGAAGCCCGGTACGTCCGCTGACACGTGGCGTATGGCCGCCTTCGTCCGCACCGACGCGGGTCCGTTCACCTTCGGTGGTGAGGGTTTCCTCGGTGGTAACGGTGCCGACTCGTCGGTGACCGTGGTCCTCGAGTGGGCCGCCGCGACCGGCGCTGGCAACAACGATGGCCGCATCTTCGCCAGCAAGACCAACGCCAACGGTGTCACCACCACGATGTTCGAGCGTAACGACATCGACAACGACACCCACAACCTCGACATCATGCGCTTCGGCTCGCCCTCGACCAACGAGGTCGGCACCCCGTCGGGCTCGGTGTACCTCGACGAGGTCGTGATCGAGCGTCTGTAAGCTCGACTGACGTCACCTCAACGTGACGCGTTTGACGATCCCGGTACCCGCAAGGGCCGGGATCGTTCTGTTTTGGAGCCCCTGATGCGTATTGTGATCTCTCTTCTTCTGTCTGTGGCGCTGTTCGGCTGTGGTCAAACCCAGCCTTCTCAGCCAGAGCTCGAAGCGGCTCTCGAAGCGCGTTTGATCGACACCGAACCGGTCGACTATTTCAACGCGGCTTCGGTGGTGGCGACCGAGACGGTCCAGGCCTGGGCGTTTCCCGAGTCGGTCGCCACGTGGACGATCGACGGAGCGAGCGCGGTCGAGACGACGGATCGAGGCTGGTCGATCCGCTCGACAAGCGATCATCCGAGCACCATTTCGCTCGAGACCACGATGGCACCCGCGTCGATCGATCTCGTATCGGTCGAGGCGAGCGGTATCGGTCGGGGTACGTTGCGGCTGTCCTGGGCGGGAGCGGGTGAGAGCTTCGACGAGCAGCGTCAGGTCGAAGTCGGGATCGGCACCGTGGTGCGGGGCGAGATACGTCGTTATCACCTGAAATTGCCGATCCGTGACCAGCCTTCGATCACCCGTCTTCGACTCGATCTGGCGCTCGAACGCAATGCCAAGGTGATGCTCGAATCGATCGTCGCCGGGCGTCGGGTCGTCGACGAAAGCAAGCTCGCCATGACGATCGGTCAAGCCTGGAAGGTCCCCCTCGGTGACGATATGCGCAACGCATGGGTGACGCTTCCCGGGTTGGTGCGTGAGAGCACCGTGGCGGTTCCAGAGGATGGCGCGCGTCTCTACGTCGGCTATGGGCGCCAGCCCGATATCGAGGTGCCGACCACCTTTCGGATCTTCGCGTCGTCGGCGCAGACCTCTGAAGACGAACCACTTTTCGAATCCACCCTCGACAAGACGGGTGAAGGCCGCTGGCATCGCGCGGTGATCGACCTCAGCGCCTATGCGGGAAGCGAGCTGACGCTACGTTTCGAAACCGATAGCCCGACGATGCTCGATCCACGCGTCGGTTTTCTCGCCTGGGCGCATCCCGAGCTGCGCAAGGCGGGCGTGGTGGGGAAGGCGAATCTCCTTCTCGTCTCGATCGATACGCTGCGCGCCGAAAATCTGTCGGTCTATGGCTACGAGAGACCGACCTCGCCGAACCTGGAACGCTGGGCCGCCGAACACGCCACGGTCTTCGAGACGACGGTGGCCTCGGCGCCGTGGACGTTGCCGGCGCACGTATCGATGTTCTCGGGTCTCGACGCCCATCACCACGGGGTCAATCACGGCAGCCCGGCCCCGAACGATCTGATCATGCTCGCCGAAGTCCTGCGTGCATCGGGCTGGACGACGGCGGCGATCACCGGCGGTGGCTATGTGCACCCTCAATGGGGGTTCGCCCAGGGTTTCGACTCCTATCGTTCCTTCGGCGAGAAGATGGGATTCGCCGACGAGCTCGATCACAATCTCGAGCAGGCTTTGGCCTGGCTCGACGAGCACCAGGATCAGCGTTTTTTCCTCTTCTTTCACACCTACGAAGTGCACAATCCCTATCGCGCTCGCGAGCCGTATTTTTCCGAGCTGAGCGATCTCGATCCCAAGGGATGGTTTCTTCGTACCAATCGCGAGCGTCTGGGTGCCGACCAGGGGTATCTCGACACGCGTTCGTGGACGCTCTTGCGTAGAGGCAAGGTCCATGGCGACGGCAGCCTGCCACCCGAGCTCGAGTCGCTGCCCTACGATCTCTACGACAGTGGCATCGCCTATACCGATGCCGCCATGGGACGGCTGCTCGGCCATCTCGACGCGCTCGGGGTCGCCGACCAGACGGTCGTGGTGGTCACCGCCGATCACGGTGAGATGTTGGGTGAGCACGGCCTGGTCAATCACCTCTATCTCTACGACGAGAATCTGCTCGTACCGCTGATGATCGCCGATCCCACCGGTCGCGGAGCGGGCGGGCGGGTGAGCACCCAGGTGAGCTCGGTGGACATCGTGCCGACCGTGCTCGACCTGCTCGATCTCGACGCTCCGGCCGGGCTCGACGGTCGCTCGTTGGCTCCAGCTCTCGACGGCGACCCGCTCGAAGGGTCCGACGAAGCGTGGAGCTATGCCGCCGCGTCGAATTACGGTTTGGGATGGATGCTCTATCCGCCAGCTGGCGTCGTCTGGCATTCCGGCGCCAACCCGGGCTTTAGTGCGCAGCTATCGATGCGCCCAGAACAAGGCGACGCCTTTATCTATATGACAAATGGAGGGAGTGGGTCCGGATTCGGCGTGACAAGCGATATTGGATATGATCTCGCGCTTGATTTCCTTGGTCTTGAGGATGCGCCAAGATCCGGTGACCAAACGCCGCTTAAAATTGCCTTCATCGTTATGGCAATTGCGCCCTTTGGATTTGTTTTGGGCGCCGTTCGCGTCTGGCGTCGGCGCGATCAAATTGCCCAACATAGCCTTGCTCGGCGGTGGATGGTTACCGGCCTGTGTTGCGTATTCGCGGCTGCCATTGCGTGGGCGCTGCTCGTCTATGTACCGGTGATATTCTTCACCCCGCTCGATGGCATTGCGTTATTCGTTCCCGACTGGGAACTGTTAATCCGAGCGGTGGCTTATAGCGCGATCGCTTGGGCGCTGGTTCGAATTGGGGTTTCAATCGTGGCGCAGAAGACGGCGCGATCCATCTAAAGCCCAACCGGCCCGTTATTTGCCATGCGCCTTGAAAACAACGAAGAGCGGGTTGTTTGGAATTACTGAACCGGACTAGCGACTTTGGGCTTGGCGTTGCTGGCGCAGGTTTGCATCACCTACAATTTTCTAA
>JBCDBH010000338.1:0-6465 GCA_039184055.1 Acidobacteriota bacterium
CCGGATTTCAGTGCCAGCCAGCCTATGACCCCTCTTGAGATCTTGGCGCGTGGGCAGGAGCAGGCGCGTCTGCGGCTGGCGGATGAGCCGGAGATGCTGGCGCATCAGCTCGAGGCGTTGGGGTTGGCCTATCACGCGTTGAGTGAGGTGGTATCGGCGCGTGATCTCTTTGCCGAGGCTCTGCGTTTGCGACGTGAGGTCTACGGTCGAGGCGATCATCCTCTGGTCGCGCGTTCTCTCAACAACCTGGCCGCGACGGTCGAACGGCTCGGTGATCGTCGGCGTGCCGAGTGGCTGTATCGGTTGGCGCTCGGGATGAAGGAGCGTCTCGGGCAGGAGCCCGACGATCTAGCGCGGGTGGAGACTAACCTCGCTTCGTTGCTCGCCTTTCGTGGTGAGCTGGACGAGGCGGAAGTGCGTTACCGACGGTTGCTCGAGGTGCGGCGTAACGATCTCGAGAGTGATCCTGCGGAGCTTGCGACGAGCCTGCGTAGTCTCGGCAATGTGCTCTTTTTGGCGAGTCGCTTCGATGCGGCCGAAGGCCATTTGCGTGAAGCCCTCGAGGTGCGGCTGGCGCACGATGGTGAGGACAGTATTCGCACGGCATCGGTATGGAGCAGCCTGGGACGGGTGTTGCACGCACGGGGATGCCTCGACGAGGCGGCGGAGGCGTTTGGCCGGACGCTGGCGATCCGGCAATCTCGTCTCGGGGATGGCCATGTTCACGTCGCGATTTCGCGTAAGGATCTGGCGAGCGTGTATTTCGACTTGGGTGAGGTGGAGCGGGCCGAGTCGCTGTGGGAGGAGGCGATGAGAGTGCTGCGTGCCAAGAAGCCGGCGGGTGCCTGGGAGCTGGCCGACGCCGATTCTCAGCAGGGCGCGCGCTTACTTGTGCTCGGCCGAAATGACGAAGCTCGAGCCCTGCTGGAAAGAGGCTACGAAGTGCTGCGGGATGTCCGGGGTGCGGATTCGATCTACGCGCAACGAGCTCGCGAGCGATTGGAGAGAGTGCGCTGACGGCAACGATCGATCGTTCGCTATACTCGCGCCGTCTTTTGCCCGGTCGACTCTCCTTGGAGCTCTCACGCATGCATCATCGAATGGTTCGCATTTTTCCTCTCGTTCTCGCCTTCTCGTTTTTCTGTTTTGCCCTTCCGGTTTTCGCCCAGCCGCCGGTGGTTTCGGTGCCGGGCGATACGAACCTAGCCAATGCCTTCAATCTGGTTGCCGATGGCGGCATCATCGAGATTGCCGGTGGTACGTACAACGCACCCACGAACGGCTTTTTGATCACCGATCCCAACCGGCGCTTTACGGTGCGCGCGGCGAATGGCGCGACGGTGGTGTTGAGCGGGACGAATAGCCAGCCGATCTTGCGGTACGACACCACCAATACGGCATTGGCCGGTGGCATCGTGTTCGAAAATCTGATTTTCCGTGACGGGCGTTCGACGACGGACGCCTGGGCCGGTGGCGTGACGGTGACCGACGGTGACGCGACCTTTGTCGATTGCACCTTCGAGGACAATGAGTCGGACGCTCCGGTGACCGGTGGCGGTGGTTTGGCGGTGTTCGGCGATAGCGTCGTCAAGGTGATTCGCGGTGTGTTTCGGAACAACAGCGCGACCAATGAGGGCGGTGGCCTGAAGGTGGGTCGTGACACGGTGGTGTTCGTCGTCGACAGCCAATTTCTCGGCAATCGCGTGAACCTCGCCGGTCATCGCGCGACGTCGGCGGGTGGTGGTATTCACGTCGGCAACGGCACGCTGCGGGTGAGCGGTACGCGCTTCGCCAACAACGAAGCCGGCTATGTCGGTGGCGGTCTCTATGCGATCGGTACCTGGACGCTGCCGTATACCGTGCCGCAGGCCGATGTCATGGTGAGCAATTGCACCTTCGATAGCAATCGCGCCGAGCCGTTTCCGGGGATCAACCCGCCCGCCGGGACGGAGGGCGGTGGTGTGCACGCCGAGGATCAAGCGACGGTGCGGATCTATCATTCGCGTTTTTTCGACAACGAGGCGGAGAATGGCGCCGGGCTCAACCTGTACCGTGCGATTGTCGAGGTCGAGCAGAGTGTGTTCGAGGGCAATATCGCCAGCGATCCGGGATTCGGAGGCGCGGTGTCGGCGATCTCGAATGATGCCGCCAGCCCCGATGATCTTCGACCGGCGTCGATCACCATTCGTGATTCGCTGCTGCGCGGTGGCCCGACCGCCCAGGCCAAGCTCGGCGGCTGTCTATACGCCCAGGGTGACACGGTGGCGCCGGCAAGCCCGAGTAGCGATTTGGTGACCGTCGTGCTCGAGCGGGTGGTGTTTTACCAATGCGAGGCGCAGCGCACCAGTGGCGATGCCGCGGGGCGGGGGAGCGGTGGCGCGATCAACGTGGTGCTGGCCGATTTCGATATGACCGATTCGCTGCTGATCAGCAATTCGGCGACCGAAACCGATGGCGGCGACACCTTTGGTGGCGCGTTGCGGATCGTCAACGATTCGGATGCTGTGGTGGCCGACAGCACCTTTGCCGACAATGTCGCCGAACGTTTCGGTGGCGCGATCTCGGCGCAGGGCGTCAATGTCGACATTCGCGACAGTCAGTTCATCCTCAACGAGATCAGCCCGGGTGTGGTCGAGCCGGTGAATCAGAGCAATGGCGCGGCGATCTACAACAGCGTGACCGTGGGGGCGAATCAGGACGCCACCGGTACGGTGCGACGCAACACGTTCGCGGACAACATCGGATTGCCGATCTTCGATTCGGATCGCGACACCGGTGGGCCGTTCAGCTTCACCACCTTCAACGACAACGACATCCAGTCGGCGAGCTACGGCACCAGCGTGTTTCGCAACAACATCTTCGGCGGCGCCGTCGATACCGCCGGGCTCAACAGCATGGTGGTGGTGCACAGCACCGGACCGAATGTCGACAAGGCGACGATCAACAACACTTTTCTCTCCAGCGTGCCGATTCTCGGGGCGATCGTTGCCGTGCCGAGTGAGCTCTTGGCCAGCGGCGCGGCGGGGGATCCGAGCGCGCCCGAGGCCTTTGTCGGCTATGCCTGGTCGGGTGGTAGCGCGACCGTCGACGGTGGCTCGGTGACCGGACAGGCTGGCTTGATGTCGGTGGGCACGGGTGTGCACACCCTTCAAGTCGGTGCCCAGGCTTTTACCGCCACCACGGATATGGCGCCGATTCCGACGGCCAACCTCTCGCTCGCGCCATCGTCGGTGTCGAGCGGTCAGTCGAGCTCGTTGTCGTGGAGCCTGAGCGCGGGTGATTTTCTCGACGGCTATATCGATCAAGGTGTCGGCTCGTCGGTGAATGCCAACGGCTCGACGACGGTGAGCGCGCCCGAGAGTCGGGTGTATCGCTATTGCGCGGTTACCGAGCAAGGCACGGCCTTGGCCGAGGCGACCCTGCTCGTCGACGAGAACCCGCCGCTCTTCGCCGATGGCTTCGAGTCCGGAAACACCAGCGCCTGGAGCCAAACCGTTCCATGAGGCGGCCGATCGGTTGGGTCGTCGGCGCGTGTGTCGGCCTTGTGCTCGCTGGCTGCCAGCCGGCGTCGCAATCGGGTGACACAGACGAAGGCCAGGCATCGACGACGACAGCAAACGTCTTCGCCGACGATGGCTGGCGATTGCTCGCTGACGATCCAACCGGTTTACTCGATTCATCGACTCTGGTCGACGTACGCGCGGTCACCACCTGGCGTTTCGACACGGGAGGCTCGTGGCGGCTCGAGCCCGACAACGCCGGCACGCCGACTCGTATGGGATTGAAGCTGGCCGGCGCCGCGCTCCGTCCCGCCTTGGTGTGGCCGGTCGATCTCGAAGCCGATCAGGTCGACGCGATCGAGATCGAGCTCGGGGCCCGTTCGCCAGCGCCCGTTGCCTTGTTCTGGCGAGTAGACGGCGACGATAGCGAGCCTCTCCCCAAGATTGTGCTTCAGCGCAGCGACAGCACGGCCGGTGTCTACCGCTTTCCCGTCGCTGGCAACGTCGCCTGGCGTGGCCGGGTGACGTCGCTGCGCCTGGAGCTTCCCGGAGGACGCGCTGGGGCGCCGGTGAGGATCCTTCGGGCCTCCGCGCTCAGCCGGGAGAGTGACGCTGGCAAGCTGGCCGAGGCCACCCGACGTGGCTGGAAGATCACGCTGGACGACGATACGCGCAACGCCATGCTGCTGCCGCCCGATACCGAGCGTTCCAGCTCGCGACGGATCGAAGCGGGCACGGTTCTGCGCTTTGGTTACGGTCTCGAAGCCGGGGTGCGGCGGCCGGTGCGTTTTCGGGTCGATGCCACGGTCGGCGACCAGGAAATCGAGCTCTTCGATGACACGCTGAGCTTCGCCAGCGGTGATACCGGTCGTTGGCACGACGCCGAAGTCGACCTCGAACCTGTGGCGGGCAAAACCGCCGTGCTTCGCTTCAGCACAGAAGCGGGGGAGGGATACTCCGCGGCGGCGGGCGTGCCGGTGCTCGCCAATCCTCGGCTCGTGCGACCCGCCGAGTCTTCCGAGACGCCCGACATCGTGCTGGTGGTGATCGACACGCTCCGCGCCGATCACCTCTCGCTCTATGGCTATCCCGTGCGCACGTCGCCACGTCTGGATGCGTGGGCCAAGCGTTCCACAGTGTTTCGCCAGGTCGTCGCCCAGGCACCCTGGACGTTGCCGTCACACGCCTCGCTCTTTACCGGTCTCGATGCCATCCGACACGGGGTCAACCATGATGTCGGTGGCGCCGGTGTCGGGCTCGGTGCCGTGCCGACCGGTAGCCTCGACATGCTCGCCGAGCGCTTGCGAGAGGCGGGCTATCTGACCGCTGCGATCACCGGTGGCGCGTATTTGCATCCGCGCTACGGTTTTACCCAGGGCTTTGATCGCTACCGCACGTGGAAAAGCCGCGCGCAATCCGACGCCGAGTTTTCCACCGGAGTCGACCATGCGCTCGAGCTGCTCGCCACGCCACGCGATCGGCCCGTGTTTCTCTTTCTCCACACCTATGCGGTGCATGATCCTTACGCGCCTCGGGGACCCCACTTCGGCAAGCTCTATCCCGATCAGCTTCCAGCGCGTGGCCGGATCGCCATCCAAACCGAGCCCAGCAAGCCCGTCGACGGTTTTCGTCAGAACAACTACTTCGTGCATCGCAAAGGCGCCGAGTCGGAGCGGCTCGGCGAAGCCGATCTCGCCAAGGTTCGGGCGTTTTACGACAGCGGGATCGCCGCCATGGACCGCCAGCTCGGTCGCTTGTTCAAAGGCATCCGTGGACGGGAAGGCACCGTGATCGCCGTCACCTCCGATCACGGTGAAGCGCTCGGCGAGCACGGGCGGGTCGGTCATGTCGAGCTCACCGATGAGAGCCTTCTGGTGCCGCTCGTGCTGCGCATTCCAGGGGTGTCGCGGCGTGAGGTCGACGATCAGGTACGTTTGATCGATCTCATGCCCACCTTTCTCGAGCTGGCCGGAGAGCCCGTGCCCGAGGGGATCGACGGGGTGTCGCTGTTGCCGCTGCTGCGGGGTGAGACCTCACCGGTGCCGCCCGAGGCCTGGGCTTACAGCGCCACGGGCAATCGAGGCTTCGCGCTCCGCCACGCGGGCCGGCTCAAGGCCATTCTCGACGACAACGCCTTCTCACCGACTCCAGGTCGGCTCAGTCTTTTCGACCTGCGCGCCGATCCCGACGAGCTCGTCGACCTCGCCACCGACAGCGCCGCCACCGAGCGTTGGCGTGGTCGTCTGATCGCCGAGGCCGCGCAACGCGCCGTCGGTCTCGAGCTCACCGTCGCCAACACCGGTCCCGATGTGCTCGAAGCGGTCGTCACCGGTTCGATGGTGCGTCCCGTCGGCACCAAATCGGCCGACCTCGCGTGCGCCGACTGTGTCACCTGGCGGGCGATGGGTAGCCTCGAGCTGCGCGTCCCGGCCGGCACGCGGTTCACCCTACGATTCGAAAAGGTCTTCGGCACCCAGCTCGACATCGCCGGTCGGTTCGGCAATCAGACCTTTCGTCATCAATGGCAGGTCGACCAGCTCGATCTGCCCACTGTGTTCGGCATGCAGAACGGCCGTTGGCAAACCGGCGCCGATCCCATGACCCTCACCACCGGCTTTGTGGCCGGGTGGCGTGGCATGGCCGCGATCGCCGCCGAATCGCCGGCGCTGCTCGACCCCGAGCTTCGCGAGCAGCTCGAAGCGCTCGGCTATTTGTAAGTCTTGTCGGCCAGTCTTCACGAGGCCTGGTGCCTACGTGTCGTGCTATTTATCTGGCCTTTTCGATGTTACAATTCAGCTGTCGAGTCGTGCAGCTGTACCCGTAACCTTGTCGAGGAGAGAGCTCATGAAGGCATCGTGGTTTGTTCTCGTGCTGGCCGCCCTATTTCTTGTCGGTCCCGCGCACGCCGTCGAAGACGCATCGCTGGGTTCCGTCGGAAACAGACGCGTCGAGCTCGGCGCGGTCG
>JBCDBH010000339.1:0-6462 GCA_039184055.1 Acidobacteriota bacterium
GGCGTGCTCGCCCTTCGCTCCCTCGACGTACCGCGGGTACGCCTCCGGTCGCTCATCCCTGCGCTGCCCAGATCTCACGCACGTTTCCACACCTCGCTACGACGTTTGGTGAACCATGCGGGTTAATCCACGTAGCCCAGGGCTTCGAGCCGCGCTCGTTCGTCCTCGTCGAGCGGGCTCTCTGGGCTCGGATTGGCCAACGCCGCGGCACGTGCTCTTTCGCGACGGACGTGCTCGCGGCGGAGCGTTTGCAGCCGCTCCAGTTTCTCAGGACGTGCGTTGACGAGATTGCGCAGCTCACCGGGATCGTTCGACAGATCGAAGAGCCCGAGCATGTCGGTACCGGGATCGTCGATCACCTTCCAACCGTCATCGATCACCACCTGACCGTACGATCCGGCGAAGATGGGCCGTTCACGACGCAGGGTAGCGAGATCCGCGCCCGGCAGATCATCGTGCTCGAGACCGGCGAGGGCGAGAATGGTCGGCATGAGGTCGATCCCGCTCACCGGTAGCTCGGTGCGCACACCGGCTTTGCGCCCGGCTGGCCATTTCACCCACAGCGGCACACGGAGCACCGTCTCCCAAAAAAGGCCATGGGTCACATGGCCGTTTTCCAGGAATGCTTCGCCATGGTCGCTGGTCACGATCACCAACATGTCGTCCCACAAACCCATGGTGCGCAGGTCGTCGAAGAACATGCCCAAGCGCTGGTCGAGATAGGTCACGCTGTGACCGTAGAGAAAGCGCAGAATCTCGGCCTCGTTCGCCAGAGGGTCGAGCTCATCGTCTCGGATCGCCACCAGCCGTGCAGTGGCACACAGCGCATCCAGGCAACCGTAGTTTTCCGTGCCGAATCGCTGATCGACCCGCTTGGTTCGCATATCGGGTGATTCGTAAGGCAGGAGATAGGCGTCCGAATGCGTCTCGTAGGTGTGGAGCACCGCGAAAAATGGCTGGTCACGATGCTCCCGAATCCACTCGATCATCCATCGATTCTGTTGTTCGAGATTGCGCTCTTCGGAGTGAAAGGTGTCGAAGCCACGCGCGAAACCGAAACGCTCGTCGAGATAGAGGAAGTCGATCAGCGCCGCGGTGGCGAAACCGGCGTCGGCGAGCCGTTCGGCCACGGTAGGTAATTCCGGATTGATCACCGAGTGAAAATCCACCGTGCCGTGTACCAAGGGCACATGTCCGGTCCACATCGAACCGTGTGACGGCTTGGTCCAACCGCTGGTCGCCCAGGAGTGCGCGAAGGTCTCGGACTCCGACGTCAGACGGTCGAGGGTCGGGGTCGGCCATCCCTCGAAAGCATCGTGACGAAAGGTGTCGAGCGAGATCAGCAACATGCGCGTCGGCGGTGGATCCGCCGCTGCGGCCGGCGGCGGTGGCGGCGCGGCAACTTCGTGGAGGATCGCCAGATCACGCAGATACACCGGCCCGGTGGGCAGCTCGGCCTTGACCACCAGGGTCACGGGTCCGGTCGTCGAGATCGGACCCGACGTGTCCGACCACCGTCCCGAGCTCTCGGGTCGCAACCACAACCGCTCGGTCGACCGTTTGTTCTCCGCCTCGACGGTCACCGTGAGCTGATCGCCGTTTGCTCGCACCCCCGGCAAATCGGTGCACAGGCTCGCCACCACCGTGGCGTTGGCCTCGAGAGTCAGCTTGGTGCGAAGCTCGGTATCCGGGAAGAGTGGCCGCGCCCAATGGGTTTCTTCACCACATTTGGCTTGAATCGGTGGATCGAGCCGACCATCCTTCACCTCGATCGACGAGAGTAGATCTCGATAGCCCGGTTCACGCTGCGTGGTGTCATCACCGCAGCCCGCAAAAAGAGAACCCAAACAAAGGATCGATACGAGAAGTGTTGCCAGCCTCATCGCAGCGCATTGTAGCCCGGCGACCCGCGGAGAACGCGGCATCGAACCCGCGATCGAAATCAGATCACGGGCTCGTGCATCATCGGATCCCGCACCACGCGAAATTCATGATCGGTACCGTAATAGGCGAAGTTGGCGACCTTGGACGTGTAGACACACGCGAAGTGGTCGACCTGGCTGCCGAAGAGGCTCTTGTTGCCGCCCTGCTTGAAGACGGAGCCCCAATACGGATTGAGTCGATCCGACAGCCGCTGCTGCTGTTGCCGCAGGTGTTGCCGCAAGATGCGGTACTCGGTGGCGAGATCGGTGACGTGGCTATCGGCGTGGCGAATGGCGGCCTGAGACGCGTCCCCGAGGCTGCCGTCAGCGGCCAGCTCACGATAGAGACGCAGCACGTCACGCGACTCTTGGAGACGACGGCCGAGGTCGTCGAGCTCGGCACGGAGCACGGCCATCCGTCTGAGATGGGGCGCATCGGCAACGAGCACACCGAGCTCGTCACCCAGCTCGCGGATCACCAGCGCGGTGCGCCAGGTGGACGCCAGCTTCGTCGACACGACATCGCCGTAAATATGGTCACCGACATAGAGCACCTGCTCACCCAGGCAGTCGAGCAACTGCATCAAGCCGGTACGTGAACCACCGGTGTAGAAGCCACCCCATGCGGGCACGTCGACCTCGCCTTGCGGCTGGAGATCATCATCGAGCTCGACGAACGGGCCGTCATTGCGAAAGAAACCGGGTTTGCGCGCCGAGGCGATGACCAGGTCGAAATGCCGCCGCCACTGATCGTCGTCGAAGAGGTGACGACATAGAGCATCGGTGTAATACGGCTCCGAGTTGGTGATCAAGATGATCTGCCGGCCACCCAAACGCAGACGTTCGAGCGCCGTAACCACTTCGGGGTCACGAGGCAGGAAGCGATCGAGCTCCGCGAGCACCCGCGACTTGAGGGTATCGTCGCCATGCACGCTGTCGATCGCCGCGCGCACATCGCGGAACAACCCGGCATACGACTCGATCTCGAGCTTCGGGCTGCGCCGGGTCATTTCGACCAGCTCGGAGTAGACGTTGAGCTCTGGAAGCTCGAAAAGGGTATCGACGAAATAGTAGCGCTTGGTGCTCGGCCGCACCGGCTCACGACGATAGAGCCGCGCCCGTTCGAGATCGTCCAGCTGGTGACGGCCAAAAAACGCCCGACCGACGAACCGGTGTCGGTTCATCTTGAGAATCGTGCCTTGCTCGGTGTCGAGAATCAGCCCACGACGAATGAACTTGGGCCGTAGCTCCGCGTCGTAGATCCGCTTCGGGTAACCGAATCCGGTTACCAGTCGCTCGAGAGTGAGCTCGAAGGCGAGCTGATCCATCGGTGCGTGGTCGTATTCGGCCAATGTCCAGTCGAGATCGAAACCGACGTGGCGGATCGAATCGAGATGGAGGTTGCGGTTGGTGAATACCCGTCGCGGCTCGGCGATCGAATGCTCGGCGAGCGCGAAGTGCAGCAGGCGACTCTTCGCTGAAGGTGGAAGGTGCTCGAGCGCTTGGCGATCGATCAGAGCAAACGGGCCGAGCGACGCCAAGTCATGGTCCGGGTCGATCCCTGGAATGGCCAGAGCGCCGGTCTCGGCAACGTCTTTTCCATCCATCTTGCCGTCGTCCATCACGCCGCCGCCGCGCTTCGACTGACTTCCGCCAGCGTTTGGTTCCGTGCCTTTTCGATCCGTGCCATCCGGCGCTGGAATTGCGACAGCGCGTATTCAGTGAAGCTGTCGAGCTCGAGACCGAACGGCATCTCTTCGTAGGTCGCGAAAATCTCACCGATCACCCCGATCGCGGGCATCAGCATGGTGCTCATCCGCGCTTCGATCGCATTCCACACCTCGTCACCGTGCTCGGCGACTAGACGTGAGAGCAAATAGACACCGTAGGCCATGTGGCGCGATTCGTCGCGCTTCAGATAGCCGACCGCCTCCTGCATACCCGGCATCAACTCGTTGCGCACCAGAATCTCGTGGTACGCCTGGTACCCCGTTTCGGCGAGCACACCCTCGACGATCATGTTGTAGGTCACCGACGCTTCGGCCTGGGCCACCGGCGAGCGATCGGCCCGCAGGCGATCGAGCGCTTCGGGCAAAGCCTCGTAGAAGACCGTGCGGTAGCTGGGGCTGTGAAAACGAGAGAGATCGTCGTTCGTATCGGCGACTTCGTCGAGAAAACGGCGAAAGAGCTCGACGTGTTTGGCCTCTTCCCACAAGAAGGCGGTGAGGTACATCTCTTCTTCGAGACGACCTTCCTCGGCGACCGTCATGATCAGCGGCAAGAGATCGAGCGTAACCGCCTCCTCGCCCGCTTGGAAAAGACTGGTGAGATGCAGGATCACCTCACGCTCGAGATCGTCGAGTCGTGTCCAATCCTCACGATCTTGCGTGAAATCGATGAGCTCCGGATTCCAGATTCCGTGCTCTTTGGATTTCCGCCACAGACGCATGGGTGGCAGGTCATAGTCGAGACCCCGCGAACTGGTAGTTTGAAACCCTTCACGTGCCATCATTCGACTCCTCGCTAGGAAACACGGTAGGAAATACGCTGTCGAGCCGGGTCGCGGCGGCGACCAGCTCCTTGCTCGCGGCGGCATAGGGAACCAATTGCGCGAGCTTGCCCCGCGCCAGGCCGAGCTTGCCGGTCATCAGACCGAAAATCGGATCGAGCTCGCTCGCCAAGACCTTCTTCCAGGTCTCGATCGTGGCGCGGATCACAAAGTCGGCGGATTCACGATCGGTATCCGAAGCGACGCGGGCGGCGCGACACTCGCCATGCCATAGATCGAGAAAGACCGCTGAGCCGCTCTCGGCGGCACCAGCGGTCATCTCGAGAACGATCGAACCTTCCCAGGTCTGCGCCGCTTTTCGGTAGGCCTCACTTTCCGCGAGCGCCACGGCATAGGCGGCCGTCCAGTCGGGTCCGAAAACGAGGTAACTCATGCCACCTCGTCTCGTTCGCGGGTACGGAGCATTCCGATCAATCGACCGTGCTCGACCACGAGGTCGTGTCCCCGCTCTCGAAGCCGTCGATGAAGACCGGTGCGGTTTCGAAGAGCGCGACGATCGGCGCGGTCTGGTTGCCCGCGAGCTGGTTGTGTCGTTGGCCGGCGATACCGGTCGGCACACCGTTGTGATCGATATCCGGATTCGACCAATGCGCCACCCGCGTACAGCCACCGACGCATTGGTTGCTGTACGACATGATCGTACGGTACGAGCCGCTTACGAAGTGGCCGAAGGAGTAGGGGTACGAAGCGCTATTCGGAAACGCCGAGCTATTCGCCGGATCGTGCTCGAGACCCATATTGTGACCGTGTTCGTGCGCATAGGTCAGGTTGCCGACGGCGCAACCACGATCGGTGACCTGGAAGGCGGAGCCCGCGAAACCCGGACCGGGATTGCGCATCACGAAACCGATGCCGCAACCGCCGCCACCGTTCTCGACGATCAAACCGACCATGTCGGCACCATAGAGATCACGCTTCTCGGCCACTTCGGCGTTGTTGGCCACCCAGTTGAGATCGACGTTCAGACTGTTGCTGTCGTTGTAGGCGGTCTCGAAGGCGTGCACGAGGGTGAAACGACCATCGCCCTCGCTATCGATGAAGCCGGTGTTCGAAGCGTCCACCGCGGCTTGCGAGGTCGCCTCGATCGACGCCGTGCCACCCGCCGCGGCGCGTGCCTGCGGGGTATACACGACCATCACGTCCATGTTGACGGTGCCACCCTCGGTCACGGCTCCGCCGTGATCACGGTGGATGGCGTGATGAGCATGGCTAGCGTGATGATGCCCCTCGTCGAGCTTGGGGTGGCTCGGGGGTACGACGTCGCTCAGGTTGTCGACGACTTGATCGGCACCCGTCGCACACGGCGGAAACGAAGCCGGATCGAGCTCGACCAAAAGGTGCGCACCACCGTTGGGCTGAATCTCGAACACCCGACCATCGAGCCAAAAAGCGCCGGCCAACAGACCCTTGTGACGCGTGATCACGACACGATCACCGGTGTCGAGAAAACCACGCCAGGTCATACCGTACGCCCGGCGCTCGACTCCGGAACGCGTCGCGGTGAGCACGGCGCCCTCGGGCAAAGCAAGGCCGAGAAACTCGGTGTTGTCGAGCACGTCGGCCGCGATGTCGATGCCACGCACGGCAACGGAGTGATCGATCGACGGCGCCAACACCAAGTCGAGCGTGTAGAGATCAGCGTACTGTGCACCCGCGGCGGGCACGAGCACGAGGGCGAAAACGAGAACGAGGTAGACGAAACGCGAACGAAGAGACCGCATGATGTAGAGCCTCCTACTGTCAGCTGCAGGCGAGATAGCCAGCAGCGATGGGAGAGGAAGGTGCGATGCAGACGGGACATACGTCGCCTGCGGAGGATTCCGCGAATTTTACACGCTTTTCATCTTGACGGTGAAAGATCGCCATGCCGTGGTAGCCTAAAAAGCGTCCACTTTGGAGACCGTGACGTACTCGCGGACGAGTGTTTGTCGATTACCGTCACCTCTGGAGATCTACACCGTGACTGCGACC
>JBCDBH010000340.1:0-6448 GCA_039184055.1 Acidobacteriota bacterium
CCCAATCGGGCTTGAGCAAAACGACCCCGAGCAGCCCGTTGTGACTCTCGTCGAGCATGAGGGACTCGACGATTTCACGGTCTTCAGCGTCGAATTGCAACGACAGCTCGGTGTTCGGAAAGCACACCATGTCCGCGAGCGGGATGAGGGGGAGATGGATCTTCGGTTTGCTCATGACCTGACGCTAGCAGATTTCGATGCCCCAGACGCGTCCCTCACGATCACGGTCTATCACCAGCTGCGCGCCGTCGATCATCTCGAAAACTTCGGAATCGAGCTGCCCGGGGCGGCCGTCTTCGGCGTCACCAAAGGCGATGTAGAGCGCCTGCTCGGCTCCCACACCCTTGCGGATTTTGGTGCCGTAACCGGGTGCATTTTCGAGTACGACGACGAGATCGGACCATGCAATTCGAGCCATCGAGACCCTCAGGGCAATGCGATGTAGCGTGCTTGACCACCGTACCGCGCGGTGGCGTTGAAGGCCCGCATACGGGTCACGGTGGCGACTTGGTGGGTGAACGGGTTGGTGGTGACGACAAGGCTCCGGCCGCTCGCCATACCCCCGTTGAGGACGTGGGCGACGGTGCCGGTGCGGCGATCGAGATAGCGGGTGCCGCGTTCGACGGCGCGTCGCACCATGGCGCGGGTCACCCCACGTTCGGCCATCTCGGTGGCGGCGTGAGCGCTCAATTGGAGACTGGTCGAGGCGGCGGCGCGCCCGGCGCTCTGACCGCTGACTCGGAGCGCGGTGCCACCGAGATTGAAGAGCTCGAGCGGCGCGGCGAGAAAGAGCATGGAGATCTCGACGACGGCGAGCTCGAGCACTTCGGTGGCTTGACGCGCGCCACCGATCTCCGACATCACCCGACAGCCGAAATCGCGACACGGTGCGCGTCCGACGACCTGAGGCAGCATGCGCACCGGGGTCGGTGGCGGTGGCGCGGCGTCAGTGCCGAGGCTGTAGTACCACTGCTGACCGGCGAAGAGACGATCGGCGATCCCGGTGTCGTTGATCTCGTTGGCGTAGACCGTGATGGTGTCGCTGAACTTGAGCTTGGGCTGCATGCCGAAGCGATCGAGATAACGCAGTGGATCACCGAGACCGTAAAGATAACGGTTCCAGCTGCGCGGCACACGTGGATCACCGAGTAGAGGATCCGGGCTCAGGAAACGACCGGTGATGGGGTCGATATAGCGCGCGTGCAAATAGTCGAGCCCATCGCGCTCGTGCCCGGTGAACCGCAGTCGTAGCTCGTCGAGCGCGGGGCTCGAGCCGGCGTCCTGACCAAAGGGGAGGAAGTCGAGCGCGCCCACCACGTCGCCCATGTCGTCGGTGATCTGTCGTGGCGAGCCGAGGTGGTCAGGATGGAGAAAGAGGGTGGTTTCGCCTGTCTCGACACCGGGCACCGCGTCGATATTGGGCACTACCAAGGCCAGCGGCACGCCCTCACGGTGCACCGCGTCGGCCTGCCAATGCCATCCGCCACCCCATTCGTGGCGGATCTCGCGCAAGAGCCGACCGTCGAGATCGCGCAACGTCCAGATCTCGACAGGCGCTTCGCCGTTGCAACCGAAAGGCGCGCAATCGATGATCGCCACCCGTTCGTCGTCGGCGTCGTAGAGATAGGCGCGGTTACGACCGCCGACCCGTGTTTCGAGCAGGGCGCCACCGGCATCCCAGCGCAGGCTGCGACCCCCGTGGCCGAGCACGCGACCGGCGGCGTCGTAGGTCGCGTCGGTGAGCCGATTGGTGCTCGACGAGACCGGGTAGTGGGTGGTGACGCCGTCGTGGATCAGCGTTGTGAGATTGCTCTGGGCATCCCAGCCGGCCTGCTGGCTGTGAAGTCCGTCGGTGGTGTCGACCTCACCGCTCACCAGTCGGCCGAGATCGTCATAGCGGAAACGGGTATCTCCCATTTCGTAGACCTGGCCGTCGCCGTCATAGGCGTAGCGTCCGCTGTCGAGACCGCGATCGGTGGTGATGCGATCCGGGCGACGGAGACCGCTGTCGGGATCGAGATCGAGATTCCAGGTGGCGCCGTTGGCGTAGGAAATCCGATGCACCAGACCGCCGGCTTGGTAGTCGATGTCGTTCGCGAAGCCATCGATGGCGGTGAGAAAACCACGACTGCGTCGATGGGTGATCGTGCGCTCGGGCTGCTCGCCACAATCGTGCACGCAGGTCGGATAGTCGAGACTGGCGAGCTCGCCGTCGGGGTGCCACGCAAAGCCGGTCGCGAAGCGGTAGTCGGTGCCACCCAAGGCGAAGCGAGTCTCGCGACTCGACACGCGACCGCCGCGGCCAGCATAGGTGTAGTGCTGGCTCACCACTGCGTCGAAAAAGGCCAGGCCCGCGACTTTGAGCGGCAGGCTGACCGGAATGCGATTGTGTCGGTAGCTGGCGATCAACTTGCCGGCGCGACGATCGGATCCTTGGTTGGTGGCGGCGTAGACGAACGATTCGAGCGGTCGGGATACCCCGTCGATCAGCTCGTCCACCGCGATCGGTCGACCGGCCGAGTCGAACCGATAGAGCAGACGTGTCGGATCGCCGTCGATCGCTTTCTCGACGATGTTGCCGAAGGCGTCGTGGCGATAGTGCACCCAACCGTTGCCCGTCGGGCCGAGCTCGGGGTGGCGCTCGGCGAGCAGAAAGCCGCGCTGATCGTGGACAAAGAGCCGTTCGGCTTCACAACCGTCGCCGATCACGTGGCTGCACACGCGGCTCATACGATCACCGAGATCGTAGTCGTAGCGTGTTTCCACGCCGCCGCAGATCTCGTTCCACGGTTGGCCGTCGCCTTCGCACACGGCCGCCAACCGGCCGTGGAGATCGGTGACCTCGGTGCGCCAGATCGGGTCGATACGGCCATCCTCACGCATTACCTGGACTTCGCGGCTCAAGGCACGAACGCCGTGGTAAGTGAAGTGGACCGCTGGGCCCACGGGTGGGGTGACCTGGGCCGGTCGACCGAAGCGGTCGTGATCCAAAAACTCGACGACGTGCGGGCTGTTCCATGACGAGCTGGCCACGAGGTTGCCGGCGCTGTCGTAGGTCAGGTGTCGGAGATGTTCTTCGATGCCGCCAGTGGTCGGGAGCCGTCGGCGTTCCGCCACCGTGCGGCCGAGACCGTCGAGGTGATTGCGGCGCCAGCCGAGCAGATCGTCACCGCTACAGGTGAGCTGGCCCGGTTGGCAGGCGACCAGCGTGGTTTCGGGCACGCGATTGGGCTGATCGAGCTTGGGCAGCGCAAAGTGCGTGTGCACCCAGGCGTCCGTCTCCGGGCGGATCGAGATCAAGCGGCCGAGCAGGTCGTAGACCAGGTCGGTGCGCACGCCCGCGCTGTCACGAACCACCCGTGGCAGGCCGGTGGCGACATCGATGTCCAGGTCGCTGAGAGTGAGGATGCTGGCGCCAGTGGACGGATCGATCGCCACCGAGCGTTGCAAGGTCCCGGCGCGCCAACGATGCTCGATTTGGTAGCGCGGTGTTGCGGGAATCTCGAGCGTGCACAAGGGGCCCGTGGCGAGCGCGCCGCCGCTCGATCCGCTACCAAAGTCACCACCGTGGAATCTCTCGGTGGCGACGAAACCGGTGGCCCGTCCATCGATGGTCTCGCTGGTGAAGGTGGCGAGCAGATCGTGAGCCGCTTGCTCGGCACCGGCGCGAATCCGCATCCGGGTGAGAAAGCCGGTGTCGTCGAAACACTGTTCGACCACCGCGCGGGTGTCGTTCTCGGCAACGGTTCGCGTGGCGAAGCGATCGAGCCGCCACGGTGCGGTGTCGTTTGGAAGCGCGAAGGTGCTGCCGCTGTCGTCACCCGTATCGGGGTCGATCACCAAGCTGCCGTGCAGCGGATTCCAATCGATTTCGACGGTGCGGGCGGCGCCACCCAAGGTGCCATCGGCCGTCACCCGACGGAATTGTCCGAGTCCGTCGAAATCCTCGAAGCGAAGCTCGCGCCAGCGGTTGGCGTCGTCGTGGTAGACCGTGCGCCGGGTTGTAACCCGAGGGTTCTGGGCGCGATGCTCACCGCTCATCAGGCCGTCGCTGCCGTAACGAACCCAGGTGGAGCGCATGACGGTGCCGTCGTCGACGCTGCCTTGCCAGGCACGGGTCGAGAGGAAGAGGTCGCTCGGAACAGCTGGTCCCGGACCACACCGGGTAAACGGCAAACCGTACGACCATCGATAGAGCGCGAAGGTCGTCGAGAAGAAGTGCTCGGTGTCGTTGCCGAGTGGATCGGTGACCGTGGTGACGTGATGGCACGGCACGCTCGGATCATCGTTTGGTAACGGCGCGCCACTCGTACCGTAGCCGTAGCGCCAGGTCGAGGTGGGTTGACCGGCCCCCGGGTCGACCGTCTTTTGATCGACACCGATCGCCAAAGAAAAGCGTTCGGGTAGATCGCCACCCGGATCCTGGGAGCGAAACGGAATCGGTCGGTAGGTCCAGCCGTAGGTCGCGCCCGTGGGGAGTCGCAAGGACGCCATGCCCCCGGCGAGCACGTCGAGATCGTCGTCGGAACGGTAGTAGTCGAAGGCCCAAAAGCTGCCGTCGGGAAGCTCGATCCGGCTGAGGAGGTCGGTGGCGAGGGTGCGTGGCGCGCACGACGGACCGATCAGCCGTTGGCGATCGAGGGTTGCTGCTTCGTATTCGAAGCGATAGGTCGCGGTGGCGCCCCCGAACGCGGCGAGCTCGACGCGTTCGAGCCGCTGGTGGCTGGCATCGCTGAACACCAGCTGTTGGCGACGACCGTGCTGATCCCGTACTTCCCAGACGTGACCGTCGTAGACGACGTCGATCCGGTTGTCGAAGCGATCGCGAATCCGCGTCAGCCGTGGGTTGCCGTCGGCGTCGTCACGAAATTCGTGCAGGGTGCCGTCGGGATGCTCCAGGAGGTGACAGGTTCGATCACCCGAGCTCGTGCACAGGGGGCTGTCGCCGGCGAGTCGACGCAGACGCAAATAGGTGCTGTCGTTGGTGTAGAGGACATCGTCGCGAGGTGAGCTCGGCGATCCCGGATGGAGCTCGCGATAAAAGGCGTGTCGACTGCCATCGGTGGCGACGTAGACATAGCGCGGGTCGAAATCGTTTGGATCCGGCCGTAGCAGCACGCCGAAATGCACCATCCAGCCGAAGCCGGCATTGCTTTGTGGGTCGGCGATCGGGTTGTCGTAGGACTGACCGTCACAGCTCAGCGACTCGCTATCCCAGCTGTTGGCGTTGTACACGGCGCGCACCGCGAACGCCAGCTCGGGACCGACCGGCGTGGCGGGGCCGATCGGCACGTCGATGACGAGATTGCCATTGAAGAGATTGACCGTATCCGGTCCACCTCCCGTCGAACCAGCGACCGTGCCGAGCCCTCGAGCGTGACTCTGGACATCCTGAGCCCCGGCGGCGGCGGCGAGCAGCCATACCAGCGCGAAGACGAGGAACGCGAAGGAAAAACGGGGGCGGTATGAGAGCGAGGAGTGCATCAGAGTCCGGTGAAAGAGCAACAGTGGCAGCCGTGGGCGAGATCCGTGACGAGACAGATGACGATTCTACCACGCTATGTCGTTTCGACATGGCGTGACGGATGCGCTCGGCGTTTCAGGCGGTCGGCTATTCGCCGTTGAGACGTCGTGCCAGCCCGCGTCGCGACACTTCGAGCTTGGCCGCCATGGCGTCGAGATTACCGTTGCAGGCGATACGGGCGGCTTCGATCTCGGCGTCTTCGAGCATGGCGGCGGTGCGTACGCGTTCCGAGCGGTCCATCAGGTTGTAGAGCGATGGCCGGCTGATACCCAGCCGTCGCGCTGCTTCGGTGGGACGCCATTTGGTGGCGACGAGGGCGGCGAGCAGCTCGTCGTCGTCGATATCGGCCGGTCGACGACGTGGGGGCGGCGGTGCTGGGCTCGGAAGTGGGGTGACAGCCTCATCGACGGTGATCGGTTCGGTACCGATATTGGGCAGGTCCGGGTCGGTATCTTCGAAGTTTCCGGTCGCGTCGGTGCGACTCGACGCCAAAGCCCGCTCGATGACCGCCGCGAGTCGTTCGTGACGTCCCGGTCCACCGCCACGCGCGGCGAGCAACATCTGTCGCGCGACGTTGCGGAGCTCGCGGACATTGCCCGGCCAATCGTGCGCGGTGAGACGGGCCACGACATGAGCGGGAATGCTCGGTACATCGGCCAGCCCGGTGATTTGAAGGGCTTCCCGTTCGAAGAAGTGGTAGAGCAGACGGCCGATATCGTCGCGCCGTTCACGCAACGGTGGCAGGTAGAGCGGGTAGCCCGCCAAGCGATGCAGCAGCGGGGCACGAAAGCTACCGTCCTCGACCCGGGCCTCGAGCTCGGCATCGGTGGCGGCGATCAGCCGGACGTCGACGGGGTACGATCGTTCGGAGCCCACGGGTCGCACTTCGCCGGTCTCGAGGGTGCGTAGCAGCATGGCCTGCAC
>JBCDBH010000341.1:0-6431 GCA_039184055.1 Acidobacteriota bacterium
GTCTCGGCGGCAGAGCTGAGAATCGCCCAGTTTTGTGCGCCGGTTGCAGATATGCCGAATCGTCTCCACCGCTTCGTTGTCGGTATCGCTTCCCTGGAGAAATCGACAATTGCGCCCGATCACATCGTCCGAGCCGTAACCGGTCACCGTTTCGAAGGTCCTGTTGGCGTACACCAACGGCATGTCCTCTTGGGTCGCGTCGGCGATCGTGACGCCATTGCTGATGTGATCGAAGACCTCGGTCAAGGCGGACGGCGGAAGAAAGGTGTCAGGCATGGTCAGAATCTCCTCGGGTCAGATCGCGCTCAGCCGACCACGGAGCCTCGATTCAGCTCGAGCAGTCGCGTCAGAACCGTGTTCACATCCTGCCCGGCTCGCACCCGAGCATCGAGCTCGAGGTCGTACCCTTGCAGCGCGTGAAGCGCGGTCATCGTGCTCACCGGCAAGGCGGCATGAGGCTGCATCTCGGCGAGAATCACGATCAGCTCACCCATGGCTTCGCGATCGTGCTCGACCAGCTCGGAGCGCCGGTTGACGTCCCAGAGCAAGGAGGCGTACGTGGCGAGGTCCTGCCACAACACCCGCGCTCCCTCGGGACTGCCCTCGCTCGCCCAATCACGAATACGGGCGTGAAGCTGATTGGCGGTCAGCCGGTCGGCGACGCGTAGATGCCGAAACTCGGGCTTGCAGACCAACATCGCGAACGATGTCGCGCCCGTCCGAAGCTTGGCCTTGTCGTCGTCTCGATGGAGCTCTTCGGCTTCCTCGATAGCACGACGGAATTTACCGATCACCCGGCGTGCACCCAGCGACCGTTCGAGCTGATCGCTCGGTGGCGCCGCGGGCGACAATCGGCAGGCATCGGCCAAGCTCGCGTCGAGAGCCCGTAGGCCCCGCGTCAGCTTGTTGAGCATGCGCTCGGCGGTCAGTAAGTAGGGCGCCGGTTGATCCGCATCGACCGGCAGCTTCCGTTGACCACGGAGCTGTGAATGAATGATGAAAGCCAAGTCGGCGAGCTCGTCTCGGCGACGGGGCGACGTGGGCAAAGCCTCACGTCCCCCGTTCTCGAGAGCACCGAGCAAACCGCACGCTCGCCCGATCAGGTCGTCGACCGGCGTCAACAAATCGCGACGCAAGATCTCGACCGGCTCGGAATCGAACGCAGCGACGTCTAGGATCTCGGCTGCTTCGACGAGCTCACCAACTCGACGCTGGATCGTCTCGACATCCATGACGAGGCTATCGATCAACGATCAATCAGACCGTGGCACCTTCGACGATGCCGCGCGACTTGACCACGAAGAGACCCAGATTGACGTCGGCGCGGCTGATCACCGCGAAGACGATTCCAGGGTTGTGGGGAAGACGGCTGAAGTAATGCCACAAATTGCGCGACGAGATCATGATCTCGCGGAAATAGCGTTCGTCCGACTGCACGCCACGCGAGTTCTTGAACAGCCGTTCGATGCTGAGCACCATGTCACCTTCGAACATTTCCTTGGTGGCGGGCGCGAGCAGATCGAGCACGGCCTGCGGGTGCGAGTCGACCGTATTCATGCCCAGCATCATGCCGCTGTTCATATCCACGATTCCCGCGGCCACGGCCTTCGGCACGTCCATCATCGCTTGTTTGATCGTCGCGTCGACACTCATACAGGTTCCCCTTTTGGCTTGCCTCACGCGTCGCGCACACCGAGATCGGTTGCGATCCAGCGAACCTCGCGTCGCGTGAGAGCTACGGTCCTCTTCCCAAAGGACCGTCCATGACATTGAGCTCCTTCCCAAGAGCCACGATAGGTCAGATGATTAGTATCCCTTACTAACCATTCAGAAATGGCTTATTCGCCTTCCCGATGCTTGAGTTATACCACGGCGGTCCTTTTTTGGATGTGGGGGGAACTCCGCTGGTACGCGATCTCGATCGAAATCTGGGGGGCATACGACATCACCGCATGCCCCCAAGCCTCATGGAATCAAATCGATGCACGCTCCGTGATACCACGCGCCTTGACGACGAAGAGACCAAGATTGACATCGGCCCGGCTGATCACGGCAAAAACGATTCCCGGGTTGTTGGACAGCCGACTAAAGTAATGCCAGAGATTCTTCGACGAAACGAGAATCTCCTGAAAGTACCGCTCATCGCTCTGCACCCCGCGAGCGTCCTTGAACAGGCGCTCGATGGTGAGCACCATGTCGCCTTCGAACATCTCCTTGGTGGCGGGAGCCAGCAAATCGAGCACCGCCTGTGGGTGGGAATCGACCGTATTCATCCCCAGCATCATGCCGCTGTTCATATCCACGACGCCCGCGGCCACGGCTTTCGGAACGTCCATCATCGCTTGTCTGATTGTTTCATCGACGGTCATGTTCGAGCTCCTCTCATTGTTTGATCGAACGAAATCACGCACCGTTTCATCACGTTCGACGCCACAGCGACGACCTGGCAGCGTGACGAGACGCGCGCCGGATCATCTGAACCGGAAGCCCGAGCGTGGAGTCTCCGGATGCAGAATGTCCTGATTTGCAATCTTCAATCAATCTTATCCGAGATAACCGCGTCTTTGACCACTGAGAGGAGAATTCATGACGAAACGATTATGCGCCCCTTACCGATCTCGCTGGCGAAGTGTTCGATAAAGGCGACCTGGCGGGCGCTCTGGATATACCACGGGTTGACCGAGCGCACGCGGCTGATGGCGTATTCGGCGTCCATCGAGCGAAACACCAAGTACACCGCGAGCATCGTGCCGGTGCGACCGAGCCCGGCTTTGCAATGCAGAATCACCGTCTGTTCGGCATCCCGCCACTCATCGATCTTCTGACACAACGCCAGTGCCGCTTCGAAGGTCGGAACACCCATATCGACCATCGGTACGTGATGGCCTTCGATACCCCACGGCTCGAGCATCGCGGGATCGAATGGCTCTTCGGTGAGCGTCACCAGCACCTTGCAACCGAGCACGGCAAGACGTTCGAGATCACCGTCGGTATGGCCGAGCAAGCCAGGTACAGGGGTACCGCCGAGCTCACCGGAGAGCAACCAGCCGAAACCGCGTGGTGGCGTCAGGGTACGGCGTGGACGTGGCTGCTTCTGCGACGAACTCGGAGCCTCGACCGGATCGGGCACCAGCTCGACAGCGGGCTCACGAGGCTCTTCCTCTTTGGGCCAGGCATTGCCATAGGTCGCGAACTCTCGTCCGAGCTCGGTTTGTGGATGATGCAACACCGCGTGCGCCGCGCCTTCCTCGACCAGACGCCCGTCGACGAGCAGGCCGGCGTCGTCGGCCAGCTCACGGACGAATTGCTGATTGTGCGTCACCATGAGCACCGCCGCGTGATCGCGAACGCGCCGCAGAAGCTCGATCATGCGTGCCTGTTCGTCAGCGCCGATATCGCGTAACGGCTCGTCGGCGAGCAAACAGACAGCTTCTTCCGGTGCCATCAATCGGGCCACGGAGAGACGTCGTTGCGCACCGAGTGAGAGGTCCAATACCGGTGCGTCGAGACGAGGCGCGAGCTCTTCCCAAAGACCGAGCGGCTCCAACACCCGATGAGCCAGGTCACGCTTCTCCGCCACCGTCAAGCGACGGTCTCCTCGCACGGTGGCAATCGCGTTTTCGAGCACGGTCGCGCGGTAGAGATGAGCCTTCTGCGCCAGGAGTGGCAAACGCGACGCGGCAGGCTCCGGGGGCGTGGCGAGCACATCCTCGCCTCCGATCCACACGTGCCCACGCCGCCAAAAAATCGGTAGCGCGTCGTTGAAACGACTGAGCGTCCGGAGAAACGTGCTCTTTCCCACCCCTGCCGGGCCGATCAACGCATAGATCGTTCCCGGTCGTACGCGTAGATCGACCCCACGAAGAATCGTCTTGTCGTCGTACCCAGCCTCGATCCCTGCGGCGGCAAATACGAACTCGCCCATCAAAACCCTGTCATCGCGCGAACCTCAGACATCTTCGGAACACTTCCGACAACGTCCGTAAAGCAGGATTTCGTGCTGCTCCAAGGAAAAGCCGTCGGGTACCAAATTGGGAAGACCGTCCAAACAACCCTCGATGTCATACACCCGGTTGCACTCGAGACACTCGAAATGATGGTGATGCGGCCGATCGGCGGGTTCGTAACGCGTCGGCCCGTTGGGCATTTCCACCGGCTCGAACACACCGCGCTCGACCCCGTCGTTGAGTGCGCGGTACACGGTCGCGATACCGATTCCCGAGTCGCGCAGCTCTTCGCGGACCTCGTGAGCGGAAAGCGGCCCCTTGGCCGCTCGCACCACCGTTTCGACCGCATCGCGATGTTTGGAACGTCGTCGAGCTTTTGTCATCGCAACAACCCTCGCAATTTCATCTTCCGTCGGGTGGCCTCAGACGTCATATAGCGTACCTTGCCGAAAATCGGTCGCTCGGGTCCCCACGGTCGATCGTATCGCCCGAGCACCCAAGCGATGCCACCATAGCTATTGGGATCGCGACCATCGACGGCCCATTTGTTGTTGAGCTCGACCATGATCGCGAAGGCCTCACGCGGACTGGAACTCCAATGAAGGATCTTCTTACCCCATAGCATACGCAAGTAGTTGTGGATTCGGCCACTCTTCCGAAGCTCGATCTGGGCCAAATTCCACACTTCGTCATGCGTATCGGCGCGTTCGAAGGTCTCCAGGTCGTAGAGATGCTCGCGTGGGTCGTCGGCATGCTCGGCGAGCGTCGCCTTCGCCCACTCGGGAAGACTGTCGTACGAGTCGTAGTCGGCGAGCCGCGCGCTGGTGTTGAAGCTGAGCTCACGCCAGGTGACGAGCTCGTCGAGAAACGCCTCGCTCACCTCGCTCATGCCCCACCACCCCTCGCGTTGTCCACGGACTCTCTCGGCGGTATCGGCGGGCTGCCACCGCTCACGTTCAATGATCCGCCCGAATACCTCGTGAGCCGATAGATGGCCATAATGCAACCACGGCGAGAGCTCAGAGCTGGCGCGCTCCTCGTAGTCGAGACGATCGTCGAGATAGCGATCGAGCCGACGATCGAGAAAGGTCTCGAGCTGCTCGGCGGCGGCTCGGCTGCCGCCACGATACGACACGGTCGGAACCTCGTGATCGATCGGCAGTGCGGCGAGCGTGGCGGGGTCGTCGAGACTGTCGGGCGACGCGGCGGGCCACCGGTCGGCAATGTCGGTGGGCACCCGGTCGAGCACCGGTAGATCGACATCGACGAGCGGGTCGGCGAGCGGCACGTCCTCGAGATGCGTCAGCACGTGCTTCTGGATGAAGCGCCGCATGTCGACGGCACGTTTGTACACCTTGTCGACGGCGTGTAGCGGCAGGAGGCCGTTGCCATCGACCGCCTCGAGCCGCGTGTCGAGCGTCGCTCCCGCCGCCGCGATCATCCGTGGCAAGAAGAAGCACGGATAGTCGTCGGTGATGACGATCGCGGCACGACGCGCCCACGCCTCGAGAAGCCCGCGCCCCTCGCCGACCTCGCGCTCGAACCACGGATAGTAGGTAACACGATGCTCAGCGAACGCGGCGGCATTGTCACGCATCCCGTCGAACACGAATTGATGCAGTCGATCGCTCGCCCACCGGTAGCCGACCCGTAACCCCTCGAAGATCACCAGAGGTCGATCGAGCTCACGCGCCCACTCGACGGCGTGTTGGAGAGCGAAGTTGTAGCGCGCGCGGCGAAAGGCGGTCATCCAATAAAGAACGTACTCGCCTTCGCCACGCACGGCGGCGTCCCCCACGCTCCGTATGCGAATCGCCGGTACCGTGGACGACGCCGGCCGGATCACTCGTTCACCATGTGCACGTGAAGGTCCTGCTGCGGATAGGGAATGTTGATCCCAGCGGCATCGAGCGCTTCCTTGATCTGCTTGCCGAGATCGAGCTTGGTGCGCCAAAAGTCTTCACGCTTGGTCCACGGCCAGACGATCAGATTGACGCTCGAATCGGCGAGCTCGATGACATCGATGGTCGGTTCGGGATCGGTGAGCACCGCGGGGTGCGACGTCACCACGTTACGCAACACCTCCATCGCCTTACCGATGTCGTCGCCGTAGCCGATCCCGACCGTGAAACTGATGCGCCGGGTCGGGTTACGCGCGTAGTTCTTGATCTTGTTGCCCCAGATCTGGTTGTTCGGCACGACCGTGTAGATGTTCTCGGGCGTATGCGTCCGCGTGGTGAAAAGACTGATCTCGTCGACGATCAAGAAATCACCATCGAGCTCGACCACATCACCGACGTCGAACGGCCGAAAGACGATCAGCATCACCCCCGACGCGACATTCGACAGCGCGCCTTGCAACGCCAAACCCACCGCCAAGCCACCGGCACCGAGCAAGGCGACCAAACTGGTCGTCTCGACACCCAAGGTGCTGAGCACGACGATCAAGACCAGGATCACCAAAAAAACATGGGTCAACCGCAC
>JBCDBH010000342.1:0-6420 GCA_039184055.1 Acidobacteriota bacterium
GAGTTCAAGAGCCGCGCCGAGGTGCGTGAACGTTTCGGTGTTGTGCGGGACATGATCGGCGCCGGTCCATGGGCTCCCGGCGAGCCGACCGACGACACAGCCATGGCCTGCTGTGTCGCCGAGGTGATCATCGCGAATCCGGCTGATCCGTGTGCCACGCTCGCCGCGGAGCTTCATCGCTGGGCGCGTACCGCCCGAGATGTCGGTCCGACCGTTACCGCCGCGATGGCACGCTTCGAGACGCTCGGCGACGCGCTTGCCGCCAGCCAAACCACCGCCCAAGCACAAAGCACAACGGTTGCCGACAACGGTTCGTTGGTGCGTGTCCTGCCGATCGTGCTGGCGTATCGTGAGCTCGATACCGCTCGGCTGTGGGCGGCCCGCCAATCAGCCATCACTCATTGGCAAGCCGAAGCCGAAGCGTGCGTGGTGCTCTATGTCACCTGGATTCATGAGTTGCTAGCTGATGACTCCCCGCGGCGAGCGTGGTCACGAGCCGTGGCCGACACCGCGCGATGGGCGTCAGATGTCGTTGCCGATTCGCGTACGCATGGTCCTCGACCACTCACCGAAGACTTCTGGCGACGGTTCGAGACCGCGGGTCAGCGCAACGAAGACATGCTCCAGCCGAGCGGTTATGCCACCGGCGCGGTCGAGTGTCTCGAAGCGGCGGTCTGGAGTGTCCTGCATTACGACAGCTTCGAATCGCGAGTCGTCGCGGCGATCAATCTTGCCGGCGATGCCGACTCGATCGGTGCCCTGACCGGGGGCGCAGCGGGGGCGATCGATGGCTTGGGTGCGATCCCTACCCGTTGGCACGACGTGTTGGTGGGTCGTGAGCGACTCTCGCAACTCGCCGACGCGTTGACGTTGACGCGCCGCTGAACGATTTGCACGTTTTTCTCGCCCGCGAACAAATCCAAGCACCACCACCAACCGAAGAAGAGATCAGTACCGATACGCGAGGAACCGCGATACAGAAGTTAACCGCGGCTCTCGCCATGAACGTTTGGAAAGTGAGTGTGTTGTGTCCGAGCTAGGAAATGTACCCGAGCTGAAGACGAACGGTTTCGATCCCGCGCATAGCGCGGTCGTCCTGCCGATGCCCCATCATCACAACGATGCCGAGCCGAATGGACATCGCAAAGATCCCGACTTGCCTCGTATCGAGCGCGCGGTTCGCGAGATCCTTCTCGCGCTCGGTGAAGATCCTGACCGTGAGGGCTTGCTCGATACGCCGAAGCGGGTCGCCAAAGCATATGCGCAGATTTGCGGTGGCCTGTGGGAAGACGCGGGAACGCATCTGGCGCGCACCTTCGAGCATCAGAGCGAGGGCAGCATCGTCACTCTCAAGAACATCGAGTTCTTCAGCGTGTGCGAGCATCACTTGCTGCCGTTCAAAGGTCATGTCCACATCGCTTACTTGCCGAGCGCCGATCGTGTCGTCGGTCTTTCGAAGCTTGCTCGGACAGTCGAAGTCTTTGCGCGTCGTCCACAGCTTCAAGAGCAGCTCACCGGCCAAATCGCCGATGCTCTCGTTCAGCATCTCGACCCTCAGGGTGTAACGGTCGTCGCCCAAGCCGAGCACATGTGCATGCAGATGCGCGGTGTGTGTAAGTCCGATGCGGTCATGACTACCGTCGTGCATCGCGGCGCCTTCCGTGACGACGCGACACAGCGCAGCGAAGTCCTTCGTCTCCTCGGCGTGGCGTGAGCATTCGATGAGTACCGACACCTACGCCATCATCGGCGCCGCGGGCGGAATTGGGAGCGACCTCTGTCGCCTACTCGATGACCGTGGCGTCCGTTTGGTGCTCGGTGGTCGCTCGGAAGAACCTCTTCAGACGCTGGCGTCGGACCTGACGAACGCCCAGGCGGTCCCAGTCGACGCCCGGGACTTCGCGAGCGTCGAATCGTTCGTTGCGACCGCCGCCGACGCGGGATCGTTGAAAGGGGTCGTCAATCTAGCGGGTTCGATCCTGCTCAAGCCGGCGCATTTGACCAAGCGTGACGAGCTCGACGATGTCATCGCGACGAATCTGATCACCGCCTTTGCCGTCGTCCGCGCGGCGGTACGGCCTCTACGCAAAGCCGGTGGCGGCTCGATCATCCTGATGTCGACCGCAGCCGCCGAGATCGGTCTCGCCAATCACGAAGCGATCGCGGCGGCCAAAGGCGGCGTGGCCGGGCTCACCCGAAGCGCTGCCGCCACCTACGCCACCTGGGGCGTACGCGTCAACGCCATCGGTCCCGGGCTCGTCGATACACCCCTTGCCGACAAAATCACTTCACGACCCGCCGCTCTCGAGCACTCCAAGGCGCTTCATCCTTTGGGGCGGATCGGTCAGCCACACGACATTGCGGGCCTGCTGGCTTGGTTGTTGAGCGACCAAGCGACCTGGGTCACCGGACAAATTTGGAACGTTGACGGCGGCTTGAGCCGCGTCCGTGCTGCTTGAACGAGGAGGGAGACCCTAGCCACTTTTCCTTGAAGCGTTCCACAACAAGAGCCAAAGAAAGCGACGTGTCCCCATGCGTCGTACTTTGGGTCCCTCTCTCGTCAACGCGGGTTCATCTCCTCCGGCCGAACCCGCGTTTTTTTATGGTTTTTTTAGTCCTTCCGAGGCGTTGAGGACGCGCCACGTCGGACGGTTACTGCAGCTGAAAGTTGACGGAAAGGTTGTGGTAGACGGGCACGGGATGACCGTCGAGGGTCGCGGGTTCGAAGATCCAGCCTCGGATCGCATCGGCGGCGGCTCGGTCGAGACCCTCGTCGAGGCTTTGCACGATTTCGACCGACGTGACGCGGCCGTCGGTGCTGATCACCGCTCGAACCACGACGACTCCGCTGATTCGCGCTTTGCGTGCTTCCTCGGTGTAGTGCGGTTGGTCGGTGCGCAGCTTTACCGGGGGCCGTACGTCGCCCTCGACTTCGAGGGGGTGACGGGGCGGGAAGGGAGTGAGGGCGATGACCCGCCGAAGCTCGGGAAAAGACAGCTCGACGGTGTCGTCATTCGGTGTGCCGTGGATGGAGTAGGACTTGGAATGACCGAGCGCGACGACGAGAAGCTCTTCGAGCTCGGAATGTCGCGACAACAGCGCTTCGACCGCCGTCTCGTTGTCGAGTCTGTAGTCGTCGGCGGTTTCGGTCACGACGTTACCCGTCTCGGTCCAGGCGCCGGTTTCCTCGATGGCGAAGCTCATCTCGCTGCTCGGCTTGCCATAGGTCAGAAGCACGTTTCCGTCGAAGCGATACCGACCGTCGGCTCGGTAGGTCTGTCGCCAGGTGCGACGAAACGTCACGTTCAGGTGATCGGGTATCAACCCGGCCTGACGTAGCTCGTATTCCGACATCTCGAGCTCACCGTCCCACATCCCCACCAGCGGACTGTCGCCCGGGTTGGTCAGCAGGACGAGGAGCAGGAGCCAGGTCACGGCGAGCGGGTAAAGACGATCGAGGTCTCGGCGTTCTCGAGACGGGTGGTCATCTCGACCGGTGAAATCGACACCAGACGACTCTCGGTTTTTTGACCGGGGCTCGGACGGAGACCTTCGGCGATCGCCGGGACGTCGGCGAGAAAAGCCTTGGTGTTGTCATCGATCGGCGTCAGGGTGCCTTCTTCGAGAACCTCGGTGATGAGGTCGCCCTCGAGCTGCCACGTACCCTGGTCGGTGGTGTTGAAATGCAGCGGCAACCGGCCATCTTCGGTGACGATCGTGAGCGTGACATCGACATCGGAGACGTAGGTGCCGTCGTCCCGGTAGGTCTGGCTACCGATCATCGCCATCTCGATCTCGATGCCGTCGGCGAGCGACGTGGCGTTGGCGCGAAATTCCTCGGCCGAAATGAACGTGGTGAAGTCCCACGTGCCGACCATGCTGTCGCGTGGGCCCTGCGCCATGGTGAGCAGCGCAATGAGCGGAAGGAGGAGCGCCAAACGCCGTCGCGACATCACGACTCGCTACGGGTCATCAACAAATCAGCGCCCAGATCGTCGAGATAGAGGTTGAGGCTGTTGGCGTCGACCGACATCAGGGTATAGGTGCTCGCGTGGCCCTCGGGCACACGGAACATATTCATCAGGCCCGGGGCGCGCTGCAGGTATTGCTCGGTCATGTCACCGACCGGAACGATCTCTTGGCTTTGGGTGGTTTGGGTGATGGTCTCACCTTCGAGCGCCCAGGTGCCCGAGGCGGTCATCCGCATCCGGAGCGTGTTGTCGTTGCCGGCCTGGAGCACCTTCAGGGTGATGTCGTTTTTCGAGTCGAAGGTACCGTCGGCACGAAAGGTCTGGGTGACCGCGGTGGTGAGGTCGAGCTGCACGCCTTGTGGCAACTGCACCAAGGACGTGAAGGTCTCGGGCGGAACGTGGAAGCCACCTTCCCAGGTGCCGTAGAGCGGGTCGCCGGTCGGGCCCTGGGCGGTGAGGGCAAGATAGAGGATCGGGATGAGGAAGAGTCTCGAGTGCAAACGCATAGCGTGAATGCTACACCACCGCGCTTCCGCTTGGGCGCTGCCTCGTGCCGATCAAGAATCCGATCGACACGAGATGCCTTTTTCAGCCTCACGGGCCATCCATCGTCACGATCCGCACGCGCCCGTGGCCACGATCATTACGACGGGTCATGAGCAGGGCGCGACGATCGAGGTCGATGATCGTGAAATAGGTGTAATACGGCGAGCCCGTGCCACGCGCGAGGTCGTCGAGACGTCGGGTCCAGCCGGGCTTCTTGTCGACGACACGACGTCGATGATCGACTCCACGATGCAAGACGAGCGCACCGGAACGATGCTCGAGAAGGTCACCGTGACCGTCGCCGTCGAGATCGCCGACCAGGCGCACGTGGTCCGCGTCATCGAGCTCGGATTTGCGTGTCCGTGGCTCATAACGACCGGTGCCTTTGCCGAGATAAGCCTCGACGAGCAGATCGTTACCGCTCAGATCGGCTTGCTGCATCAGCAGAAGATCGTCTTTGCCGTCACGATTGACGTCGGCGATCGCGGGGCGGAGGTCGTTCCAGCGTTTGACCTCGGTTTGCGCCTTGAGACTGGGGGAGCGTCCGGCACGGGTGCGGTCACCGAGCAGCGGAAAGAGCCGTACGGTCTTGTCGTCGAAGATACCGATCCGCTCCGCATCGGTGGTGGTGACGAGCAAGCGTGGTCGCCCGGCGAAGAGCCCATACCAACTCTCTTCGACCCGCTCGGCCCCTGGAAGGAGCGAGAAGATCTCGCTGCGGCGCTCGTCTTCGGGGGCGCTCGGATCGATCAAGACGGTTTTCAGACGTTGGCGACCGTCGCTGATGGGTCCAGCGGCGATCAGTGGCGAGCCATCGGCGCGCCAGATGGTAGTGAGCTTGGGCGACGTGAGCTCGATCCCGCCGCGACGACGACGCGCCTCGGTTGGCAGAGCGTGCTCACCGGTGACTTGGAGCCGGCCGTCGACCGGCTCGATCAGCCATAGGCGACCACTCGCGCCGACGATCAACGGAGCGCCCTCGGGAGCGGTGGTGCCGAGCCCGGTTCGAGGCTCGCCACGTGGATCGGCGCCGGGGAGGTCGAGCGTGAGACGCCGCGCGGGTGTCGTCACGGTTCCGAGCGCGTCGAGCGCGCCTCGGCGGAGCGCGAAGAGCTCGTCGTTGCCGTCGCCATCGACGTCGCGACGATAGAGCATGCGGGTATGCTCCGGGAGCTCATCGTGCAGGGTGATCAAAGCGTCACCAGCCAGATCGACGGCGACCACGCGACGAGTCTTCTTACCGTCTTTCTCGCCGCTTTCATCGGCCTGGGCGGGAGGCTCGCCGATCAACATCACCACGTACCGTTTGCCACCGTCGCGTGCTAGAACATGATCGTAGAGCCGTCCAGGCACGACAACATCGAGATCGCCAGCGGCCCGAAAGACGCCGGCCGGCGGTGGCGGCTTTTCGTCCTTCACCACGACGGTCTGTTGCGTGGTAACCCCATCCTGCGCTGAAGCGCCGGCTTCGATCGATCGCTGGCCTTCTTGGGCGATCAGACCAGGGGCGACGAGCATCAGGCTGACAACGAAGAACGTACGGACCGGGCTCATCGCGCACCCCCGGGTGAGCTCATGTAGAGATCGAGTCGAATCGGTGACGTTTCGTTCGGATCGTCACTACCCTGAGGTTGGATCACCAGCAGATCGGAAAGCTCGTCGCCGTCCAGATCGCGGATGATCACCAGGCTGAGGTCACGAGGCTCGTTGGCGAGCTCGATCACCAGATCAGGCTTCGCCGGATACCGACAACCTTCTTGGCCACGGTGGATACCGACCTTCTTGCCCCGTCCCATCTGGACGAAATCGGCCCGCCCATCGCCATCGAAATCACCGGCGAACTGTGACAGCTGACCGATCTCGAGATTGTTGAGATCGAGCTTGAAGGTGCCGGAAAGATCGA
>JBCDBH010000343.1:0-6405 GCA_039184055.1 Acidobacteriota bacterium
ACCCAGAACTACGGCATCACCGACTTCGACAACTACGTCAGCGGTTGGACCACCTACCAGATCCCGGTCGGTCAGTACTACACCGGCTCGAGCTTCTTCCTCGTCCTGGTCAACGACAAGGACGCGGGCGCGCTCAACAACAACAGCCGCTTCCGTAACGTCCGCATCTTCGAAGACACCCCGGGTGGCGGTGGCAGCTGCACCGTCGACGACGACTTCGAAGGCGCGGGCGCCGGCACCGGCTGGACCACCAGTGGCAGCTGCTCCACCGGTACCTTCGTGCTCGGCAACCCGACGCAGCAGACCAACAGCGGTGTGACCACCCAGGTCGGTGGCGCGGCGAGCGGCTCGAACGCCCTCTTCACCGCCACCAACACCTCGGCCGGTAACGCCGACGTCGACGGTGGTGAGTGCGTGCTGACCTCGCCGACCTTCAACGTCACCACCGCCTCGAACCTGGCCGTGAACTACTTCCACGGTCAGCGTGACGCCGGTGACGACCCGGGCGACGACTACTTCGTGCTCGAGTACTCGACCAACGGTGGCACCAGCTACACCTCCTTCGTGTCGATCGGCGACGTCCAGAACAACGCCGCCTGGACCGCCGCGGGTGTCAACGGTATCTCCGGCAACGTCGTGCTCCGTGTCCGCGTCTCCGACGGCGCCGGCCCGGGCGACCTGGTCGAAGGTGGCATCGACGACGTCTCGATCTGCGAGCCGTGATCTGAACCGCGTATCGGTCGCTGACGACCGATCGTGAAACGACGACGGGGTGGGCTTCGGCTCACCCCGTTTTCTTTTGGGCGGACCGGTTGTCGCTCCGAGCGATACACGATTCTCACATATCAATAATTCTCACAACTGAGACGATCATATTCTCAATATTGAGAACTACGATTCAACATAACGAGAAAGAAGACATGGAATTCACTCCGATTGCCCTCTATCGCAGAAGGGATAAATGGCACGGTTCCTGCTCTATGACCTAGACAAGTCTCTTTGCTTTCCCACGCACGCTCGGCGAGTTGCCCCGCCGGCTGGCTAGCAGGCTGCTGAGATAAGCCCCATTGTGCATCGTCGTGCACAACGACCGCCTTGTCACGTCATATGGAGAAGTCATGAAGTCCATGGTTCGTCCCGTCCTCGTCCTCGCCGCTCTCCTTCTCATCCCCACGATCCTCGTCGCCGGCCCGGCCGACGAGCACGTCGACGACCAGCTCGTGCCGATGGCCTGCTTCGCTCCGGGTAGCGACCCGGCTTTGGTCGCCCAGGCCCACGCCCGTTTTCACGAGGGCCACCTCGAGCACTCGCTCGACTCGGCGATGAGCCGCTTCACCTTCGCCGACAACCAGCGCTGGAGCTCCACCGCGACCGATGGCGGCGGTCTCGGTCAGGGCGACCTCACCACCATCACCTGGTCGATCGTGCCCGACGGCACCAGCATCTTCGGCTACAACGGCGAGCCCACCTCACCCTCCAACCTCAACGCCTGGCTCAACGGCATCTATGGAAGCCAAGCCGTGTGGCTGCCGATCTTCCAGGGCATCTTCGATCGTTGGGGTGAGCTCACCGGGGTCGACTACGTCTACGAGCCCAACGACGACGGCTCACCGTGGACCTCGACCAACATCGCCGCCGGTCAGCTCGGCGTGCGGGGCGACGTGCGCATCTCGGCGCATTTCATCGACGGCAACTCGAACGTGCTCGCCTACAACTTCTTCCCGAATTTCGGTGACATGGTGCTCGACAGTGGCGACAACTTCTACAACAACACGTCGAACAACTCGCTCGGTTTGCGCAACACCCTGGCCCACGAGCACGGTCACGGTCTCGGTCTGCGTCACGTCTGCCCGGTCAACCAGACCAAGCTGATGGAGCCGTTCATCTCCTTCGCTTTCGACGGTCCGCAATTCGACGACATTCTGGCCACCAACCGTGGCTACGGTGACGATCTCGAAAACAACGACACCCCGGGCACCGCCTCGAACCTCGGCTCGATCGGCGCCGGCAACAGCGTCGCGGTCGACACCATCAGCGTCGACGACAACAGCGACACCGATGTCTTCGCCTTCTCGGTCGGTGGCGCCTCGACCCTCGACGTCACGGTCACGCCGATCGGTAGCACCTATCTCTCCGGGCCCCAGAACGCCAACGGTAGCTGCTCGCCGGGCACCAACTACAACGCGCTCGACAACCAGAACCTGCGTTTCGACATCCTCGACACCAATGGTTCCACGGTGCTGGCGAGCATCGACGCCACCGGCGCCGGCAACGCCGAAAGCACCACCGGCGTCGCACTCTCCGGTGCCGGCACCTACTACGTCGAAGTCGGCGGGCCGAACAACGAAGCTCAGCTCTACGAGCTCCTGGTAGGAGTGAACGCCGGCGGTGGCGGTGGTGAGCAGATCCAGCACGACATGGTGGTCAGCGACGAGCGCGTCCGCACCGTCAACCTCTCCGGCTTCAGCGCCGCGCGGGTCGTCGCCGGCCCACCGGGTTTCGCCGGGGGTCAGCCCACCACCACTCGTCTGAGCAGCGTCAGCAACGCCAGCTTCGTGCACCAGATCATCGAGTGGGAGTACCTCGACGGGCTCCACGCCAACGAGCAGCTCGGCTACATCGCCCTCGACGCAGGCGCCCAGACTCTCGGTAGCCTCGACGCCGACGCCGGCAGCGCCAACGTCACCAACGCCTGGACCACGGTGAGCTTCGCGCAATCCTTCTCCGCCGCGCCGGTGGTCATCGCCCAGGTGGCGAGCAACAACGACGCCACCCCGGTCACCACCCGGATCCGCAACGTCACCGCGACCAGCTTCCAGGTGCAGCTCGAGGAAGAAGAAGCCAACAACCAGACTCACGCCGCCGAGCGGGTCGACTGGATCGCCATCGAGATCGGCACCACCGTCTTCGGCAACAACGAGCTGGTGGTCGGTCGTACCGGCAACACCGTCGACGAGGTATGGGAGGTCATCAACTTCGGGCAGGCCGTCGGCACCCCGACCTTCGTCGCCGCCATGCAAACGACCAACGGTGGCGACACCGCCACCCTGCGTCACCGCAACCTGACCTCGACCAGCGTCGAGGTCCAGGTCGACGAAGAACAGTCGGCCAACAGCGAAGTCGGTCACATCAACGAAGTGGTCGGCTACATCGTCATCGGCACCCCGTAACGAGCTGGCGACGCCGGTCTCGCACCGGGTGACAGAAAAAGAAAAGGCGGCTCCTTCGAGCCGCCTTTTTCGTACCGTTCGCGCGATCAATCACCGATCACGATATATCCGACGACCTCGTTGTTGTGACCCGTCTCGTTGTCTTCCGACTTCTCCTCATGGACTCTCACCTTGACCGAAGATCCCGACAGGCTCTTGTAGCGCAGCGTCGCGGGGTCGGCACCGTTCATGGTCTGCATCGCGGCCAGAAACGTCAGGTTGCTCACGCTCTGCCCGAAATTGATGGTGAACCAGTCTTCGTCGACCTCGGTGCCGGTGCGACCGACGATCAACGTCTTGCCGTTGACCGTGGTGGTGCCACGCTCGATAGCGATCCAATGCACCACCTCTTCGCTATGCGCACCCGCGCTCTCTTGCTCTTGCAGCTCGATACGAAAGCCACCGTTGACCACCGAGTGGATCCGCGTCGTGACCGCCGATGATTCGTTCTCGGTGGTGACCGAGGCGATGACCACGGGAGGCGAGGAGAAACTCCGCGAAAAGACGATGGTACTGCCGTGATCATCGATGTAGATGCTGCCGGATTCGACGTCGAGCGAGCCGAGACTCGAAGCACCGTCCGGTACCGCCAGCCAACCCGCGGTCTCGTTGCCGTGTGAGCCGTTCAGATAGTCCCATTCCTGAAAGGTGTGCTGAAAAGACCCGAGCCCGACATTGCGCAAGCGAAGGGTGCCGGGATCCCCGCCGTTATGCGAGGCCGGGCCCATCACGACACGTGGCAAACACACACCGCTCAGCGATGTCGTGCTGTAGCTGTCTTGGACGGTCGCGGTGCCGAAGTTCAGGCTGTTGTTGCCACTACAGCTGCGATAGTTGGCCGTGTAACCGGCGATCAGGTCGATGGTCCACGCATTGTCGGCCTCGTTCACGACTCCGGTCGCGACGTTCTGGTGGATCACCCCGGGGTTCGAAAAATAAGGCCCACGGGAACAGCCCGACGTGCAGGTCGACGGATAAGCCATCACCGTCCGGTATTTTCCGTCCACGACGTGTCCGTGCGACCAGTCGTAGATGGTATTCGGATTGCTGCCCAACACCCCTCTGTCGTGCCACAGCCCCATGTTGTGCCCGTGCTCGTGAGCGTAGCTGAGGTTGCCCACCGCGCAACTGCGCGCGGTGACCTGGAAACCATAGTCACCGAAGGTCGAGGGATCGTCGTCGCCGTTCATCAGATGGGCAACGCCACAATAGCCACCGCCGTCTTCGACCAGTAGCCCCACGAGGTCGGCTTTGTACGCGTCGCGCAGCAAGGCCACGGTCGCGTCGTTGGTCACCCAGTTGCGGTCGGCGACCAGGTCACCCGAATCGTTGTAATGGATGACTCCAGCGGTGTGCACCAAGGTAAAGAAAGCCACGGTGCCACTGTTGACGAAGGCCGTGTTGGCCATGTCGACCGCGCTTTGTGCCGTCGCTTCGATCGCCGATGTACCCCCGGCACCCAAAAGCGCGTCGACCGTATACATGATCATGACGTCGATGTTGGTGCGATTACGCGCCGCGACCGTCGGCTCGGTGTCCACGACCGGTCGAGTCCCGAGTCCGAAAACCGAGCGCGCAGGCTTGTGCTCGTGCACATGACCCTCGTTGGCACAGGGTGGCGCCGCCCAGGGATCGAGCTTCTGAAAGATCTGCCCCTCCGGGCTGGTGATCAGCTCGTAGGTGCCATGGTCGGTGAACAGCGCTCCCACCACGTGACCATGCTTGAGGGTGAGCACCGCTTGCCCACCGTCTTCGAGCTCACCTCGCCAGACCAAATCACCACGGCCCCGTCGCTCGACCTCGGTACGGGTCACGACATGACGCTGACCATCGAAAAGATCGAAGACCAGGCTCTCGGCGCCACGCTCGAGCGGCGTCGGATCCACATTGACCCGCCATGCTTCCACCGCCGCCTCATTCGACGAGCGGGTGAGCATCTGCAGGGTGAAGAGCTCCTCGGCAGCGGAGCTCGACGTCGCCATGACAACCAGCGACAACACAACAAACAAACCAATACGTGCAAACTTCGACATGACCTCTTCCTTTTCTTGTCACGAACCCGTCCTCAGGTTCACGGGAAGAGACAGCAACGCCCATGCCAGAGATTCATCTCATAATCTGAGTATCAATGCTCTTCATCGAGAGCTTATTGACGTCAAAGTCGCACTGACGTCAGCGTGACGTCAGTACCAAGATCCCTCTCGACCCGCGCGCAGACCCAAACGAAAACCGCCTCGTAGCCTTCTCATTCGCCCCTGGAAGCTCGAGTCAGATCGGCTCGAGACGCAGACGAAAGCCCTCACGTGGCTGTAAAACGATTTTGAATTTGGGGCGCTCGGCGAGCACGGCTGTAGTCGGATCGGGCAAGACTTCGAAGCGTTGAAGGATGAGAGATAAGAGGATGGCCGATTCGATCAAACCGAGATCTTCGCCAATACAGTTGCGAGGCCCGGCACTGAAGGGTATCCAGCCTCTGGGGTTGGGTCCCAAGGCACGCCAACGCTCCGGCTTGAAGCGATGTGGCTCCGGCCAAACCTCCGGGTGACGTTGGATCAGCACCGTTGCAACCGCGAGCTCGTCCTCGGGCTTGAAGTCATAACCCCCGAGCTCGACGGGGCGAGTCGGCCTACGGTTCAAAAGCGGAACCGGAGGATAGAGACGTAGTGCTTCCCGAACGACATCGATGACCGTGCGGAGAGAGCGAAGATCCTCGGCACGTAACCTTCGATCACCCACCGCGTCGCGAATCTCGTTCCGACAGGCTTGTTGGATCTCGGGATGTCGCGACAGCTCGTAAAGCGCCCACGTCGCCGTGGTCGCGCTGGCTTCGACTCCAGCCATGAACAGCGTGCCGACTTCCTCGACGAGCAAGCGGCGATCCGGACGTGATCGAGCCTCGGTCGAAATGAAATCGGAACGAGCTCCGAGCTTGGTGATCACCCCATCGAGAAAGGTATGGAACCGAGCCAACTTCATATCGTGTCGGCGTATGAAGTGCCGGCCTAGAGGCCCTGGGATTCTGGACAGAAACAAGATTGCGGCAACGTTCTCGAGCAGCGTCTCCATGCCTCGCATGATCTGCTCCAGGTCAGCCTCGGAAGCCTCCTCGGCAAAGATCTGCTCACCCGTGAAACGCGTGTTGATCCGTGTGAAGAGAGGATAAGGCTCAAAGGAACTCTCACCGTCGAGACCACGC
>JBCDBH010000344.1:0-6396 GCA_039184055.1 Acidobacteriota bacterium
ACTGACCGGGTCGCCGCTAACGCCCTTTGCCGCCCCGCCACCGCCTTGGGTGGATTCGGTAAAATCTCCCGTTGATCGGTTAACTTAACAGGCTTCCGTCGCCCTGGCGGCGAGGGAAGCCACTCGGTCCGATCAGTCGTTCAGCTCGACCTGCCAGGCGATCAGTTTGATGTCGCCTGAGGTTTCAGTCATCGCGCTCACCGTGGTCGCGGGGATGAAGCCGAAGTTGCTGTTGAGGTCGCTCTGCGCGATCCCCGAAGCCGCTCCCGCTTCGATCTCACCACGACGGGTGAAGGTGCCATCGCCAGCGACGTGCCAGGCGATCAGCTTGAGCTCGCCACCGGCGTCGGTCACCGAGGTGACCACGTGCTGATCGGACATCACGGCGAGCTCCACCTCACCGACCGTGCCGGCGCTGATGTCGTCGAGACGGGTGATCGCACCCGCTGGATGGATCGCCCACGAGATCAGCTCGAGGCTGCCACCCGACGTTCGCGACGCGGTCACCACCAAATCCTGGAAATTCGGCGTGTATCCGACCCGCGCGATGTCGACGTCTTCGATCGCATCGTCTGTGTAGGTGTCGATACGGTTCAAGGCCCAGCCGTTGTTTTGCACCTCGATGGTCGACAGCTCGAGATGATTGGTATTGGTTTGCACCGCGGTCACCGCACCTGGGAAGGCGAAGGTGTTGGTGATCGCGAGGGCGTCGACCGCGCCACCTGGTTCTTCGCCTCGACGCTGGATGACCCCGGCTTCCGGGTCCACCCGCCAGGCGATTACCTTGTGATTACCGAATTGCGTGCGGATCAAGGTCAGCACGCCGTCGTTGAACGGGCCTGGGGACGCCGCGACTCCGGTCACCGGGTTGGAGGTGTGCTCAGCGGTGCGCGCCAGCGTGGGGTTGTTCGTCTCGACATCGTACGCGATCAGCTTGAGCGAGCCACCGCCCGTGATCAGCGCGAGAGCGGCGTCTTGCGTGCCGTTGGGCACGGTGAGCGCCATCTCACCGACCTGTCCGCCCCCATCGATCCCGACCGGAGTGAACTCGGCGTCGCTGTCGAGATCCCAAGACAGGACCAGCAGATCACCGTTGTCGCGACGCGACGCGGTAAGCGGCCGGCTCAACCTCGGTAGGGCGATCTCGGTCTCGACCACCTGATAGCCGATCGACCGATCACCTCGTCGGATCATCGGGCCCGGCCAGGTAGCCGTGCCGGTCCAGGTGTAGCCATGTCCCAACATCGGAAACCACGGTGAGTTGCCCGACGGCGGATCGACGAAGGCGTTGTCGCGCTCGATCACGAAGGCATCACGGAATTGCAGCGGCATCGGATCGCCGTTGCGGGTCACCTGAAGGTGGAGATGAGGGAACGAGCTCAGGCCGGAGTTGCCGACCTCACCGAGGAATTCCCCCGCCTCGACCATCGCACCCGGAAAGCAGATCGACTGATTCACCGAGCCGTTGCGTAGATGGACATAGCTGGCGAGCTCGTTTCCGTGCTGAATGGTGAAGGAATTGGCGGTGTCGCCCATGTCTTGATCGATCAGGTCATCCGGAAAGCCCGAGTTGCAGTTCGTGACGACACCATCGGCCATGGCGTAGATCGGTTTGCCCCAGATGAGGTAGTCCTCGTTGGTGTCGAGCGGGTCGACCTCGCCCGGATCGGGCGGATGCGACTGTAGCCACTGGCTGGTGCCGCTATCCCAACGACGGACGATCATGTCGTAGGCGAAGACCATGTCGTCATTGCTGGCGCCCGAGCGATGGTTCGAGGTCGGTCCCGTGCTGCCGGCCGACCAGAACTCACCCGGAGCGAGGTCCTGACTCTTTGCCGGGAAGAGATAGCCCTGGGGCGCGCCCGTCGATTGGTGCGAGACAAGGTCTCGGACCTGATCGGCGAGCGTGTTCTGGATCCCGACGAACGAGACGGTGATCTGAGCCTGCGCCGGTGCCGGCAGGGCCAACACCGGATCGCTGGTCAACACCAGCCGGCACAGCGTATTGGCCGGCAGGTCGAGACCATCCGCCTGGGTGATCAACAGGCTGTTGCCCGGGAAGGGGCAGCGCATGCCCAGGCCGGCCGAGAGAATCCGTGGTGGCATCACCGGATCGAAGAAGTCGATTCGCACCTCGTCAATCGTTACCGGGAAGTTCTCGTTGTTCTGCAGGAAGAGATCGACCGCCAGGCGGCCGGTGGTCGAGTCGCCGAACTGAAGCCCGGCCATTCTCATGTAGACCAAATCACCGTCCTTGAGCGGCGCCACCCGGTCGATTTCGACATCGACCGAAATCGGTGGATCCGCCAGCAGCGGAACGCTGAGGAGGGCGAGTATCAGGAACGTGAGCCAGACTCGCCAAGGCTGTCGGAAAGGAGAACTCGAGGAAGTAGACATGCTGTTGTCTCCAGGTTGTCGACTCCGTTGTTGGAGTCCTCTGAAGAACGAGTGGCATGTGTTGTTTCCCTCAACCCTCCACTAGTTCACCATCGCCGCCGCGATACCGGCTTCCGCTTCGTTCGCCCGTCGCCCGCACAGCACATCCACCGCTTCACCCAAGCCATCCAAAGTCAGCTCGAACATCGGAAAGACGCTGCGGATGATCTTGACGCTCGGGGCGTGCCAGATGCGTCGGGGCTCGGGGTTGAGCCAGACGCTTCGCGGGCAGCGGTCGCGGAGCTTGCGTAGCCAGTCGAGACCGGTGATGGTGTTGTGATGCCATAGATCGATGGCGCCACCGGCGTGGGTGAGCTCGAATGGGCTCATCCAGGCGTCGCCGACCAGGATGATGCTCCAGGTGCGATCGATTTTGCGGAGCAGCTCTTCGGTGGGCTCGCCGACCCGTTGTTGCATGTCGGTGTAGAGGGTCTCGTAGACGCAGTTGTGAAAGAAGCGGCTTTCGAAATGACGGAAGTGGTTGGCGGCGTGGGCGGCGCTGAACAGACGCTCGCTGAGATCGGCGTGGGGATCCATCGAGCCACCGACGTCGAGGAGCAGCAGAAGCTTGGCCCGGTTGCGACGCTCGGGTGCGAAGACGAGGTCGATCTCGGCTTCGCGTGAGCTTTTGTCGACGGTGGCGGGGAGATCGAGCTCTTCGGGGCCCTGGTCACGGCCGAGCTTGCGCAACCGACGCAGCGCCATACCGATCTGACGGGTGTCGAGCACGCGATCGTTACGCAAATTCCGAAAGCGACGGTCGGATGCCACCTGGACGGCGGAGCGTCCGCCACCTGTGCCCCCGACCCGAATCCCGGCGGGGTTTGTACCGCCGTGGCCAAAGGGCGAGGTGCCACCGGTGCCGACCCACTTGCTACCGCCGTCGTGTCGTTTTTCCTGTTCGGCCAGCCGCTCACGAAATTGCGACCGCAGCTCGTCGAGATCGAGGCTTTTGAGCGCGGCTTTTTCTTCGTCGCTCAGCTCACGCGGCAGGACGGGGTTTTGCAACCACTCGAGCAGCTCGTCGTCGAGCTCGAATTGAGCATCGAGATCGCCGAAATACGACGCGAAGGCGCGATCATAGGTGTCGTAATCGCTTTCGCGTTTCACCAAGAGCGCGCGCGCCAGGTGATAGAAGACGCCGAGATCGGCGCGTGCATGCCCGTCCACCAGAGCACGCACCAAGGCGAGGTATTCGGTGATCGTGACGCCGAGACCAGCGGTGCGGAGATGGAAGAGAAAACCGATGAACATCGCGGCCTCAATGACGCCAGGTGGTGGCGCGATTGCCCCGACGACGGGTGAGGATGGCGTCGAGGTCTTGCTCGCGTTTGAGCAGGACACCGAGAAACGGTAGATCCTTCTCCATCTTCTCGGCGCTGATCCCGGCGCGGCGCAGGGCAGCGATCCAATCGATCAGCTCACTGGTCGACGGACGCTTGCGTACCTCGGGTTGATCACGCAGCCAATAGAAGGCCACCAGCACCTGCTCGAGCAGCTTGTCTTCGAGCTCGGGATGATGGACTTTGACGATATCGGCCATCAGCGCTTCGTCCGGAAACGCGATGTAGTGAAAGACGCAGCGGCGCAAAAAGGCGTCGGGCAGCTCTTTCTCATTGTTCGACGTGATCAGCACGATCGGTCGCACGTGGGCGTCGACCCGCTCACCGGTCTCGTCGACGGTGAAGCTCATCCGATCGAGCTCGTGGAGCAGATCGTTGGGAAATTCCATATCGGCCTTGTCGATCTCGTCGATCAACAACACCACCCGCTGCTGGCTCTTGAGCGACCGGCCCATCGGGCCGAACTTGATGTAGCGCCCGATGTCACGCACGTCGTGATCGCCGAAGCGTGCGTCGTTGAGACGGGCGACGGTGTCATAAACGTACAGGCCGTCTTTGGCCTTCGAGGTCGATTTGACGTTCCAAATATCGAGTGTATGGCCGAGATCTTCGGCGATGGCCTCGGCGAGCCGGGTCTTGCCAGTGCCGGGCTCACCCTTGATCAGGAGAGGTCGTTCGAGAGCGATGGCGACATTGACCGCGTCGCGGAGCTCGGGGGAAGCGAGATAATCGGCGGTGCCGGTGAATTGATCGAAGCTCATGACGGCGACTTTACCAATTCGTCCCTGCGCTCATGCATCCCGGCCTGATCAGAAGAGCATCAGCTGCTCGGCGCCGCCCGCGCTGAGTCCCGAGCCGGTGACCCCGAGCAAGCGTACGCCACGCTCGCCGGCCTCGGTCACCCGGAGCAGCTCGCGAGCCAGCTGGGTGATGCGTTCGGCTTGCGCGGTGGGGAAGGGCAGCGAGCGTGCTCGAGTGAGGGTGGTGAAGTCGGGATAACGCACCTTCACCGTGATCGTGCGCGCGGCGATGCCTCGCTCGCTCAGCCCGTCGGCCACCATGCCCGCGAGTCGTTCGAGCTCGTGATCCATTGCTTCGAGCGAGCGAATGTCTTCGGCGTAGGTGCGTTCGTGACCGAGGCTCTTGCGTTCACGCGAGGTTCGCACCGGTCGGTCGTCCTCGCCTCGGGCATAGCGATAGAGCACCCCGCCGTGACGACCAAAGCGCTTGGTGAGCACGTCCGCCTCGATCTGGCGGAGCTCGAGCACGGTCGAAATCCCGAGCGCCCCGAGCGCCTTTTCCGTCGCCGGTCCCACTCCGTGCAGCGCTCGCACCGGAAGTGGATCGAGAAACGCCTGCACCCGATGAGGTGGCACCACTGTCAGCCCGTCCGGCTTGTCGTAATCCGAGGCGATCTTCGCCACCAGTCGATTCGGCCCCACGCCCACCGACACCGTCAGATCACGCTCCGCTCGCACCCGTCGACGGATCTCCTGTGCCACCGCCGTCGCCGAGCCGTGGTCACCGAGATGCTCGGTGACGTCGAGATACGCCTCGTCGAGCGACGCCGGTTGAATGACCGGCGTGATCTCACGAAAGATCGCGAAGATCAGTTTCGACTCGTCGCGATAGCGCGAAAACTCCGGTTTGATGAACACCGCGTGCGGGCATCGTCGCACCGCTTGCGCCGCCGGCATCGCCGATCGGATGCCATATTCACGCGCCTCATAGCTCGCCGCCGCCACCACCCCGCGACCCTGAGGCGAGCCGCCGATCACCACCGGCAAACCCTGTAGAGACGGATCGTCTCGCATATGGACCGCGGCGTAAAAACAGTCCATATCGCAATGCAAAATGCGACGAGTCGTCGGCTCTTCCGCCTCGTTTACGCGCACCTCATGATCTTATAGACTTCGTTACGAATGCACCACTTTTCGAAGGGCTTGCAATGAACGCCATCAAATTGAAAAAGACAGTCGACCAAGCCATGGCGGAGGCCTTGCCCGAGCTTCGACCCTTGCTCGGTCGGCGAATCGAGTTGATCGCACTCGATTCAAACGACGAGCCCAAGAGAAGGACCGGCTACACCATCGATGACTTCTTGACCCATCATCGGCTCCGCCGACCCGCGGAGGTCGCTCCTTTGAGCCTCGACGACATCGAAGATGCCATCGCACGTGGAGCCCGTGATGAAGACCTTTGATACTGACCTGAGCTGTCTACACGTTCTGCTCCTGTTTTGTACTCTAGTCATGGACCAAGACGGAAACCGCGACTATAGTAACTGTGACACAAGTACAGGAACCTAGGTTTAGTTTTCTCAAACTGTTGAATGGTTGATATCAATGAGAGTGTTCCTGAGCTCTAGTCATGATTCTTCTACACATATGGATGCGGTCCTAACGCTGGCCCAGTGGCTTCGGGAACAAGGAGTGGATGCTTATCTCGATCAGTTTGTCTTCGGAGCTCCAGTGCAGGGTTGGCCTAGGTGGATGTTGGACGAGCTCGATCAGGCTTCTTACGTGATCTGTATTTGTACAGAAAGATACTATCGTCGGTTTCGAGGTCACGATCGAAAGGGGGGTATGGGTACGGCATGGGAGGGTGCAATAATTAC
>JBCDBH010000345.1:0-6389 GCA_039184055.1 Acidobacteriota bacterium
CGTTGACCTCAATCCTCTCTTCCCAAAAGGTAATCACCGACAGATTATCGGAATAGGGTTGAATCTCCGCACATCCGGATGAGTTGTGCTGAGGATACGGATTCCCGCTGCCAGAAAGGTACATGACCTCAATCTGTTGCTCGAAATCCGACGCTTGACGACTGAATTTAGGGAAATCATCACCACCCTCGTTGCAAGCATCGTCGTTCCACCGCGCGATTGCATTGTTGATCCCGACACTTGCACTCGCACGATTCTCTTCGGGCCAGCTTTCGAGAAGAACATTGACTTGAACCTCTCGACCGGTCACAGGAAACGGGTTGCCTGAGTCGACAGCACAACTCTGGCCCAGGACGACTGGGTTCGAGGATAGAAAGAGCAAACCCAAGATGGCGAAGATCCGTGACATCAGCGATCCTCCTCGCCAAGTCCACGAATGAGTCGGGACAACTCGGTGACCGACCGTTCGGTCGACAGGTTGTCGTCAGGAACTTCGAGAAACTGGGCTGCAAGCTCGACGAATCCCGAACGCCCTAGGATTACGAGCCCAGGCTCGGAAGTGAGGTTGATAAAACTATCGACCCATACGTCCCGGTTGTCGAAGAACACGAACACCTCTTCTCCGACCTCGGGTAGCCGAGGGAAACGCTCGTCTGTCTTGCAAAAGAGCTTGTCGCCCATGACCAACTCCGCCACTGGAAAGGCAAAGAAATAGGCATCCTGCTCGAAGGCTCGCCCACGAACGACCTCGATCGGCTCGACGCGAAACAACGTGGTCGGATGCCCTTGACCGTTGAGTCCGATCTCCCGATCCGTCACCAACATCCGCGCGATCCGGTCCGATTCTCGAGCGACTGACGTCAAGGAACGTGGTTGCCTGGCCGCTTCGAAGTCGACGATTCGACCCAATGAAACACAGCCATCATTCGCCTTCGCTGATTCCATCGAAATCCACTTGTGAAATACCCTTCTAGGACCGATCGGGTAGAGATCTGGATTCAACCCACCATCCGAGTCGAGAGCCGTACCAAGCTCTACCCACAGCGGCGAAGCTTGCCCTGGAAAGCCTTCGAGGACCTCGGGAATCCCAGCGGAAAACCCGGCAGGTGCGAATACGAAAACGAGCAAAACGGAAACACCAATCACACGCTCGAACATGCTGTCTCCTTCAATGAAACGGTTTGTCTCCACAAGTGATCAGCTAGACAAGCTAGCCTCAGAGGTGAACCTCGTAGTTCCCGCGAGCACGAGTTGCTGACCAATCACTCGCGCGGCGAGGCTAACCCAGTCCTTTCGAGACTCTGAGACTCGAGCATCGACTTGGCGAGGAGCCTCAAAACCAGGAGAAATCACACAACAAGAAGACAGAGCTCTCGAACAATCATGCGAAAAACACTCTAGGAGCGAATATGATTCAACTACTTCATGCCCCGTCCCGGGCCCTCCGCAATCGCCAGCTCACCGTCGGCAATCAATGCACCCATGCCAGTCTTGTATCTCGAAAAGGGCGAGCACCCCGTGCACTACACCGGCGCACACTCGCTTCTTTCTCGTTTGGCTCCTCGAGAGACCACCGCACCTGAGAGATCGTTCTCAATAAACACCACAGACGGAACGCGCCGTAATAGAGTCGTACCTACCCCTCGGCTGGCTCCCACACTTGTGGCATGGACCACGCGTCCCCACCATCGCACCTATGGAGAGCGATCACATGATTCGTTTACGTAGCCTCCTCGCCGTCCTTCTCCTCAGCCCAGTCGCCGCCGTCGCCACGGAGGTCCCGACCCCGTCCGAGCTGCGCCAACAGCTCACCCCGACTTATAAAGCCCTGCAAAAAGACGCGACCTTCATCGAGCTGCGCGATGCCATCAAGGCACTCGACGACGATCGGGCCATCGAGCGTTATCTCGAATATCTCCCGATGTCGCCCAAGGAGCTGCTCGAGATCGACATGTTGGTACGGGTGTACGAACACATGGTGCCGCGTCACATTCATGAATGGCACTACCGCTGGATCTACATGCACCAGGATCTGGCCAAAGAGCATTACGGTGAAACGCAGGTGCGTTACGTGCTCGATGAGATCGCCAGGGTCAATCCCGAGCCCGCCACGCCAGCGACCGACGAAGCCACCACCGGCACCACGGGTCCGACACGCGCCGACGTCGGCACCAACCGCAACGTCGCATCACTCGAGATGCCCGCGCCCGATCGCTACCAGGGCGAGATTCAGCTCGCCGTCAACCCCAACAACCCGAATCAGATCGTCGCCGGCGCCAACAGCTGGGACACCATCGGTGGCACCTGTGGCTCGGCCAGCGGCCTCCAGGCGGTTTTCTACTCGGCCGACGGTGGCGACACCTGGAGCTACACCTGTGTGCCCGACGTCGGCGCCTACGGCCTGAGCTGCGCCGGTGGCACCTTCGGTAGCGATCCGGCCATCTACTGGAACGATCAGAACGAGGTCTTCTTCGCCTACATGCTGCTGTGCAGTGTCAATGGCAACACCGAATTCTCCATCGTCACCGCTCGATCCACCGACGGCGGCGCCAACTGGACCGCCCAGGGTGTGATCGCCGACAGCTTTGGCAGCAATGTGCTCGAAGACAAGGAGTTCCTCGTCATCGACAACACGCCCACCAGCCCCTATTACGAGCGTCTCTATGTGTGCTGGGACCGGCAAAACAACCAAAAATTCGCCTATTCCGACAACGACGGTGTCACCTGGACCGAAGTCGATCTCCCCGCGCCCTCACCCTTGACGCTCGATTTGGCATGCGACATCGCGGTCGACGACAACGGTGACGTCAACGTCATCTTCAACAGCCTCACCTGCATCGGGATCTGCTTCAACGAAGAGACCTACTTCACCCGCTCCACCAACGGCGGCGACACCTGGTCCAACCCGATCGAAGTCCAGGACGGCAACCTGGTCGGCTTCAGCAACCAAAACTGCCCGCCGGCGCAGGACAACCGCTGCATCAGCCCGTTCGGCGGCATCGACATCGACAACACCGGTGGCCCGTGTGACGGTCGCATCTACGTCGCCTTCAGCGATTGGCTCGCCGGTGGCGTCGTCACCACCGACGTCTTCCTCCGCTACAGCGACAACAACGGCACCACCTGGTCGAGCCCCGTCATGATCAACGACGACGGCACCCAAACCACCCAATTCCATCCCTGGCTCGTCGTCGACGAGAGCGATGGCAGCGTCGTCGTCGGCTGGCACGACACCCGCAACGACCCCACCTCGAACCGCGAGACCGACTACTACATCGCGCGCTCCATCGACTGTGGCGAGACCTTCGAAGCCAACATCCAGGTCAGCCAGCCGAGCGCCGAATTCAACAACGCCGGCATCTCCTACTCCAACGTCAACACCACCGCCAACCCTGGCCGCAACCCCAACCAATACGGTGAATACCTCGGCCTCGACGTCATCGACGGCGTCGCCTACATGGCATGGGGCGACAGCCGCCACTACTTCCCGGCGAGCACCGCCGATCCGCAAGACGAAAACGTCGGCTTCGCCAAAATCGACTTCGGTCTCGAAGACATCTTCAGCGATGGTTTCGAGTCAGGTGACACCACCGCGTGGTCATCCACCGTCCCGTGACGGTCGGCAGTCATATTGGAGCGGAGAACACATGAAGCGCGACAATTCGATGACGAGGCGGTACTTTGCCGATGCAGGCGTCACCCACGGTATGCGAGTGATCGAACTTGGCTGTGGTGGTGGCGAGGTCACGCAGATCCTGGCTGAGCTGGTCGGCCCATCCGGACTCGTCGTGGCGGTCGATTGCGATCCAAAGGCCATGACGATGACCCGAGATCGTATGCATGACAACGGGATCGACCATGTCCGAATCATGTCGATGGATCTGGTCGGCGACCTGTCCGACCTCGACGACCTTCGAGCCGAGCCTTTCGATGTTCTGGCTGGCCGCCGAGTCCTGATGTATCTGCCAGACCCCGTCGAGGTGCTCCGTCGTTGTACGAGATCGCTCCGCGGCGGCGCCTTGGTGGTGTTCGAAGAGCTCGATCTGACCATGGCCCCCGGGCGGGTCACAACGATGACGGCACACGATCAGGCGTCGGAATGGCTACGGAGGATGCTCGACGCCGAGGGTGCCGACGCAGCGATGGGATTCCGTTTGCCATCGACGCTCGTCCAGGCCGGCCTACGCTTCGAGCGAATTCGCGCCGAGGCGGTGATCCAAGGGCAGGGCACTCAGTTTCCATTGGCCGAACTCCTGAAGCTGGTGCAGGCGCGGGTGATCGCGACCGGTATCGCGACCCAGGACGAAGTCGATTCTCTCGCCGTCCGATTGGACGAGGAAAGTCGTGACCCCACATCGATCTACGTCAGTGAGATGAGCTTCTGTGCTTGGGCGTACAAGCCGGAGACGTCATGAAGGTCGTACCCGTCAACATCATCTCGGGCCCGCTGGGTGTCGGCAAGACGACGGTGATTCGCCACCTCTTGGAGAATCGGCCGGAGGGTGAGCGCTGGGCGGTGCTGGTGAACGAGTTCGGCTTGGTTGGGCTGGATGCCGCGCTGCTCGCCAACGCTGGCGGACCGACGCGTGACGGGAAACCAGGTATCGAGGTCAAAGAAGTCGCTGGCGGCTGTATCTGCTGTAGCGCTGGCTTCGTATTCGAGGTCGCGCTCGCCATGTTGCTGCGGCGGAAACCCGATCGACTGCTGATCGAACCGACCGGTCTCGCGGCGCTCTCGGGCATTTTGGACGCGCTCGACGGTGAGTTCGTGCGTGACAAGGTCGACGTGCGTTCGACGATCTGCATGCTCGACCCGGCTACCGTCGCGGAAGATCGGCAACGTGAAGAGGTCGCCGACCAAATCGAAGCCGCCGACGTCCTGCTGGCCAGCCGTCGTGATCTGGCGACACCGGACCAGCTCGAAGCGTTCACATCATGGGCCGAGAGCCTCTTCCCAAAGAAGCAACACGTCGGCGCCATCGAGCGCGGGCAGATCGCCGTCGCGATGCTCGATCTCGTCTCCGATCGACAGACCGTGGCGCCACGTGGCGACTACCAACACGGCACGGACCATCACCATCATCACCACCCCGACGACGACGAAAACCACGCGACTCCGGCTGAAGACACACCGGACGCATCGCGGCCCATCGTGCGTCGAAACCACATCTCACCGGTCACCTCGACGATCGGCTGGGTGTGCTGGAAGGGCGTGGCATTCGACGTCGAAAAGGTGGCTCGCTTCCTCGCCGAGCTGATGCGCATGCCCCATGCGCAGCGCACCAAGGCGGTGCTGCACACCAACGACGGCTGGTGGAGCTTCAACTTCACCCCCGATGCTCGCGACGCCGAGCTGACCGCCTACCGGCGCGACTCACGAATCGAAGCCATCTTCCACGGCGACACCGTCCCGGATCTGGACGCGCTGGACAACGCGTTACGACAGTGCATCGTGCAAGACTAGATCTCTCCCCGCATAGGCGATCACTGCTTCGTTCCTTGGCGAGTCACCCGTCTTCTTGAATCGTCACCGACGGATCCAGCTTCGCCGCGCGTAGCGCCGAGGGCAAGGCGGCAACGGCTGCCGTGAGAACCACGATGACGGGCACCGCGATGATCGTCGCCAGATCCGTGGGCGCGACGTCGAAGAGCATGGCGCGCAGCGAGCGTGCGAGCCCGAGCGACACCAGGATCCCGATGAGCGCGCCCGTGGCGGCGAGCAGGACGACCTGCCGCTGCACCCACGTCAGCACGTTGCGCGGCCGCGCGCCCAGCGCGATCCGCACACCGATCTCGCGTCGCCGTTCGCCCACGACCTGAGCGATCACACCGTAAATCCCCACCGCGGCCAGCGCGAGCGCCAGCGTGGCGAACACCGCGAGCACCCCACCCCAAAGTCGGTGCTTCCAATACGACCCGGCCACGACGCTCTCCATCGTACGCACCGAGTACACCGCGACTTGGGGATCGACGTCCCACACGGCCCGCTGCACAGTGTCGGCGAGCGTCGCGGACTCGCCACGCGCGCGGACAACGAAATAGAAGGCGCCGGCAGCAACCTGGTTGTACGAGACGTAAGCCGTCAGGGGTGGGGTACGGTCGAGCCCCGCATAGTGCACGTCGGCGGCGACCCCGACCACGGTGATCCACTGTCCGCTGCCGATCGGCGCCGGGCGACGGAACCGTTTGCCTAGCGGGCTCTCCTCTGGCCACAATCGACGGGCGGTCGACTGCCCCACGACCGCGACGCGTAGCGTGCCCAACAGGTCGGTGTCGCGCAGCGCCAAACAGTATATGCATCAGAATTAGGTGCAGTTGCTGCTCCTACTGCTGGACTTCACTTTAGCCGAGAATTACTTAAAAGATTAGAGCTGAAAGGTGTAAATTCC
>JBCDBH010000346.1:0-6369 GCA_039184055.1 Acidobacteriota bacterium
ACATCTCCACGGCCACGTCGAGATGACGCCGCGCGGCGTCCACGTCATCCCGAACGAAGGCCAACCGCGCGGCTTGGAAGTTGCCTTCCGGCGACGCCGGGTTGATCGCCAACAGGCGTTCCAGACGTTCATCGGCCACATCGAGCTGGCCAGCGGTGATCGCGACACGGGCTTGGTGGGTGAGCAGCATCCCGTGGTAGAGCCGCTCGCCAGCGAGCAGAGAGCCCTGCAGCATGTCGAACGCCTCGGCGAAATACTCCGAGGCGGCCTCCGCATCACCATCGAGCTCCGCCAACACTCCCTTGCCCTGAATGATCATCTGCGGCCATTGGGGCTCGTCGATCTGTTTCGCCAGCTCCGAGACCACCTCGAGCTTCTCGCGGATGAGCTCGGCGTCCCGGGAGACGATCCCCAAGTTGAGGTAGAAGAGCTGGGCATAGGAAGCAAACGGCTCGCGTCCACTATCGGCGAGCACGTCGATTTTCGCTCTTGCTTCATCGACTCGGTCGAGTGCGCCGAGCAATGCCGTTTCGTAGCTCATCATCGCCAGCTCGACCATGAAGGGCTGGGACACCTTGAGCAGAGCCTCACGGAGACGGCCGCTGACCGCCAATCCTTCTTCATAGCGTCCGAGCTCGGAGTAGTGGCGGATCAAGGCGTTGTCCACCTTCTGTTGATCCTGCGGCACGGTGACTCGATTCGAGAGCTGATCGAGCCGACGCTCGGCGACCACAACGTTGCCTTCAGCGCGCTCGAGCTCGGCGAGAAGGATGTCGATGTCGAGCGGGCTCGAGGCGACGACCTGAGCCTCTTCGAGGATCTTGCGCGTCTCCTCGAGATCACCCTCGAACCAGCTCGCCTTGGCGAGCTCCAAGCGCACGTCGGGGTCGTTCGGACGTGCCTCGAGATAGCGGCGGAATGCCTCGCGCGCGCCGGCGTAATCACCCTGCCGCGAATAGAGTCGGCCGACCTCGAGCCGTGCTTCGTGCTCGGTGGGATCGAGCTCCAACACTTGCTGATAGGTCTCGATCGACTTGGGGACGTCGCCAAAGACGCTATACACCAGAGCCAGTCGTTTCAAGGCGTCGACATCGGCGGGGAAGAGGGTCGTAATCTGTTCGAGAACCAGGGTGATCTTCTTGAATTGTCCCTGCGCCATCAGGTCGAAGACCGACAGCGACAGCCGTTCCCGCTCGCTGAGCCGATAATCATGTTGCCGGGCGTTCGCCGCCGCGCCCACCGCTTCGGCCATCGAACCGAGGCTGTAGTACGCCTGCGCCAAGTCACCGTACGCCACCGCGAATGTCGGATCGAGCGCCGTGGCTTCTTGCCACGAACCGACCGCGTTCTCGACCTGGTTGCCGAGTCCCATGGCCACCAGGCCGGTGATCCACTTCTCGATCGCTTCGAGCTCGGCGCTGGTGTGCTCGGTCACCGGTAGATCGCGACCGAGCTCCTCGATGTCGACGACATCGAGCGCTTCACGTACCGCCACGCTCAGCTCGTCGACCACCAGGTCGAAGGTCGTTGCGCTGGCGGTGAGCGTGCTTACCGGCTCGGCGGTTTCGGTGGTGTAGATCGTCAAGCTGGCGGTGAGCTCGTCATCCTGCTGGCTGAATGAACCGTCGGCGAAATAGGTGATGCCTCGATCGCGCGCGCTTCGTTGGGCGAGCGCCACCGGCACGTCGAGCGCATCGGTGATGCCAGCGCGACCGAGCTCGGTGGTGAACGAAAAAGCGTCGTTGACGTCGAAAAAAGGATTCTGCTCGAGGTCGCGTTCGAGCAGCAATGGAAAACCGTAGCGGAGCCAATCCAGGCTCGCGTCACCGGTCTCGTTGCCCCAGAAAAATAGGGCGAGCTCGCGCCGTTGCTCGACTCTGGGACGCAAACGTTCTTCAACGCTGCCGTCGACGTTGACGACCTCGACCGTCTCGGTGAGCGCTTCGACCTGCGAGTCGGTGGCGACGACCCCGATGACCAAAGCGAGGGTGACGAGCAGGTTGAAAGGAATCCCGAAACGCTCGGCGACTCCCCACGATTGCTTGCCAGGCGCGCCGTGGGTGTAGGCGAGCAAAAAGATCGCCGGGATCATGGTCAGAAAGGCGACCAGCGTGGCATCGAAAATCCGCTGCGAGAGATCGTAACGCTCGATGAGCACGGGGACGAATCCCACCACGGCAACCCCCGCCATGACGTAGGCACCTAGGATCTGAGGCACCCGGCGATGCCACAAACGCGGCAAAAACCCGTCTCGATCGTCCATTGCTTCGTGATCTTCCATGCCTTTTGTCCTCGTGCGCGTCATCCGGTGATGGCCAAATCTATCCCAATGCCCTCCGCGATACGCGAACCATATAACTAATCGGATATGGGCTTCTCATCGATTCGCCAACGGCCGCGAGATGGGTTTGGCCATCGGATAGAATCGACTCTCGACACGCCAGCCAGCAGGAGTACCTGATGACCGATACCGCAGCCACGATTTCGCCGCCGACCACCACTTCACCAGACTCCCAGGCCGAAGATCGCCCGGCGGTCGCGGTCGATCCGACCGAGTCCGCGGTGTATCAGCCTCGGAACGCCGTTCGTATCGTGACCGCGACGTCGCTTTTCGACGGTCATGACGCATCGATCAACATCATGCGACGCTTGCTCCAAGCCACGGGTGTCGAGGTGATCCATCTCGGTCACAACCGAAGCGTCGAAGAGATCGTCCAAGCCGCGGTGCAGGAAGACGCGCAGGGGATCGCCGTGACCTCGTACCAAGGCGGTCATGTCGAGTTCTTCACGTATCTCCGCGAGCGGCTCGATGAAGAAAACGTCGGTCATGTCCGCATCTATGGCGGTGGCGGTGGCACCATCGTACCCGCCGAGATCGAACAGCTTCACGCGACCGGAATCGATCGCATCTTCTCGCCCGAGGACGGGCGAAATCTCGGCCTTCAGGGCATGATCAACGAGGTGGTCAAGGGCTGTGATTTCGACCTTTTGGCTCTCGATGCGACGGCCGCTGGCGACTTCCAGAATCTGGCGCGACGCATTACCGCCGTCGAGCTGAGTCGGGCCTCGAGCTCGACAGCCTCGGCCAGTGGCGAGCGCGCACCGGTGATCGGCATCACCGGGACGGGCGGCGCCGGTAAAAGTAGTCTCACCGACGAGCTGGTTCGCCGCTTTCTCTTCGACTTCACCGACAAGCGAGTCGCGGTGATCTGTGTCGATCCCACCCGTCGCCGCACGGGTGGTGCCCTGCTCGGCGATCGCATCCGATTCAACGCGCTCAACATCGATATCGGCCGAGATGGTGAAGGTCGCGTCTTCATGCGTTCCTTGGCGACTCGAGGCGCCAAAGGCGAGCTCACCGACCACATTCGCGAAGTCGTCGATGCGGTCGCCACCGATTTCGATTTGGTGATCGTCGAAACCGCGGGCATCGGCCAAGGTGATAGTTCGATCACCGACGTCGTCGATCTCTCGCTCTACGTCATGACGAGCGAATTCGGCGCACCGAGTCAGCTCGAGAAGATCGACATGCTCGACTACGCCGATGCCGTGGCGATCAATAAGTTCACCCGGCGGGGAAGTGAAGACGCGTTGCGCGACGTACGCAAACAAGTGCAGCGCAACCGCGAGCAATTCGACCGGTCGCCCGACTCGATGCCGGTTTTCGGTACCAGCGCGGCGCATTTCGACGATCCTGGTGTCAATGCTCTCTTCGGCTTTCTCATCGGTCTGATCAACGAACGCTTCGGCCATGACTGGAGCAGCCGTCACGGCGCGGATCTCGACCGGGTCACCGACGCGGCGCGCGCGGTCATTCCCGCGGGGCGCGAGCGCTATCTCTCCGAGATCGCCGACACCTGTCGTCGCTACCGCGTCTGGGCCGAGGGCCAGGCCGAGGTGGCGGCGAATGTCGAAGGTTTGCGCATCGCGCTGGCCCAACTCGGTCACGACATCCCCGAGGATTGGAAGCCGGTCGCGGACGACTCCGACGACGATCCGGTGCGCGTGGCGTTGGTCCACGCATACAACCGTCAGCTCGATCAGCTGGCGCCGAAGTGTCGAGAGCTGCTCGCCTCCTGGACGACGTGGCGCGCCGCCTACCAGGCCGACACCTTCACATACCAGGTGCGTGGTCGCGACGTCCACGTCGACGCGCAACGCGAGTCGTTGTCGGGTCTACGGATCGCCAAAGTCGCGACGCCGGGTTTCTCGGGCGCCGCCGATCGTCTCCGGTGGCGTTTGCTCGAGAACGTCCCGGGCGAGTTTCCGTACACCTCCGGGGTCTTTCCCTTCAAACGCCAGGCCGAGGATCCGACCCGGATGTTCGCGGGCGAAGGCACCGCGGCACGCACCAATCGTCGCTTCCATTTGCTCGCCGACGAGCAACCGGCGAAACGACTGTCCACCGCCTTCGACTCGATCACCCTCTACGGTGAGAACCCGGCTCATCGCCCCGATATCTACGGCAAGATCGGCGAGAGCGGCGTCAGCATTTTCAGCGTCGAAGAGGCCGAGCAGCTCTACGCCGGCTTCGATCTCTGCGACCCGCGCACGTCGGTGTCGATGACCATCAACGGCCCCGCGCCGACCATTCTGGCGTTCTTCTTCAATGCCGCCGTACGTCAGCAGGCGCGTCGCTTCCTGCGCGAGGCCGGACGACTCGACATCAGCGTCGAGCAGGAGCTCCAACCCGACGAGCTTCGTGGCTCGAGCTGGGACGCCGTTCGGGCGTTGCTCAGCGAAGACGAATACCAAACCGTCCGAGGTGAGGCTCTACGTCGTGTTCGTGGCACGGTGCAAGCCGACATTCTCAAAGAGGACCAGGGCCAGAACACCTGTATCTTCTCGACCGAATTCGCCTTGCGGATGATGGGGGATATCCAGCAGTTCTTCATCGACAACGGTGTGCGTAACTTCTACAGCGTGTCGATCAGCGGGTACCACATCGCCGAAGCCGGGGCGAATCCGATCCACCAGCTCGCCTTCACCCTCGCCAACGGTCTCACCTATGTCGAGTACTACCTAGCGCGAGGCATGGCGATCGACGCGTTCGCTCCCAACCTGTCGTACTTCTTTTCCAACGGTATGGATCCCGAATACAGCGTCATCGGCCGGGTGGCGCGACGGATCTGGTCGGTGGTGCTGGCCGAGCGTTACGGCGCCTCGGCGCGCTCGCAGATGCTCAAGTACCACATCCAAACCAGTGGTCGCAGCCTGCACGCCATGGAGATCCAATTCAACGACATCCGCACCACGCTCCAGGCCTTGCTCGCCACCTACGACAACGCGCAGAGCCTGCACACCAACGCCTACGACGAGGCGATCACCACGCCCACGGAAGAATCCGTGCGTCGCGCGATGGCGATCCAGCTGATCATCAACAAAGAGTTCGGGCTCGTCTTTTGCGAGAACGCGACCCAGGGCGCGTTCATCATCGAAGAGCTCACCGATCTGGTCGAAGAAGCGGTGCTCACCGAATTCGATCGCATCACCAGCCGTGGTGGTGTGCTCGGCGCCATGGAGCTGCAATACCAACGGGGTGAGATCCAAGGCGACAGCCTCAAATACGAACAGCTCAAACACACCGGTGAGCTGCCGATCATCGGGGTCAACACCTTCTTGCCCCGGAACAGCGACGAAGAGCAAACACCGCGTGACATCGACCTCACCCGTGCCGGCGAAGACGAGAAGAACCGCTGTATCGATCGTCTCGACGACTTTCACCAGCGTCACGCCGATCGCGCACCCGCCGCGCTACGCCGACTCCAAGAGACCGCGTTGTCGGGTGAGAACCTCTTCGCCGAGCTGATGCGCGCCACCGAAGTCGCCTCTCTCGGTCAGGTCACCCGCGCCCTCTACGAGGTGGGTGGGGAATACCGCCGGAACCTGTAATGGACCGACAGTAGACGAGCACCGATCTCAGCCCATGGTGTGGCTCATGTGCCGGGTGGATGATCGCGGCGTCGGAAGGCTCGGTCCATGAGCAGACGCACACGCTTTCTCTTGAGCAGATCATCAAGCCACGTGTACGAGTACGCGAGGACGGTGAGCACGACGAAGATCGTGGCCAGGGTCTCGGACACCAAGACCGCGCTGGTGATCAGAATGAGCAGGAAAGAGTTGACACCTGCCCACCGGCATACCTGCATCCAATCGAGAATCGATCTGAACTCTTTGACCAGGTGGCCACAGCTCTCGATCCGTTCTTCGACGCGGTGGTGGAACCACTGCACCCGCTCGTTCAGCTCGTCGAGGCTGGTAGCGCCTTCGGCCCGCTTTTCGAGCAGGAGCTGATAAGCCTCGTCTTCTTTGGTGTTGTAGATCCGGCCGATACGGATCAGGTAGTCGAAGTCCTGGAGCAGATCCATG
>JBCDBH010000347.1:0-6366 GCA_039184055.1 Acidobacteriota bacterium
AAACGAGCTCGGTGATCTTGCGCTCGATGCCACGCGGCCGCGACACCTCGGGCTTCCTCGGCTCGTTCGGCCCATCCAGCTCGAGCCGCGGGTGCCCGGCGCGGCCCAGGTCCGGCGGTGCATCGGGCACGCCCCCGCCGCCACCGCTCGCGCCCCGGGTGAGCCGTCAGGGTCGTATCGTCAGCTCGGTGATCAGGTGGCCTTCGTGCGCGCCAAGCTGTCTTCGGCGGGCGTGACGACGGGTGACGTCGTGGCGGTGAGCGGCGATAGGTCGCCGGGTCTGATCGCCACCATGCTGGCCGTTTTCGAACATGGTGCGGTGCTGCTCACCCTCGATTCGGCGCTTCCCGTCGAGCGTCGTCGGTTGATGGTCGAACGCGCCAAGGCTCGGTTGATCGTTGCGGTGGGTGGCGAGTCGGCCGTCGATCCACCGAGTCACGAGCAGTCGACCTTCGACAAGCCGACGGTGCATGTCGCGGCGCGCCGGGTCGAGGCCACGGCCGCCGATCCGGCACCCGTCGCGCCGGTCGACGGCCATTCACCGGCCTATGTCTTTTTCACCTCGGGTACCACCGGCACGCCCAAAGCGGTGCTCGGTCGCCACGCTGGTCTGGGGCATTTTCTCGCCTGGCAACGTGACACCTTCGGAATCGGTCCGGGGGATCGGGCGGCGCAGCTCACCGGTCTCTCTTTCGACGTCGTTCTGCGCGACGTCTTTTTGCCTTTGGTCAGCGGAGCGACTCTCGACATTCCCGAGCCCGACGATACGACCGACCTTCTCGCATGGTTGGCGCGACGCCACATGACGGTGTTTCACACCGTGCCCTCTCTGATGCAGAGCTGGCTCGGCGAGGCTGCCGACGACGCGCGACTGCCCGCCGTCGAGCGCTTGTTCAGCGCCGGCGAGCCGCTTGTCGACAGTCTGGTGATGTCGCTGCGTCGGTTGTTTCCCAACGCCGAGATCGTCAATCTCTACGGTCCGACCGAAACCACCCTCGCCAAATGCTACCTGCGGGTTCCCGATCCGCCTTTCCCGGGTGTGCAACCGGTCGGTGAGGCGATCCCCGGAGCCCAGGCGATCGTGTTGCGTGACGACGGTCGGCCTTGTGGGATCGGTGAAGTGGGTGAAATCGCCATTCGCACGCCGTATCGCAGCGCGGGTTATCTCGACGATCCAGACGAGACCGCGCGCCGGTTCCTTGCCAATCCGACGCGTCATGATGCTGATGACGTTCTCTATCGCACCGGTGATCGGGGTCGTCATCGCGCCGACGGCCTGCTCGGGATTCACGGGCGACTCGATCATCAGCTCAAAGTTCGAGGGGTACGGGTCGAGCCGGCCGAGGTGACCGCCGTCTTGCTGTCGTTGCCCGAGGTGCGCGCCGGGGTAGTGGTCGGCGATCGGGACGAGCGGGGTGAGAATCGTCTGGTCGCCTACGCGGTGGCCGATCAGGATGTGGCTGCCAGCTCGGATACGTATCGCGCCGATTTGCGCGCTGCACTTGCCGAGCGTCTCCCAGCGGCCCTGGTGCCGAGTGTCATCGTGCGGCTCGACCGTCTGCCGCTCACCGCCAATGGCAAAGTCGACCGTCGAGCCCTGCCGGCGGTCGAAGCGGTGGTGGAGGAGGCGGGCACCCGCACCCCGCCACGTACCGATACCGAGAAGACCGTCGCGGCAGTGTGGTCGCGTGTCTTGGGTATCGACGTGGTGATGGTCGAGGACGACTTCTTTCAGCTCGGTGGTCATTCCATCCTGGCGACCCGAGTCATCGCCCGGTTGCGTCACGAATTGGGTATCGAGCTCGGTCTTCGCGACCTCTTCGCGACGCCGACGGTGGCGGGTCTCGCCGCGCGGATCGATGGGGATGACCACGGCGAGGACGAGTCGCCGCTGGTCGTGGTGCCACGGTTGGACGAGGGCATGCCTCTGTCCTTCGCGCAGCAGCGACTCTGGTTTCTCGACCGGCTCGAGCCTGGGCAGACGTCCTACAACGTACCGGTCGCCATACGACTCGACGGTCCTCTGGATATCGAGCGTTTGCACACCGCCTTCGATCGGGTGGTGGAGCGTCACGAGTCGTTGCGCACCACGTTCTCGTCACGTGACGGGGTGCCGGTGCAGCACATTCATCCACCTGGCGCGTGGTCGACGGAAGCTGAGCGGATCGATATCGGTGAGCTCGACGCCGCCGACTCGACACGCATGATCGCCGATGTGGTCGATCGCCCCTTTGATCTCGAGACCGGGCCGCTGATCCGCTGGACCTTGTTGCGGGCCCGTGCGACGAGTCATGTGTTGGTGGTGGTCGTTCATCACATCGTCAACGATGCGCTGTCGCAACAGGTCCTGGTGCGCGACTTGGTCACCGTCTATCAGACCGGCGCGGAACTTCCCGCGCTCGATCTTCAGTATGTCGACTACGCGGCTTGGCAGCGGCACCGTCTCGACGACCGTCTCGCCGATCAGCTGACGTTTTGGCATCGAGCGCTAGCGGGCGTCGAGCCTTTGGCGCTCCCGACCAAGACCGTGCCGGGCGCGGCCGCCGATCGACGCGCCGCGGCGGTGGACGTCCACATACCCGCCACGTTCGGCGGTCGGCTGGCGGCGCTCGCCAAGACGGAGCAGGCGACGGTCTTCATGACGCTGCTCGCCGCTTTGTCGGTGGTGCTCGGACGATTGGCACGACAGGACGACGTCACCATCGGCACGCCGATCGCCAACCGCGACCGGCTCGAGCTCGAGCCACTGATCGGCTTCTTCGTCAACTCCTTGGTCTTGCGGACCGATCTATCGGGAGAACCGACGTTCCGCGAGCTGCTCGGGCGCGTACGGCGGATGGCCACCGAGGCCTACGACCATCGTGACTTGCCTTTCGAGAAGCTGGTCGAGGCGCTCGACGTGCCGCGTGACACCGATATGCCCCCGCTTTTCCGGGTCATGTTGGTCTTCCACACCGCGCGTGAAGACGCCGCACCACGAGCCGCGGAGAGCTCCGGCGACCTCACCGGCGACAACATCACCGTCACCCCGGTCGCCATCCCGGCGACCCACGCCAAGCTCGATCTGTCGTTGGTCCTGCACCGCGAAGGCGATGCGTTCGTCGGTCGCTTCGAATACCGGACGGCGCTCTTCGATCGTCCAATGATCGAACGTCTCGCCGGTCAGCTCGAGACCCTGCTCGCGGGTGTAGTGGCCGATCCCGATCGCCCGGTGAGCGACGTGCCGATGCTCGATGCCACCGAGCGTCGTCGTTTGCTCGCTTGCAGTAAGGGAGATCGCGTCGCGGTGGCGCCGAAGCCCGTCCATCGACAGGTGATCGAGCGCGCGCGTACCGGTCCCGATCGATTGGCTTTCGTCACCGAATCGGGCGCGACCCTGACCTATGGTGAGCTCGTCGAACAGGGGTCGCGTTGGGCGCGGGTGTTGCGTGGTCTCGGTGTCGGGCCGGAGAGAGTTGTCGTGGTGCTCGCGCCTCGCTCGCCGGCTCTGGCGATCGGTGCCTTCGCCGCGCTCGAGGCCGGTGGTGCCTATGTCGCGCTCGACCCCATCCAGCCCGTGGAGCGGGCGAATCTCGTCCTCGACGACGTTCGACCCGTGGCCGTGTTGACGGTCGGCACGGTTCCTGAAGGCTTGGTGTTCGACGGTCCGATCTTCGATCTCGACCGTGAGCCATCGGAGGTGGACGAAGATCCGAGCTCGACCGAGCCGCTTCTCGACCAGCTCGCCTACGTTGTTTATACGTCGGGCTCGACCGGTCGCCCCAAGGGTGTCGCGCTGGCGCATCGTGGGCTGATCAACCTCGTCGCGTGGGGACATCGCACCTTCGCGCTCGGTCCCGACGATCACGCCACCATGGTGATCAGCCCGGGTTTCGACGCCGCGATTTGGGAGCTGTGGTCGGGGCTCGCGGCGGGACTGACGCTCCACGTACCCGACGCCACCACGCTCGCCGATCCACCGCGACTCGCCGCCTTTGTCGCCGATCGTGGCATCACCTTCGGCACTTTTCCGACCCCGCTCGGCGAAGCTCTGCTCCAGGCCGGTGTGCCCGAGCACGCGCGGATCCGTCAGGTCGTCGTGGGTGGTGATCGCTTGACCATGCGACCACCCGCCGACGCGGGCTTCCAGCTCGTCAACGGCTACGGCCCCGCCGAGGCGACGGTCAGCGTGACGATGGCGTGGATCGAAGCCGAGGGCGACGGGGATCTCGGCCCACCCGCGCTCGGCATGCCGAGCGACAATGTCCAGGTGCACGTGCTCGACCCACGGCTCGAGCCGGTGGCTTCGGGTGTGCCGGGTGAGATCGTCATCGGTGGCATCCAGCTGGCGCGTGGTTACGTCGGTCGACCGGCGACCACCGCCGAGCGATTCGTACCCGATCCGTTCGCCACCGAACCCGGATCACGGCTCTATCGCACCGGCGATCTCGCGACGCGAGACGAGGATGGCCGGCTCCACTTTGTCGGGCGGGCCGATTTCCAGGTCAAGATCCGTGGCGTTCGGATCGAGCCGGGTGAAGTCGAGACGGTATTGCGTGATCAGCCCGGTGTCGCCGAGGCGGTGGTCGATGCGCGGACGCTGGGCGCCGATCGTCGTTTGGTGGCCTGGGTGGCGCCCGACACCGGTCGCGAGCTCGATCCGACGGCATTGCGCGAAGCTCTCGCCGAGGCGCTCCCGGCGGCGATGGTGCCGGCGCACATCGTGGTGCTCGAACGCTTGCCCCGTCGCGCCACCAGCCTCAAGGTCGATCGTTCTCGTCTTCCCGATCCCGAGGTCGACAACGTATCGGCGCGTGGAGCGGCGCCCTCGTCGGCGACCGAAATCGCGCTCGCGGCTTTGTGGCGCGAGCTGCTCGGTGTCGAGACGATCGGCGTCGACGACGATTTCTTCGCCCTAGGGGGCCATTCCTTGCTCGCCATGCGGGTCGTCACCCGGGTGCGGGATCGGCTCGGGGTGGCGCTGCCCGTCAAGACGCTTTTCGAGCATGCACGGCTCGGTGAGTTGGCCGCGGAGATCGATCTGCTCGAACGCTCGGCCGCTGGCCCGCTCGAGCCGGTGCCTCGTGATCGACCGCTGCCGTTGTCGTTCGCGCAGCGTCGTATGTGGTTTCTCGACCAGCTCGAACCGGGCTCGACCACTTACCACATGATCGCCGGCGTCCGGTTGCACGGTGAGCTCGATCCAGCCGAGCTGATTGCCGCTTTCACCGTGCTGGCGCATCGTCACGAATCGCTGCGTACCACCTTCGAACGAGGTGACGAGGGACCGGTGCAGGTGATCCACGATCAGCCGTCGGTGGATCTGCGCCAATACGACCTCAGCCACGAGCCTGACGAGGATGCGCTCGATCGACTGGTGGGCGAGCTCGCCAACCAGCCGTTCGATTTGGCGCGTGGGCCCTTGGTGCGATTTCACGTCGTGCGCTTGGCGACCGACGAGCACGTGGCTCTTTTGATTCAACACCACATCGTGTCCGACGGGGTGTCGCAAAGCGTTCTGATCCATGAGCTCGGTGAGGCCTACCGTGCGCGTCGCGACGCCCGAACGCCCGAGCTCCCGCCGCTCGCGGTGCAATACGCGGATTGGGCGGTCTATCAACAAGCTCACCTCGACGATGCTCGGCTCGGTGAGCAGATCGACTATTGGCGTGACACTCTGGCCGACGCGCCGACGCTGATCCATCTGCCGCTCGATCATCCACGACCGCCGGTGCGTGATCCACACGGTGCCCGGGTCGATCTGACCCTCGATGCCGCCGTGGTGGGAGCGCTCGATCGTCTTGCCCGCGCCACCGACGCGACACCCTTCATGATTCTGATGGCGGCGTTGGGCGCCACGCTGCACCGTCATGGCGCCGGCGACGATGTGCTCATCGGTACGCCAGTGGCCGGTCGTGAGCGCACCGAGCTCGAAGGGGTCATCGGGTTCTTCGTCAACACCTTGGTGTTGCGTCTACGGCCGCGTGGCGACGTGTCGTTTCGTGATTTGGTGCGTGATGCGCGGGATCGTGCGCTCGATGCCTATGCGCATCAGGACGTACCCTTCGAACGCCTGGTCGAAGCGCTCGAGCCGCCACGTGATCTCGGTCACACGCCCTTTTTTCAGGTGATGCTCGCCTTCGAGGACGGCGCATCGACCACCCTCGATCTCGGCGACATTCGTCTCGAGCCGCTCACGGCGCGGACCGAGATCGCCAAATTCGATCTCGTTCTCTTCGCCACGCGGCACCCCGAAGGGCTCGCCATGTCGCTTCAATATGCCACCGCGCTTTTCGAGGCCGACAGCGCGCGTGCGCTGCTGAACCGTCTCGGTCGTCTGCTCACCGCCGCGGTGGCGACACCGGATCTGCCGGTGCGCGAGCTGGC
>JBCDBH010000348.1:0-6366 GCA_039184055.1 Acidobacteriota bacterium
ATCGACACCCAGACTCTCGGCCGCGCGCGTGCTGTATTCCCAACACGGTGTGCTCTGATCACGAATCGGTCGATCGATCAGGGTTCTCATCTCGGGCCATGCGGCCACCAGATCGACCTCGAGAACCAGGGCGCGAATACGGTCGAGAGTCTGCGTGCTCATGGTTTCGATCCTCTGATCACACGGCGGGTGCGCGGACCGCCTGTGCGTTGCGGTTGATGACATCTCCCCACGGATCCCAGTTCGCGGCCCGCGCCGCGACATTGCCGGCCGATTCGTTCCAGATCTGCCATTCCGCGACGTGACGGCTGCCGCGTTCCGTGAGCAGCGCGTTCGCCGCGGTATCGGTGCGCAGAGCTTCGAGCGCGTGTCCGATCGGCGACGTCGCGATGTGAGTCGTGAAGGTAGCGATATACATGGTGAACCTCCGTTCGATCTGAGGTCTTCGGAAAGGTAGGCGCGAGAATCGCGCCACGATGCTCACCAGCCTACGCCGTTCCCATGTCGATTCAATCCGTTCCAGCCCTCAGAGCTGACCATCGGTACCTGGCCTGATCCCCGGCCCATGATCCCCGATGAGAACGAATCCGGCCCAATAGCGAGGATGCGCCAGGGCGGTCGGTCGGCTTCGGAAGACCAGTGCCTGATCCCTCACCTGTTCGAAGAGGTGACGACGCGCCCGACGCAGCGCTTCGGCGCGATCGAGACCGCTGGCGAGACCACGATAAAAGTGCGTCATCAACGAGGCCGAAGCGCGATCGTCGACGTCCCAATGACTCACCAACACCGAAGCGGCGCCGGCATAGAGAAAGGCGCGTGATAGTCCGGTAATCCCCTCACCTCGCGATAGCTCACCAGCGGCGCCCCGACACGTCGCCATGGCGACCAGATGGGCATCGAGATCGAGACCGAAGACCTCGTAGGCCGACAGCAATCCATCCTCGCCATCGCCGGCGGCGAGCAGCACGCCAGACGATAAAGGCAGACGATCGTCGATCACGCCGTGGGTGGCGAGATGGAGCAGACGTCGTTGCGAGGCGTCGTCTTTGAAACGGCGTTCGGTCGCCGCCCGGCCGGTCAGAACCCGTGCATTGGGAAAATGCTCGCGCAGGCCCTCGATCTCGGCCCGACTGGCGTCGAGCGGTGGCAACCTCCAGCCGGTGGTCGACGGGTCGTCGAAGATCGGTGCGAGGGCCAGGAGCGAGTCGATCGTGCCCGTTGTGTCGCGACGTTTTCGCAACGCCACCACCGAAGCCGCCGAGCTGCCGTACACCACGCTCTGTTCGAGACCGAGAAAGCGACAGGCTCGATACGGAGCATAGAGGGTGTCGTCCGGGTGGCCGGATTCGTCCGCCTCGTCACAGCCGACGATCAGACTCTCGAAGGGCAGATACGACAGCACGCCATCGGGCAGAAACACCAATCGACTCGCTTCGCGCGCCTCGACCGGCAACGATTTGATCAGCCACCGATGGAGAGTCGTACCGAGATCACGATGCGCGGCTTCGCCACCGGTAAGCGCCAGATGCTCGGCCCGTTCCCGTGAACGAAACGGTTCGAGGTAGGCGCGGACGGTGTCACAGAGCAGGGCGGCGCGAATCGGCAAGGTCACCAGCCGGGTCCGCTCACGGCTGAGCACCCACGCCCAGGTACGTTCCGTCGAGATCCAATAGGCGATCCACACCTCATCCACGCCGATCTGTGCACGGATCTCGGCGGTGGTGATCGGCGGTGGCGACACCAGTCGCCGGTAGCGACCTCCCATCTCGACCCGTAACGCATCGAGATCGTGCCGGAGCGTGTCGACTCGCTGGCGAAGACGAGCCGAATCGTCGGTCTCGATCGCCAAGCGCGCCGCACCCAATTCGGCGAGCAGTCGGCGCTCTCGAGCACGCAGCTCGGGTACGGCGTGTGCCGCTCGATCGAGCGCTCGTGCCGACAGCTGAGCGGTAAACGACCGGGCGCGAAATCGCTCGGTGACCTCGAAAGCCTCGTCGATCCGCCCCGTATCCACCAAGAGCCCGGTGAGCCGATCGTACGCGGCTACCTGTTCGGCGAGCGCCACCGCCTTTTCACGCGGCGTCGCCGGGCTGGTGGCGTGTACCTCTTCGAAGCTCGCAATCGCGGCGCGGAGATCGTCCTCGGCTGCACCGGTATCGCCACGCTGTCGATCGATCTCGGCTCGATTGCAATAGACGTTGTAGATCAAACCCTGAGCATTGAGACGCCAGGCGACTTCGAGGACCTGGTCGTAGATCGCGCGGGCTTCCTCGAGACGGCCGGCGTGCTGCAGGCCATAGGCGAGGTTGCGTAGAGCATCGGCGTGCTCGGCGTCCTCACCGAGACGCGCGAACGTCTCGGCGGCACGGCGAGCGTGATGAATCGTCGCGGGGTAGTCGCCCTTACCGGCGGCGAAGGTGCTTTTCTTGAGATCGACCTTGGCCAAACCCGACTCATCCTCTGCGGAACGATAGAGAGTGATCGCGGCTTCGAGATGATCCGTAATCGCGGTTTGATCACCTCGCAACCGCTGCACCGCCGCCAGCTGCAGATGAGCATGGGCCGCGTGCGACGCCGCGCCGACGGCTTCGAAGGCGTCGAGCGCCTGGCGAAACAGACGCTCGCCACGGTCGATGGCGCCGGAACGCGCCAGGACGATGCCCTGTTCGAGCCATGCCTGGGCACGAGCCACCTCGTCACCCTCAGCGGCGAATCGGCGTGCGGCATTCTCGAAAGCGTCGAGAGCGACGTCATAGCGTTGTGACGACGATTGTGCGTAGCCGTAGTCCATCCAAGCCTGGCCATCCGCATCAGGGGGAGGCTGAGCGATCATTGGAGAAGCGACGAGCGAAAGCGTGAGCAGCCCGAGCCTGAACAGCCAGACCCTCACGGCAGGCCACGGAGCGTTTCGAGCAACCGGTCTTTCTCGGGACTCGGGGATAGATCGGAGAGCAGCGCCCGCGCTTCGTCGATCAGACCATGGGAGACCAGCACGACGGCGCGTGGCAACGGATGGGTACCCGCCCTCGTCAAGGCATCCTCGAGCACCCGTTCCTCCTCGGTATCGAGAAGGCGAAAGGGTACAAAATTCGAGGTCAGCCAGTCACCATCGACCCGGCTACCGACTCGCCAAGCGTAGAGCCGGCCCGCCTCGAGCGCGGGTGCATCGACGGGGTAGGTGAGCTCCTGGCCAGACGCCTCGACCGTGAACACCACCTGTTCCTGATCATCGAGAAGCAGAATCTCGACACCGTCCGTCTCGACATGCCAACGGAATGTCGGTCGCGTCTCACGAATCGTTTGCCATCGTGGTGCCAAGGGCTGAGGCGTCGCCGTGTCGCGCCCCCGCACCACGGCCCGTTCGTCACCCAGGAAGGACTCGAAGCCTCGTGGTTGCGGCCACACGCCACCGAGCGCTTGTCGTGTTTGCTCGGCAAGCTCGGGATCGAGGCCGACGAACACCGACTCGTCGAGGGCTGTCGTGGTCAGCTCGACAGAAGGTGAAGCGCTCGGAAGCACGCCCAGATGACCTATGACGAGCACCGAAAGCCCCGCGACCAGCCCGAGCACGATCGAGGCGAGCGCGGGAAGCCGCCAGCCCGTCGTTAGCCACCCCGGCGTCAGCCACCCCGGCGTCAGCCAGCCCGGCGCGCGCTCCTCGTCCTCTGGCTCGGGGCGAGCCGCCCACAACCACTGTCGAGCGCTCGCGGAGCTCGCCAGCTGCGCTTCGACACGACGGCGTTCGTGAGGAGGCAGCGTACCGTCGAGAAAGCGTGCGAGGGTGATGTCATCGAGCTCGTCGAGCTCCGCGACCTCGTCGCGATCCGCCTCATCCGTCACCACACTCTTCGGCGCGGCCAGAGCCTCGCGCCCCTTCGGCGCGGCCAAGGCCTCACGGACGAGTTTCGAAATGTCGTGCTCAGCGCTCATTCTTCGGCTCCGTGACATGAGATCCCATCACCTGCGCTCCGTTACTGAAAAAGCTCAGGATGTCGCGTGCGGAGCTTCTTTCTCAATCGCGACAACGCATCGTGCACGGCTTTGCGTGCCGTCGCTGGCTTGAGCCCGAGCAATCGACCGATTTCGATCGGCTCACGCTCGTCTTCGAAACGAAGGGCCAATACCAGCCGGTCGCGTTCGGAAAGATCGGCCATGACGTCACGCACCACCGCATGCTGTTGATGCTGGCTGGCGTGTGCCAAGGGATCCTCGGACGACACGGGCTCGGCAGTCGAATCGGGCGTGGAGCGCTCGGCCCGCTGTCGGCGCTCGAGACACAGCCGACTGACGATCACGGTGAGGTACGTGGTGAGCTTGCCTTCTCCGCGCCACGCTTCGAGGGCGCGTCGATCATCACGCCACAGGCGGAGCACCACCTCCTGCCAAACCTCCTCGGCAGCATGAGGATCGAGGCCGAATCGTCCCCGCGCCAACCCCAACGCCAGCGGCCGCAACCGACGAACCAGCTCTTCCTCCGCGGCTTTGTCGCCGTCCAGCACGGCGCGCACCAGCGTCCGATCGTCCCGAGCATCCACGTCGTCCGCGCGCCGTTTCATCGTCGGCAGTGTATCGATATCAGACGGATTCGAGTTGATCGGTAACGCTCACCGGCTTCGCCCCTCTCATCCCACGAACGAGACAGCCGGCGGCGATCGAGATCGCGGCCATCAACCCGAGAGGAGCCCCATGAAACACATCGTCTTGCTGCTCGCTTTGCTCGTCGTCCCGTCGACGACGCTGCTCGCCACGGACGGAACCGTCACTCGGCCCAGCCTCGTCCATGAAACAAACGGCGACTTCGATGCTGACGGGCGACTCGATCGCATGCTCGTCGACGGTGTTGCGCTGCGCTTCGAGCTCGCCAACGGCGCCATCGCAACACGTTCCTTCGCCGGTCCAATTACCGCTCTGGCGACAGGGGAGCTCGGTCGTCGTGATGGCATCACCGACCTCGCCGTTGCCGTCGAGACGGCTTTCGGCAGTCGTTTGTGGCTGTACCAGTCGCCAACCGGCGTGCTCGGCGCTACGCCTCGGAGCACGAGCCTGCCGGGAGTGGCGAACGCTTTGCTCATCGGTCGATTCGATCGTCGTCCAGGTGGCGACGTGCTGGCCGCCGTGGAAGATCAGCTTCTGCTGGTCGATACCTCGGGGCGATGGGTGGATCGAGCCTCGGTTTCGAATTCGGTTGCTGGCCTCGAGCGTCGCGCGGCAAGACCAGGAGGGCAGCACGCGGTCGAGATCATCACCACCGAAGGTCGTCACTTCCTTTTGACCGAGGGTGACGGGTTGAGCGAGGCCTGGAATCGTGCCGTCGAGATCGAAACCGAGACGGTTGTTCGACTCGGCGGGCCCTTCGTGGTGACGTCGCCCGCCGATACCGGTGACGTCATGCCCGGCGATGGCACCTGTGACATCGGCACCGGAGAGTGCACCTTGCGGGCCGCCATCGACGAATCGAATGCCCTTGGCGGTCTCGACACCATCCTCTTCGATCTGACTGGCGCGCCGTTCATCACACCGATGGTGGCACCGCTCGTCATCACCGATCCGGTCATTCTCGACGCCACCTCGCAGCCGACGACCGGCGCCGTCGAAATCGACGGCTCGATGATCATCGGGGTGCCCGCCTGCGATGTCTTGGTCGAGGGTGGAAGCAGCACGATTACGGGTCTGGTCTTTACCGCGAGCTCGGTTTGTCTCGATGGTGCTGGCGGCAATGTGCTCGAAGGCAATTTCTTCGGGGTCGATCCGAGTGTCACCACGCCGACCATCGGTTCGAGCCTGCGGATCACCTCGGCGAGCAACACGGTCGGTGGCACCACCGTTGCGGCGCGCAACTACTTCGTCGACTCGATGCTCACCGTCGGTACGGATCTCTTCGGTGCGACCGCTTTCGACAATCGAGTGATCGGCAACTACTTCGGGGTCGATCCCACGGGCATGACGACCATTGGAAGTGGCTATGGCCTCTCGGTGAGCAGTGGCTCGGTGGCCTCGGGAAGCAACGACATCGGCGGCACCTTGACCGGCGAAGGCAATGTGCTCGCCGGAACCGATCCGATCGTCATCTTCGGCGCCGCTACCACCGGCAATTTGGTGCAAGGCAATCGGATCGGCGTGCACGCCGACGGTACCGCCGCGTTCGCCGGCACCTCGGCGAGCGGAGTCATCATCACCGACACCAGCTCACACACCGTTGGCGGTGGCGTCGCGAGCGCCGCCAACGTCATCGCCGGCAACACGTCAGCCGATCCCGGCAACCACGGCGTGTGGATCAGCGGCACGACGTCTGATCTGATTCGGATCGTCGGCAACTTCATCGGCACTGATATCACCGGCAGCACCGAATTGGGAGGCTACGAAGAC
>JBCDBH010000349.1:0-6338 GCA_039184055.1 Acidobacteriota bacterium
CACCAGATCCACCGCCACCTCGACATCCATCGGCCCACGGTCGATCCGCTCTTTGAGCGTCTCGCCCTCGTAATAGGGCATGGCGATGAAGAGCCCCTGATCGAGGGTTTCTTCGATCGAGAAGATCGTACAGATATTGGGATGGTCGAGTGCCGAGGCCGCTTTGGCTTCCTGAACGAAGCGCAGTCGCTCGGTGCCGTCGCCACCATAGAGGGGAGGGAGAAATTTGAGCGCCACTTGACGCCCCAGACGCTGATCGCGCCCGCGGTAGACGATGCCCATCCCACCACCACCGATCTGCTCGATGATCTCGTAGTGGGATACGGTCTTTCCGATTAGCGTCCCTTGACTAGCAATCACGGTGACTTCAATTTGGACGTCAACACTCCCAAGTCAAGCTACCATGGGTCCACACCCAGGGTCCAGACCGAACGGCCGGTAGGCGATTGTAGATTGTCGGCGCCAAAAAAATTTCACGAACCACTTCGACAACCACCCAAGCGCCGCATAAACTTCATTCCAGCTTCATACCGCGTCGGTAGACAGAGATTCGGAGGAGGATCTCATGTACTGGATCAAGCTGTTCCTCAAACAGATGGGCCCACTCGGTAAAACTGCGTCCGTCGATCACGAACATCTGAAGCGACTCGACGGTGTCGATTTCCGCCCGGTGTTCGTCTTGGGTAACCATCGTTCAGGCACGACGCTGCTCTACCAGATGCTCGCCGCCAGCGAGTCGTTCAACGTCGTCACCGCTTATCACGTCATCGAAGGCGACCGGCTGCTCACCAACCATCTCGAATCGCGCGAGACGACGGTCAAAAAAGAGCTCCGCGAGATGCTCGCGCGGCGCACCGCCGCCGACGGTGGCAAACGCCTGATCGACGAGGTGAGCGTGTCGCCCGACTTGCCCGAGGAATACGGCTTCCGACTCTCCGAGCGTAAGATCCGGCCACGCAACCTCAGCGAGTTCATCACCTTCTGCAAGAAGGTCCAGTACATCGCCGGCGACACCAAGCCTCTCTTGCTCAAAAACCCCTGGGACTTCCCCAATTTCCTCTTTCTCCGCCAGGCGCTCCCCCAGGCTCGGTTCATCTTCATCCACCGCAATCCGCTGCGGGTCATGAACTCACAGATTCGCGCGGTGCGCGCGCTCTTCTCGGCGCGTGCCCCCTACCACGCGCTGGTCGACCCCTGGTACCGACGCATCGCCGCCAGCCCGACGCTGCTCGCCTTCGCGCGCTGGGCGCTATCACCGCCGCTCGGCATCCTGTTCCGCGAGGTGATGGGCACCATGCGTGAATCGGCGGTGTATTTCATGCAGAACCACAAGGCGCTCGAAGGCGCCTACATCCAGGTGCGTTACGAGGATCTGTGCGAGGACCCGAGCTCGACGATCAGTCGGATCCTCGGTTTTCTCGACATGGAGCCCACGCAACCCCAGGCCTACGCGCCGCTCGTGCGACCCCGTCGCCTCGATCTGCTCCCCGAAGTCGAGAAGAACGCCGATCAAATCAAGCGCCTGCTCGGTCCCTACCTCGAGCACTGTGGTTATTGAAAACCACGGGGGCTATTGACAACCACGGGATAGCTGAAAAACGAAAGTTATTGAAAAGATTAGCGCTTATTCGGCGATTTCGCAGGTCTCGACCCGTATCGATCGCATCGCGAGCCCGGCCAGGTATTGACTTTTCATCTGCCCTTGACCGTGGTAGAACCCGACCGTCCGTCCGGTCTATGTGTAACCAGTCAAGAGGAAGAGAGAGATGCGTACCTTTCGGAATGTGTCCGTGGCCGCGGTTTGCGCGCTCGTGTTCGTCACGAGCCTGCAAGCCCGAGAAGGAAACGACCACCAAGCCCTGAGGCAAAGCCTCGAACCGGTCTACCAGCAGCTGAAAACCGACCCACAATTCGAAGCGTTGCGGCTCGCGCTCGCGGCCGACGCCAAGAACCAAACCGTGGTCGACCGCTACCTGTCCTACCTGCCGCTATCACCTGTCGAGATGCTCGAAATGGAGATGAAGCAGCAGCAGTTCGAGATCATGATTCCCGCGTTTCTCCACGCCTGGCACGAGCGCTGGGTCGAGCTGCGCGAGCCTCTGGCCCGCGCCCAATACGGCGACGCCTATGTCGACCACAAACTCGGTCGGAAAATCGTGAAGCCCCCCACTGAGAACGGCGCGCAGCTGGATGACGGCGCCGCCACCACCGCGACCCGCGCCGCCACCGTCGGCATCAATCGCAACGTCGCCAGCACCCTGTCGCCGGCACCCGAGCGCTACCAGGGTGAGGTCCAGCTGGTGGTCAACCCGAACAACCCCGACCAGATCGTCGCCGGCACCAACACCTTGGACACCGTCGACGATTTCTGCCCGGGCTTCACCCAGGCCGTGTTCTATTCGAACGATGGTGGGACCACCTGGGGCTACACCTGTACGCCGGGCACCACGTCGTACGCCGAGCTGAACTGCCCCATCTTCGAATTCGGTAGTGATCCGGCGCTGGCGTGGAACACCGAAAACGAGGTCTTCTTCGAGCACATGCTGCTCTGCACCTCCGACGGCATCAACTTCGGATACGCCATGGTCATCGCCATCTCGCGCGACGGCGGCGCCACCTGGGATGCCCAAGGCGTGATCGCCAACAGCTTCGACAACCCCAACTTTTTCGAAGACAAAGAGTTCCTCGCCATCGACAACTATCCGAACAGCCCGTTCTTCGGCCGCATGTACACCTGCTGGGGCCGCAAAAACGACGAGCATGTCGCCTACTCGACCGACAAGGGTCAGACCTGGACCCAGGTCGATCTCCCGACCACGCCCGGTCCGGGCAACCGCCTCGATCTAGGCTGCGAGCTCGAAGTCGAGCGCGACGGCACCCTGCACATCGCCTACACCTCGCTCACCTGTCCGGATGGCCTCAGCTGCATCGCCGACCAGAAGTACTACTCCCAGTCGACCGATGGCGCCGTCACCTGGCGCGACCCGGTGCTGGTCCACGACTTCAACATGGTCGCTTTCAACCCCAACAGCTGTCCGGACGCTCAGGCGTCGCGTTGTATCGGTGGCTTTGGCGCGATCGGGATGGACAATTCGAGGAGTCCGTGTGACGGTCACCTCTACATCGTCTACACCGACTTCACCACGGGTGATGCGAACAACGCCGACATCTGGGTCACCCGCTCGAGCGACGACGGCGTCACCTGGTCCGATGGCGTCAAGGTCAACGACGACGGCTTTGTCGACCGCACCCAATTCAACGCCTTTCTCGTCGTCGACCAGCTCACCGGTCATCCCGTGGTCGCCTGGCACGACGCGCGCAACGACCCGAACAACCGCTCCATCGACTACTTCATCTCGCGCTCGCTCGACTGTGGTCAGAGCTTCGAGGCCAACATCCAGCTGAGCCAGCCGAGCGCCGAGTTCAGCAATAGCGACGTCAGCTCCTCGAACACCACCTTTGTCGACAATCCCGACGCCAACCCGAACCAATACGGCGAATACCTCGGGCTCGACGTCTACAAGGGCAAGGCGTTCGTCGGCTGGTTGGACACTCGGCAGTTCTTCCCCATTCCGGGTGCGGCGGAGAGCCAAGACGAAAACATGGGATTCGCGCGGGTCGATTTCGGCTACACCCTGGCCTTGCCGAAACCCGGTGTCGCCGGACGGGCCAATCGCTGGGTGACGGTCAACAGCACTCCCGGTGAGCGCACCTTCTTCGTCTTCGGCACCAAGACCGGTTCCAAACCGGTTCCGGGCTGTCCGGGCGTCACCTTCGGGATTCGTGACATCCACATCCTGGCCACCGACCGCGCCAACGCGGATGGGGTCGCGCGCGCTCGATTCCGCGTGCCGGCGGGCGTCGCGGGGCAGGATTTCCTCTTCCAGGCGGTCGAGCTGAGCACCTGTGAGGTCTCGAACGTCTACACCTACAGCTTCCAGTAAACCGGTTGCGGAAGGACCCGCGCGACGCGGGTCCTTCCCATCCTGCTTTTCACTACTCGACGACGATCTCGTCACCCAGCTCGACTTCGAGCCTGGCTTCGAGCGCCTCTTCGACATCGCCATCGAGCCCCGAGCCGGTCGGCGTCGGGATCGGCGCGTCCCCCCACAGCAGGAGCGGCTGATACGCACCGATCGCGTCGAGCTCGATCTCGGCGACGATGCCGCCGTCGAGACGACGACAGCCCGCCTCGGCATCACAGCGAAACACCAGCTCGCGATCGTTGCGATAGAGACGCAAATCGGCGTGCAGCGCCTCGCCCACCCCACCGCGAAGCTGTAATCGATCTCCCGGTCGGGGCGCATCGCTCCGCATCACCCGCTCGCCACGCTCGACCACGACCGCGAGCTCGCCGACCGCCAGCGTTTCTGGCACCGTCATGTGACGGGCGAGAAAAAACACGCCGACCGCCAGCACCATCACCGCCAGCGCCGGTAGCACCCGCCACCGCCGCCACCACGACGGACGCGCCGGACGCCGCTGGGCGATCCGTGCCCAGGTCTTGGCCTGCCATTGAGGATCGGGCTCGAGATCGCTGCCCAGCGTGGCCAAGGCGCCACCGATCTCTTCGTACTGCTGAAGCATGCGACGACACGCGTCACAGCTTTCGAATGCCGGATCGAGCGGCTCACCGGCTTCGAGCGCGAGCAACGCCTCCCGATCGAAGCGATCACAGCAGGTGCTCATACCGCCCCCTTGCGTTCGAGACAGTGTCGCAACACCGGCAGCGCGCGCGCCACCCGGGCCTGCAGCGTCGCCGGTCGTTCGCCCACCGCCTCGGCGAGCTCGGGGTACGACAGCCCCTGTTGAAAGCGCAACAGGACGGCAGCCCGAATCCGTGGCCGCAGCTCGTCGAGACACTCGGCCAACAGCCGGCTACGGGCGCGCGCCGTCAGGCGATCATCGCTGTTGAGCTCGGGGCTCGGGGCATCGGGCAGACGCTCCACGGCTTCGAATCGCGCCCCGCGTCGTCGGGTCATCTTGAGCGCGTCGAGACAACGGTGCCGAGCGATCCCGAACAGCCAGGTACGGAGCGACGAGCGACGCGAGAACCGTTCCATCCCTTCGTAGGCTTGAACAAACGTCATCTGATGGGCATCTTCGGCAAGGGTCGGATCGGTGACCAAATGCCGACAGAAACGAAAAATCTCCGTGCCGTACGCGGACATCAATACGGTCACGGCATTCTCACGATCCCCCGCGTCGAGGGCGGCCAACGCCTCGCCTTCGATGTCACGAGGCGTCGACCTGGTCTCCACGGCCAAGCTCATGGTCGCGGCTCGATTTCCTCAATTCCCGCTGGGAGCAGGCGGATCGACCGGTTCGGGAATGGGCGGTGACAACGTGCAGCACTGCGTAAAGCAGGCCGAATCTTCGTCGAGCGCACATGGATCGGGCGGGCAGACACACTGCAGGCCCGGGTTGGTGGGTATGTTCTGTGCCGCCGGTGGAATGACCTTCGGCGTGGCGCAACGCGCCGGGTCGCTGTGGCAATCCATCGGGAACGACACGATGTGGCCGAGCACTTCGAGCTGGTCACCGACCGCAAAGGTACGCGTCTGACCCGGTGGAATCGGGATCGCCGTGCGCTCCTGGCCGTCCCACGACGTGCGGACCACCCATACCCCCTCGACATCGGCGGTGACGGTCACCTCCTCGGGCGTCACCTCGTACACCACACCCTTTTCACGGGTCATCTCCCAGACCTCTTCAGGCGTCGGAGGCTCGGGTTGCGCGAGCGCCATGCCCGTCGCCAAGCACGACAAAGCGATGATCAACGGCAGCGAAACATTGATTCGTGACATGTGTCCTTCCTTTCCATGGATGTCCCACCTCGCGCTCACCTTGGAAGGCGACGCGACTCCGTCCCCCACAACACATCTCGACAACAAACTCACGGCGTACCGCTCAACGGCCGAGCACGACGAACGGCGCCCAGGCCGCCGGAGGTTCACCCGCTTCGATCGCCGCGCGTTGCGCCGCCGCCAGTGCCCGTGACGGCTCTTCCCAATCGTGCTGGTAAAAACGCGTCACCAGCCGCGCCGTCGCCGCGTCGTCGATCGACCACAGGGCCGCCACGACGTGCTCGCTACCGCTAGCGAGAAACGCCGCGCCGAGTGAACCCCAGGTCCCGAGCCCCCGACGCGTCGCGCTGGCACAGCTGGCGAGCATCACCAGCTCGGGCGCCAGCCCCTCGGCCAACACCTCGCGCGCCATCAAATCGCCATCCGCCAAACGCAGCCATGGTCCCGTGGGGCCACCACCGCTGTGGGTCGCCACGTGGAGCAACCGCGCCTCACGACCGGCGAGCATCGCCTGACGCGTCATGGCCTCAC
>JBCDBH010000350.1:0-6292 GCA_039184055.1 Acidobacteriota bacterium
AAGCTCTCGTATTGCCGCAGACCGGGCGATGACGGATCGGGATCCGGTGTATCGAGAATCAAACCAGGTACACCCGTATTCGGGTCCTCACACACGCCGTTCGCCGAATCCCACTCGCCGTTGACACAGCGGCGACAATCCTGGAACGTGCTGACCGGGTTGGCCAGCGGATCGACGGCGAGCTCATCGTAGCCACCCGTGTCGTAGGGCCGCACGTAGGTGCCGACGAAATAGAGCATCACATCGTCCAGACCGCTGAAATCGGTCCACATCGGATCGTCAGGATCACCCGGGAAACCGATCGCATGGGCGCCATAGCCACAGGTCAGATCGTCGAGATCCGCGACGTCGGCGACCGGATTGCGATCCGAGATCGACGGATCGGTCGCGCTCGGACGCACGGCACACAAGAAGCCGACCTTTTGATTGCTCTCATCGAGCACGACACGGAAGCTCTGCCCGATGCCGTTGTCGATACACCACTGCCGAGCGGGCGAGACTTGCCCCTCGGCCACGCTAGGGCTCGCGAGCGGTAGAACGAGCATCGCGAGAAGACACGCGACGGACGAAGAGCCGAACCACATGGATGAACGCACCTTGACCTCCTTGGATGAACAACCTCGAATGAACAACTTCCGTAGACACACGACTCCCAGCAACCTGTAACCCTTGGCTCAGGATTTTCTTGCGCCGCGACCGACAAAACCGCGACATTCACTTTTCGAGACGGATCGGCTACGGCTCGAGTTCCTGATCGATCCGGGCGTAATCGTCCTCGATCAACTGCTCGACCTCGCTGGCACGACGACGCAAACGAACGAGCAACACGATCGCGATCGCCACCAAGATGCCTTGGACCACGAACACCACATAAAGCGGCAAGGTGACGAGCAGACGCTGGAACGCGGCGAACCCATCGATGAGGAGATTGGAGGCGAGCAGGACGGCCACACCCCCGGCGGCCAAACCCGGTCCGAACGGAGCGTGGGGGAGACCGGTCCGCAGCCGCAGCACGAGCGCGATGACGATGCCGACCGGGCAGGCGACGACGAACGCGAACAGCACCCCGAGCGGGCCGATAAAGGCGCCGATGGCGAGCATCAATTTGCTGTCGCCCATGCCCATCGCCGCCACGCCGAGCACGGCGCTGAAGCCGATCCGCGCCGCTTCGAGCACGACGAAGCCGAGCACCGCGCCGCTCACGGCGAGCACCAACCCTTGGAGATGAGGCGCCGACGGCAGACCGACAAACGCCGCCGTCCGACCCTGGGCGAGCAGCTCGACGATCCCAGTGGGGAGAAGCGTGCTCACCAGCACCCCGATCACCGCGCCACCGAGACTCAGAGAATCAGGGATCAGCTTGACCGCGAAATCGCTCGCGGTGATCCCGAGCAGAACGGCGAGCAGCACACCAGCGTGCCACCACTCCGGGCCCCGCAACGTCACCAAAGCCGCGAAAAGCGCCGCGCCGGAACCCGCGAGCACGGCCAGCATGCCGGTCGACCAGCGTCGCCGCAGCCCGACCAGACGGGGCACCCCGGCCCATACCGCCCAGCCGACGGCGCTCCCCACCAACAACGCGATCACCACGTTCAGCATGGGACGTTCAGACCATCATCAGGAGCGACGTTGAAAACCGGTCACCACATAGGTGCCGGAACGGCTATCGAGCTTGAGCTTGACGATGTGCTTCCTCTCGGCATCTTCGAGCAGCTCGGAAAAGCTGCCATAGCCGAAATAGCCTTCGTTGAACGACGGTCGTTTGCGCTTCATCGTCTGCTTGACCATCGAGCCCCAGAGCACGTCTTTGTTCTCACGTACCAAGGCGAGAATCGCGTCCACCAAGAGTGAGAAGCACTCGGCTTCTTTCCGCTCGAGGTGGTCGAGACGCGGGATCCGCTGGACGTCACGCCAGACGTCCTCGTAGAAGATGAACTCGTCGCAATTGTCGATCAGCAGCGACGACGACGAGCCCTTGACCCCGATGCCGATGACGTATTTGTCGTTCTCCTTGAGCTTGGACACCAGCGGCGAGAAGTCACTGTCGCCCGACAAGATGACAAAGGTATCGAGATGGTCCTTGGAAAAACACAGGTCCATCGCATCGACCACCATCTTGATGTCGGCGCTGTTCTTCCCCGAGTAGTACTTCTGCGGGATGTCGATCATCTCGACCGCCGCCTCGTGAAACGGCCGCTTGTACTCGCTGTAGCGCTCCCAATCGGCATAGGCGCGTTTGACGATGATCTTGCCCTTCTCGAGCAGCCGTTCGAGCACCATCGAGATGTCGAACCGCTTCGCCATCTTGCCGTCTTTGAGACCGAGCGCGATGTTCTCGAAATCGCAGAACATGGCGATTTTGCGCTCGTCGTTACCGGCCGGGGGCGAGCTGGTCTCGGTGCGCGCCGGCAGCGTGAAGACAAACGCGTCGGGATCTTCAGCTACCGCGGTGCCGTCGTCGCTGTGCGGCGCGTCGCTCGACTCGTCCTCGTCCTGCCGTGGCGTGGGCCGGCGACGGCGACGACGACGGCGACGACGACGACGCGGGCCGTCCTCACCGTTGCCTTCATCGCCACTGCCTTCATCACCGCTACCTTCATCACCGTTGCCTTCATCACCGTTGCCGCCCTCGTCTTCGTCGCCGCGATCCTCGCCCCGCTGATCCTCAGCCACGGCATCATCCAAATCGCCGCCACGGATCTCATCACCCTCGAGATCGGAAGATCCGGCATCGCCCGCGTCCGGCTCGTCGTCGGTCGAGTCCGAGGACCTGTCGTAGTCCTTCTCGTCGTAGAAATCGTCTTCGTCGCTCTGCGTACGCAGCCACCACGGTGCCACGGTTCGCTCTCCTGACTATGTGTCTTCCCGACCCTTACGACGTCTCACCAGTGGCCTCTGGCGACTTCGCCACGGTCGTGGCAATTCGAGTAAAACCCAACGAAAGAAAGCATATCCGAGGCTTCGATGCTAGCACGGCGAGCACCCTCACCCACGATGCCACGCCCGCTGTTGGTATACTCCGCCACCCATTCAGGCGACATCAAACGTGACTGACACACTCCCTTATCAATACCTCGCCGTCGACGGACCGATCGGGGTCGGCAAAACCACCCTGGTGGACATGCTGGCGCGCCGATTCGGCAGCGTCAAAGTGCTCGAAGACGTCGAAAACCCGTTTCTCGACAAGTTCTACACCGATCGCCCGGGCGGTGCTTTTCAGACCCAGCTCTACTTCCTGCTCTCACGTTTCAAGCAGCAGGAAGAGATCGCTCAGCGCGGGCTCTTCGAGCGCCTGGTGATCGCCGACTATCCGTTCCCCAAGGATCGGATCTTCGCCTATCTCAATCTCTCCGATGACGAGCTGCTGATCTACGACAAGCTCTACGCCATGCTCGAGTCCAAGGTGCCGACCCCGGATCTGGTGCTCTACCTGACCGCCGACATCGACACCTGCATGGCGCGCATCCGCAAACGCAACCGTCGAGTCGAGCGTCAAATCTCGAGCGACTACCTCGCCGAGTTGATCGACGCCTACAATCACTATTATCATTACTACAACCGGTCTCCGGTGTTGGTGGTCGACACGCGTAACCTCGACTTCCCGAACCGCCCGTCGGACTTCGAGGAATTGGTCGAACAGCTACGCAAGCCACCCAAGGGGACCCACTACTACGTACCGCTTGGATCCTAAAAGGACCGGGACGGTCGGTGTAGGAACGAGCAACCGGTCTCATCACCGGTACGGCATCGCCCAGATGGGCGGCCACCCAAAATCGCCGCGCCCCCCGCGCCACCGGATCGGATCCCAACGAGCGACCGATACCGCCCGAGCGAGCTGACACCCCTCGCCTTCCTCCGCGCTCCCGGCACCGCGACCTGTCGCGTTCCCGACACCTCCGTCCTCCGAGCACTCTTGGAGGAAGGTCATGAAGACAAAAACCCCGAAGCCGATCAGTGCCGTCTCGAAAGTGACGGTGCCCCGGGTCGTCGCCGCGCGTGATCGTGGCGAGCGACTGGTGATGATCACCGCCTACGACGTGCAGCAGGCACGCGCCGCCGACAGCGCCGGCGCCGACATCGTTCTGGTGGGCGATTCGCTCGCCATGGTGGTCCTCGGCCACGACGACACTCTGTCGCTCACCGTCGACGAAATGCTGCACCACGTCAAAGCAGTGCGGCGCGGCTTGAGCCGTGCCCTGCTGGTCGCCGACATGCCGTACGGCTCGTTCCATCTTTCGAGCGATCACGCGGTGGCCCAGGCGTTGCGGATGGTCAAAGAAGGTGGCGCCCAAGGCGTCAAGATCGAAGGCGCGCGTACCGAGGTGATCGAAGCCCTGGTGGCGGCCGAGATCCCGACCATGGCGCATCTCGGGCTCACCCCCCAATCGCTCCATCGCTTCGGTGGTTTCAAAGTTCAAGGTCGGGGCGACGCGGCACGTGACGCGCTGCTCGCCGCCGCCGACGCGGTGGTCGAAGCGGGCGCCTTCTCGCTGGTGCTCGAGTGCATTCCGGCCGAGCTCGCCACCGAGGTGAGCGCGCGGGTGCCGATCCCCACCATCGGTATCGGCGCGGGTGCCGGCTGCCACGGCCAGGTGCTCGTCTACCACGACATGCTCGGCATCGAACAGCGCATCGCGCCACGCTTCGTGCGCCGCTACGCCGAGCAGGGTGCCGAAGCGGTCGAAGCGATTCGCACCTACGCCGACGACGTCCGCACCGGTCGCTTTCCCGGTGTCGACGAGAGCTATGGCGATCCGAACCGACCGGCCGAACAGACGGTCGCCCTCTACGGCTGATGCGGATCGTGCACGACGTGGCGGACCTCCGCCACCAGATCGACGCGTGGCGCGCGTCCGGGGAGCGGATCGCGCTCGTCCCGACCATGGGCGCGCTCCACGACGGTCACCTGTCGCTGGTCCGCCGCGCCGCCGAGCACGCCGATCGCTGTGTCGCCACCGTCTTCGTCAACCCGACGCAATTCGACGACGCGAGCGATCTGGAGCGCTATCCGCGCACCCTCGAACGTGACGCCGAGCAGCTGACCACGGTCGGCTGCGACCTGCTCTTCGCCCCCGCGGCGAGCACCGTCTACCCGCCGGGCGCCAGCACCTGGATCGACGTCGACGGCCCCACCACGGGCTACGAAGGCGCCATGCGACCCGGGCACTTCCGGGGGGTCGCCACCGTCGTCGGTCTGCTCTTCAACCTGGTGCGGCCCGACGTCGCGATCTTCGGTCGTAAAGATGCCCAGCAGCTCGCGGTGGTGCGCAAGCTCAGCCGTGATCTGCATCTCGGTATCGAGATCATCGGTGCGCCGATCGTCCGTGAGCCCGACGGGCTGGCGATGTCGTCGCGCAACGTCCACCTCGGCTCGGACGATCGTCTCGCCGCCCGCGCGCTGTCCCGCGGGCTACGCGCGGCGCGCGACGCCATCCAGGCCGGTGAACGCGATAGCGCCACCCTCGAAGCACACGTTCGCGCGGTGCTCGAGGCCGAGCCACGGGTCGAAGCGATCGACTACATCGCCTTGGTCGACGCCGACACCTTCGCGCCTCTCGTCACCGCCCGAGGCTCCATCGCCCTCGTGCTCGCCGCGCGAGTCGGCGGGGTACGCCTGCTCGACAACCTCTCGATCGACCTCGACGCCGCCGTTCTCGAAGATGACCTTCCTCGAGAAGACGACCTCTCCAGGGAAGATCTCGGCACCGACGTCTCGACTCCAATTTCCCAAATTGCCACCGCTTGACCATAGGAATCACGACCATGCGACGCACCCTGATGAAATCGAAAATCCACCGCGCCACCGTCACCGGCGCCGACCTCGACTACATCGGCTCGATGACCCTCGACCCCGAGCTCATGGAAGCCGCCGACATCCTTTCCCACGAGCGGATCGAGATCTACAACGTCACCCGGGGCACCCGTCTCGCCACCTACGCCATTCCCGGTGAGCGTGGCCAGGGTGAAGCCGTGCTCAACGGCGCCGCCGCTCATCTGGCCAAAGAAGGCGACCTGGTGATCATCTGTACCTACGCCGAATTCGAGGAAGAAGAAGCCCGTCAGCACGACCCCTACGTGGTCTTCGTCGACGGCGACAACAACATACTCGACGCCTCCCGCACCGCCGTGCTTCCCGGTCGCTATCCGACCGCCGTCGCCCAGGCCTGAGCCGATAGAATCGACCCATGAGCGCATCCGCCGAGACTCTCGACGTGGGCGACGACAAAGCCGTCGCCCCCCAGACCAACGCCGACCCCACCATACGGTCGCGTCTATTACAGGGCGCGGGCAA
>JBCDBH010000351.1:0-6278 GCA_039184055.1 Acidobacteriota bacterium
ATCTCGTCGCCTCGCCGTACAATGGCACCTCCGAGGTCCTCTGGGGCTTCACCGGCGCCAATTGGGTCAACCGGACGCAGCAGTATTTCTGTCCCGATCCGGGTTGTTTCGGCCCCGACCCCAATCCACGTATTTCGATCGGTGACACTCGGGTCGACGAAGGCGACGACGGCACCGCCCAGCTGATCTTCCCGCTCACCCTGTCGTGTCCGAGCGATCAGCCGGTGAGCGTACGCGTCACCACGGTCGACGGCACCGCCATCGCGGGCGAGGACTACGTCGCGCTCGATCAGGTGATCACCTTTCAACCGGGTGAACGCGCCAAGAGCGTGATCGTCGACGTGATCGCCGATGCCACCATCGAAGGTGACGAAGAGCTGTACGTCGATCTTTCGGAAGGCACGGGTGGCACGCTGCGCTACGATCGTGGCACCGGGGTGATCGTCACCGACGACGTCGCGCTCAGCGTGCAATACCTCGACGTCGTCGAAGGTGGCGGTGAGACGACCCGCTTCGCCACCAAGATCTTCCTCTCCAACGTGCAGTCGGTCGCCACCAACATCAGCTACACGGTCAGCGCGGGTACCGCAACCGAAGGCGTCGACTTCGTCGCCAAGAACGCCACCGTCACCGTTCCCGCGGGCTCGACGACCGCGACCATCTCCTTCGACGTCATCGGCGATTCGATCGCCGAGAGCGACGAGACCGTGGTGCTCACCCTCGAACCACAAGGGGCGAGCTATGTGAGCGATCTCGTCACCGACATCGTGATCCGGGACGACGATGCCTGTCCGGGTCTTAATCTGATCGACAATCCGAGCAACGAGCTCGCTTTGGTCGATGGCACGCCACCCGGCTGGCAGCGCATCAGCGGCTCGGCCTGGAGTCGTCGTGGCTCGAATCCCAGCGCCTACGATGGCGATGTCTACTTCGCCACGGGTGACGACAATGCGATGGGTGAGATCGCGCAAGACGTCGACGTCAGCGGCTTCGCCCAGCGGATCGACGTCGGGGTGCAGCGATTCGTCTTCAGCGGCCGGCTGCGCTCGTATCCTCAGAGCCCGACGGATACGCCCCGCATGATCGTCGAATACCGCGATTCCGCCGGTACCGTGCTCGACAGCTACGACACGCTCGAGGTGAGTCACACCAGCAATTGGATCCGCTATGCCGATTTGCGGACCGCCCCCGTCGGCACGCGTACGATCCGTGTTCGCCTGCTCGGCACGCGCAACAACGGTGATTTCAACGACAGCTATTTCGACGATCTCAGCCTGGTGTCGCTCGACGTGCCGCCGTTCTCGATCGACGGTGACATCAGCGTCGTCGAGGGTGAGTCGGGTACCACCGACGCGGTGTTCACGGTCTCGCTGGCTTGCCCCAGTCCGGTGACCACGCGAGTCGACTACCTCACCAACGATGGCTCGGCGAATGCCGGCAGCGACTACCAGGCGACCTTTGGCACGCTGACCTTCGCACCCGGTGAGATCAGCCAGCCGGTCGCCGTCGCGGTGCTCGGCGACACCGCCGCCGAAGCCGACGAGACTTTCACCCTGCGGTTGGCCAATGCGGTCAACGCCGTGATCGATCGCGATCAGGCCACCGCCACCATCCTCGCCGACGAGGTGATCGCCACGGTCGCCGGCGCGAGCGTGGTCGAAGGTGGCGCGGGTACGACCGGTACCGTCGACGTTGCGGTGAGCCTGTCGGCGGCCAGCGTCGTGCCGGTATCGCTCGACTTCGCCACCGCCGATCACGGTGGCGCCGACGCGGCGCTCGCCGGGATCGACTACCAGAGCCAGTCGGGAAGCCTCGTCTTCGCGCCCGGTGAGACGACCAAGACGATCACCCTCACGGTGCTCGGTGACGCCGAGGTGGAAAACGACGAGAGCTTCGACGTGCGACTCTCGAACGCGGTCAACGCCGGTCTCGGGCCGGCGGCCACGGTGATCGTGCTCGACGACGACGCCGTGCTCACCGTCGGCGATGCGCGGCAGAACGAGGGCGACGCGGGGGTGTCGACGATGCTCTTTACCGCGACGCTGTCGAAGCCGGTCGCCTTGCCGGTGAGCGTCGACTATCAGACGGTCGACGATTCGGCGGTCGCCGGTAGCGATTACACCGCTACCTCCGGCACCCTGTCGTTCGCCGCTGGGCAAACGAGCGCCACTTTCACCGTCGACGTGCTCGGTGACACGGTGCTCGAATCCGGTGAGCTGTTCACCGTCGAGCTGTCCAACCCGGTCGACGTCACCGTCATCGATACTTCGGCGACCGGTTTCATCGTCGACGACGACGATTGTCGCGGCCCGCAGCTGCTCGGCAACGGCGACGCCGAACAAGCACCGCGTGGCGGCGCCATTCCGGATTGGCAGATCCTCGAGGGTGATTGGACGACCACCGGTGGCGACCCGCTCGAGGGCGATGCCTTCTTCCGGCCCACCGACGTGGCGCTGGCGCGTCTGGCGCAGACGGTCGACGTCACGCCGTTCGCGACGCGGATCGATCTAGGCGCTCAGCCCTTCCTCTTCGAGGCCTGGGTACGTTCGGCCGAAGACGAGCCGGCGCGCGTGGTGGTCGAATATCGCGCCGCCGACGATTCGGTGCTCGATCGCTACGACAGTGGCGACGTGATCAGCCTCGGAACGTGGCTGCAGCTCGCCGATCAGCGCACCGCGCCTCCGGGTACCCGCACGATCCACGTCGAGCTGATCGCGCAACGCCTGGTCGGCAGCGGTCTCGAGGTCGATTTCGACGCGCTCGAGCTGCGTCCCCTGAGCGCGCCGACGATGTTCGCGGGCGAAGGCCAGCTGGTCGAAGGCGATGGCGCCACGCTCACGCTCGACGTCCCGGTGCGGCTGACCTGTGCCGCCGATACCGTGGTCACGGTCGACTACGTCACCGAAGAGGTCGACGCGCTCGACGGGGTCGATTTCCTCGGCACCAGCGGCACGCTCACCTTCGCGATCGGCGAGGTCGAGCAAATGGTGTCGATCACCGTGCTCGACGATCCACAGCTCGAGCTACGCGAGACGGTACGGGTCCGTTTGTCGAACGTCACCGGCGACGCCGCCTTGTGGGGCGACGTCGGCTTCGGTCGCATCCTCGACGACGACATCGGTGGGGAGACCACGGTGCGCGAGCTCCGGACGTTCTGGCTCGGCGATCTGCGGATCTTCGCATGGGACGACGCCACGCAGGTGACGTTGATCGACATCCGCGACAATCAGCCGCTGCCGCTGACCGACAATCGTCTGGGTGCGCTCAACGTCGATAGCAACCCCTTCGTGCTCGACGGCGGTGAATCGTTCGAGGGCTTTGGTGACGATATTCAGATTCGCATCGTCGCCGAAGACGCCGACGGCAACGGTCAGCTCAAGCCGATCACGGTGTGGACCGGACGTCTCGCCGGGGCGAGCAAGCATCCGTCGACGTCACCGAGCGCCGATCCGTGGATGTCGTACATCCCGGCGTTCAGCATCGATCCGCGTCGCAACGGTCGCGAGCTCGGTCGGAGTTTCCTCGGCTTCACGTCGAGCGAGCTCTACCTCTTCGTCGAAAAAGGTGTGGACGAAACCCGCATCGTCATCGAAGATCTGATCACCAACACCGATTTCGACGACGACGACAGCCAAATCCTCGGCCCGGCCGACGCCGACTACGCCGATGGCGATGTCGAGATCTACTACCTCACCGGCTTCGAGGACGACACGGTGCGGATCAGCGGCAACGTCGAGATGTCGGTGCTCGCCGGGATGTCGTCACGCGGCACGCCCGACTGGACCGCGACGCCACCGAGCTACGGTTTCGGTGACGATGCCAGTGAGCTGGGCACCAAGTTCTACGCCTTCGTCAATCGCAGCGTCACCGTCTTCCCGACCGAGGACGACACCACGGTGACCATCACCGATCTGTCGGACGGTGATGACACCATCACCTTTACCCTGCAGAATGGCGAGCTCGGTGGCATCAGCTACGATCTCTACACGCCGACGCTCAATGCGCGGGTCGGCAATCAGATCGATCCGCGTAACAACAACCCGACGGTCAACATCACCACTGCGCCGACGGCGTTCGACGACGATTACGTCCGGATCGAATCCGACAAGCCGATCCTGGTGTACGTCGGACCGGCGGCCAGCGACACCTTCGAATTCGCCGACGTCGCCTTCTCGGTGCCCACCGGGCCCGAGAGCCGGGTGATCTACGCCTACGCGCAGAACGGTGGGGAAGAAGATCTGCAGATCTTCGCCTTCACCGACGACACCCAGGTCACCATCACCTCGCTCACCCGCACGCTCGGTTTCGGCACGCAGTCGCACCACAACTTCGTGATCGGCCCAGGGTTCGGCAGTAACGGCTGGCGGCGTGGTGTCGCCGGTGGCGACGTCTGGTGGGCGAGCGACGTGTGGGACGGTGAGCTGTTGCGGATCGAGTCGACCAAGCCGATCGTCGTGCTCAACGGTGATTACGACACCACTCACTTCGGCGCGTTCTTGCCGTTCGTCATCGACACCGAAGACCTGCCGCCACGCGCCGACGCCGGTCCGGATCAGACGGTCAGCGCCGGCGCGGTGGTGAGCTTCGATGGCTCGGGCTCGTTCGATCAGGACAATCTGGTCGGTCCCGAGATTCCGACCTACGTCTGGGATCTCGATCTCGATGTCGACAGCGATGGTGATGGCGATCCGCGTAACGACGCCGATCTCACCGGCGCCACGCCGACTCGGCGGTACCTGGTGCCGGGCGTCTTTCGAGTCGGCCTGGTCTACACCGACGACGAGGGCGAGGCCGATGGCGACGAGATGGTGCTCACCGTTGAGCCGCATCCGCTCACCGTCACCAAAGTCGACGCCTTCGCCGACGTCGCCGCGCGTCCGGGTGGCGTGGTGACCTATACCTTCACGGTCAGCAACACCTCGGCGAGCGATCTCACCGATGTTTCGCTGGTCGATGCCTTGCCCGTCGAGACTGCGGTGGTCGCCAGCTCGGCGAGCACCAGCCTCGGCACGGTGAGCAGTGAATCGCCGCTCACCGTCGACGTGCCCAGTCTGCTCGTCGGCGCGAGCTTCACGGTGACGGTGCAGGTCGTGGTCGATCCGGCGCTGCCGATCGAGATCGACACGCTCGTCAACCAGGCCGAGGTCGGCGCGAGCGGTTTTCCGACCTTCCCGTCCGACGATCCGGCCGCGCCGGGCATCGCCGATCCCACCACCACGCCGGTGGTCGCGCTACCCGAGCTGGCGCTCACCAAGACCGTTGCCCATCTCGACGATGTCGATGGCGACGGTCTGGTGGAGCCCGGTGATGCGTTGCGCTACACCCTGGTGCTCGATCATCTCGGTGGTGGCTGGGCGACTTCCGTGCAGCTGAGCGACGCGATCCCCGCCGACACCATGGTGGTGGCCGGTAGCGTCGTCACCAGCCTCGGCACCGTGCTCGGTGAGGATCCGGTCAGCATCGATCTCGGTGCGCTGAGCTCGGGCACCGTGACCGTCACCTTCGACGTGCGGATCGACGCCGCCTTGCCGGCCGGTGTCGACACCATCGTCAACCAGGCGACGGTGACGAGCCAGGAGCTGCCACCGCTGTTGTCCGACGATCCGACCCTGCCGGGTGACGCGGATCCGACCGTCATCGGCGTGGTCGCCGCGCCGGAGCTGGCGGTCAGCAAACGCGACGTCCACGAGCTCGATCTCGACGGTGATGGTCGTGTCGATGCCGGGGATCGCATTCGCTATGACCTCGTGGTCACCAACAGCGGCAACATCGGCGCCAGCAACGTTCTTCTGACCGATATCGTGCCGACCGACACCACCCTGGTGCTCGGTAGCGAGACCACCACGCACGGCTTCGTCGCCGTCGCCGTCGACAATCGCTCGCTCGAGGTCCAGATCGGTGACGCCGAGGTGGGCGATCCGGTCACGGTCAGCTTTGTCGTCGAGCTCGACGATCCGTTGCCGCTGCGACTCGAAGAGATCGTCAACCAGGCGACCGTGTCGAGCACCGAGCTCGCCGACGTGCTGTCGGACGATCCCGATACCGTCGCCGCGCTCGATCCGACCGTGACGCCGATCGCCGAAACCGGTGATACCGCGTTCTGCACCGACGACAGCTTCGACACCGTGCCCGCCGACTGGACGCTCGGCTACTTCGGCGACGCCGACCAGGGCAGCGTCGAGGTGGTGAACGGTGCGTTGCGGCTCGCCGGCAACGGTAGCTCGCTTTACCACGGTGACGACGACGGTGCGTTCTTCCATCGCACGGTGGAGGGTGAC
>JBCDBH010000352.1:0-6263 GCA_039184055.1 Acidobacteriota bacterium
CAAGACGAAGAAAATAGAAGCCACGAGAAAACGAAAACGCATGCGGGGGATCGCTCCTTGCTACTGAGTCGAGTCGGTATGGCACTCTTTGCGATCGTCGTTCCAAGAACACAACGGAGCGACGACGACGAAACCGACAAGGGGAGAGGTGCACCGAAAGTGCACTCTTTCGATGATAGCAAACGACGCTCAGGGGCACTCACTCGCGACTCGACGAAAAACATAGAGAAACTGCTTGCCAAACATATGCATGTACATCTATAATTCTCTTGTTCTTGCCGGCTGCCCCCGCTTCCCCGCGGTCCCATCCACTGGCGCAGCCCCCCATCCGCTCGACGCCTTTCAACCCACGGCCGCCGTTAGGCGGCCGTTCCTCCTTCTAGCGACAGCATCACCCAGCGGACACTCAGCTGACGGTCAGAGATACAGGTGCGGGTCCGAGGTGCACAGCGGGTCAGATATACCCGAGCGACCTGAGACTCTCGAGGTATTCCTGGCTCGATTCCGATTCGTCCACCACACGGCGGTCACCGAAGCTGTCGATCTCGATGCTGGGTACCGGCCACGAGCACCCTGGTGGCGGTTCGAGCCATCGTCGGCTCATCGGTAGCGACAACGCACGTGCCAAAGACGATGCGATTTGCCTAGGCTCGATGGAGCTGTCATCACCATCACAACCCGCGCGATGCCAGAGGACGACCCGTCCTTCGGTCGCATCTCGGCGCCCCGGGTCGAACACCACCGCGATAGCGTCTCGCCCATTCATCGCTTCCGCGAGCAACGCATCCGTGGAACCGAGTTGCCAGCGCAGAAGGTCGGCGTGAGCTGGGCTTCCGAGCTTCTCCCCATCGGGAATGATGTCGAGCGCCGGGAAATAGACTGCCAAAACTCTCGGATTCACTCCGAGTTGTGATGCGGCAAGACGACGATGAAACACGTCGGGAAGCAGCGCTGTTTCGGCAATCGACGGCCCCAGTCGAGACAGACCAGGAGATAGCTCACCCGGTTGGCGTGCGAGCTCACGCACCGCTTCGAGAGCCGATTCGGGCGCAACGATATTGCCCCCATCCGTGGCATCGAGCAGCTGGTAGGCGCCGTGGGCAAGAACCAAGCTCGGCGCATCGACATCATCAGGTAGCGCGGGATAAGTTCCCCACCAATTCACCGACACCACGGGATCGCCACCTCGCGCGGCCAATTCCCACAGGAACCAACCGCGGCGTTCCTGTGCCAACACCGGCTGGTACTCCATCAAGCCCAAAGCCCGTTCGACCTGCCCGAAGTACGGCCGAAACCATCCGACGCGGCCGAGCGGTCGAGACACGCCGAGCGGACGAAACGTATCGATCGACACCATCCCGTGATCGGTCGGCTTCAGACCGGTGGCTACCGACGTCCATAGCGACGCGGGTGGTCCGGCCGGACGCTGATAAGGACGCAGCGCCGCTCCCTCCTCGATCAAGCTCGACAACGCTGGCAGCTCACCCGAGGCGAGCACGTAATCCAGCTCGGTAGGCAACACACCATCGATACCGATCAGGAGCACGCTTGCCGAGGTATCGAGAGGAATGTTCCCGGGCAGGGTGGCGGTCTCGTGCTGGACCGCGAGGACGGCCGGTAACACCAACAAAACCACCGCCAAAATCATGGCGAGCGCACCGACCAGCCACCGGGTCACGCGACGTCTCGGAGTCAGATCGGTGAGACGAACCGCCAACGCGAGCAACGCACCGTGGAGCACTTCGATCAGCACATAGGCCACGATGAGCACGCCCACCATCAAGACGCCGAGCGCCACACCACCGGTCACCGCGGTACGCGCCTGCCACCACGCGCCCAGCACGGCGGCACCCGCGGCGAGCACCGCGATGCCGTAGGTCACCAACTCGATCTTGCGCGTATGCGAAACCTGGAGAACGACGAAGAGAAGACCCGCCAAGACCGCAAAGGCACAACCCACTCCCAACACCATGGGCGGAAGGAGATGCAAGTAAAGCGGTAGGAGATCAAAAGGGCGGGAAGCGAAAAGGTCGTTGGCCAGGGCCAGACCCAAGGCCGCGGCCAGGGCCAAAAGCGCCCCTCCCAAAAGAGCGACCTTGAGCACGAGCACGACGAGGCTGCGAAACGAGCGCCGTGGCCGCAGCGCATCCTGAAGCAGGAAGCGCTCGACACCCTGATCGAGATAGCCCAGGCGACGCAGCTCCCCACGAACGTGATCGAGATCTTGAGGCGCCATTACCGTCGGCGTGTCCGCACGTAGTCGGCGAGTGCATGAAGCGGCGCTGCGCGCCGCCCCAAGGGACGTAAGGAGTCGACCGCGAATCCGAGCAGCTCCGCGGCAAGCTGCTCGGCTCCCGTGACGCCGAGCAGCGTCACGAACGTCTGCTTGTCGGTATCCTGATGCGCGTCCTTTCCGGTCTCGGCACTGGTTGCCGTCACGTCGAGAAGATCATCGGTGATCTGAAAGGCCAGACCGAGATTCTTCGCGTAACGGGTGACCACCGCGAGATCACGACGACGCGCGTCGACCGCCATCGCGCCGACCTCGGCCGCGGCGGTGAACAGAGCTCCTGTCTTGTGACTATGGATGAACTCGAGGCGGTCGAGATCGAGTGCCTCCGCCTGCCCTTCGAGGTCGAGTGCCTGGCCGCCCACCAAGCCATGGCTACCCACCGCCTCGGTGAGCAAATGAATCAGATCTTCACTGGTGTAGCGGTCGAGCTTCTTCAGACGCAACGCTCGCTCCGCGAAGATGGCATAAGCCTGATTGAGTAGACCAAAAGCAGCCAACGCTGCAACGTCCTCACCAAACACCCGATGTGTCGTCTCACGGCCACGACGTAGATGAGCGTCGTCCATCATCGGCATGTCGTCGAGAATCAACGAGCTGGCATGCACCATCTCGATCGCACACGCGAAGTCGAGCACGGCTTCGGTCGCCTGGCCAAAAATATTCGCGATCACGAGCGTGAGAACCGGCCGTAGACGTTTGCCCGGGCTGCTCGCGGCATAGTGCATGGCCGCGTGTACCTTCTCCGGACGCTCATCCGGCTTGGGTAGCAACTCCGGCAGCCGCTGGTTGACTCGATGCGCGAGGGAGACCAGTACGGGGGGTGGCGATGTGGCGGGAGTGGTCATCGAATAAACGGCACACGCCCGGTGATTTCACCGGGCGTGTCATCAAACGTGCACGGCGAAGTCACCGTACCGTGGGCCTACCTCAGAACGTCGCGAGCGCTTCGGCTCGGTCGTCGTAGACTTCGAAGACGGTGATCAGCTGCGTCATCTGAAGAATGTCGGTCACCTTCGAAGGCACGCTGCAAAGCTTGAGCATGCCGCCCCGATTCTTCACTGTCGTATACGCGCTCACCAACTCACCGACACCTGACGAGTCCATGGTCGACACACCGCTGAGGTCGATCAGAATATTGCGCTCGCCGTTGTCGAGCACATCGTGAACCGCCTCACGCAAGGCGACATCTCCGACACCGATGGTGATCTTGCCCTTCGGCGAGAGTACGGCCACGCCGTCGACGACATTGGAATCGATCTTCATCCGTCTCCACTCCTTTCGGAATCCACCTCGTTGTCGGAGCTTTCGGTTGCGGTGAGCTGTTTGCGCAACGTCAAAACCGTGCCGCCGCCTGGGCGGAAGCTGTAAGCGATTTCGTCCATGAAGCTCTTCATGTAGAAAATCCCGCGACCATTTGGCTTGAGCAAGTTCTCGGGAGCGAGCGGATTCGCCACTGCCTTGGGATCAAACCCCTCTCCCCGATCCTCGATCCGAATCACCGCATGATCGGCAACAACCGCGAGCTCGACATCGACAGCCTTCTGGGGATCCTGTCGGTTTCCGTGTTTGATGGCGTTGGCTACGGCTTCACGAATGGCGATTCCGACCCAGTGGCGTGAGTCATCGTCGAGACCTAGGCGGCCAAGCGCATCGTCGACGACGATTTGAACCAGATCGATGTGCTCGAACCGGCTACCGACCGAAATCCGGACGTGTGCTTCCTCGGTCGTCGAGAACTGTGAGTTTTCCGTACCCATAGCCGGGCCGGGAGCATAGCAGATCCAGAGGCCATCATGCTCGCGTGTGTGGTGATTTCGATGGATCGACTTTTGGAATCAACGCTCGGGATCGACTCTCAGGATCCACTCTGACTCGCCAACTCCAACGCCCACGGCACTACGAGAAGCATCTGCACGAGATCGAAAAGCGTGTGGGCGATGATGGGCGCCCAGATTGACCGGCGCCAGATGGCCAGCCAGCCATAAAAAAGTGACAGCGCGGTCAAACCCACCACCATCATGGGCTGGCCGTACGCGAGATGACCGAGCACAAAGCAGACGGTCGAAGCCCAAAGACCGATTCGTGGTTGCAGCAGACCACGAAAAAACAGCTCCTCGACGACGCCAGCCGAAACGCTCAGGGCGATTCGAACACCTATCGGTAGCGCGGCGATCCACACCAGTAGTGGCGATGGCTCGGTCTCCAACCATCCGAAATCGAGATCGGTGGACGTACTGAGCATGGCGATCGCCACGGCCACCACCAACGACGCCCCGAGAGCGATCAACCAACCCGCGACACCGCCGACAACTCCCCAGACGAGCTCATCGAGCGGTCGTTGCACGCGCAGACCCAGGGCCGCGACCCAAGACGAGTCGCCCTCCTTCGCGCGCCCGCGAGCAAGATCATCACCCTCTCCCGGCTCCATGTCGCTCGCCGCTTCGAGACCGGGAAGAGCCGTACGCACGGGTGGCAGACCGAACCAACCCAGCAGCACCCAGCCGACGACCGCTCCGAGCAAAAGGACATGACCCGCGAAGGGTGCCATCGGCGACAACGACTCGAGATCGATCTCGGGTGGCTGATCCGCAAAGGCGAGACCGAGAAACACACCGTTGAGCAACACGAAGGCGAGAAGCAACAAGGCCATCAATCGACGGCCCGGGTAGTCATTCGAGAAACCAGGAGGAACCAGCGCACGGTACCGCAGGCCGATCCACACGACACCCATACGCTTGCGCGCCAACCCGCGCGCACGAACATCGATCGAAGCGGCTACCATCAGGGCGAGGAGAATGGCGAGCGACCACCGAAGAGCTTCGGAAAGAAACACGAACGAATCCTACTACGGGGTCGGCTGGCCGATGCGATACACTCCACGATCAGCCTCGAATCAGACCGTCGCCTTCCAACGCGTCCACGGTCGGCCCGAGCGCGAATTCCTCCAGTGAGATACTCCGCCCGTCATCCTTACGGGTGTTCGAAACAAGACTTGAGTGAAGGAGAAGAACCCATGAGCCGATTCCCTGGCGTCGACTTCCTCGACATCGACTCATTGCTCACCAACGAGCAGAAGATGGCGCGTGACACGGTCCGTGCGTTTGTGGATGACATGGTCAAGCCGATTATCGAGGAGTGCCACCGGGATGGCCGGACTCCACTCGAGCTGGTGCCCGAAATTGGCAAGCTCAATCTCTTTGGCGCGACGATCGACGAGTACGACCTCCCCGGACTCGACAGCATCGCCTACGGTCTGATCATGCAAGAGCTCGAACGTGGTGATTCGGGCTTGCGAAGCTTCGTCTCGGTTCAGAGCTCGTTGGTGATGTACCCGATCTACGCTTTCGGCTCTCAAGAACAGAAGGACCGCTGGATCCCAGCCTTGGCGAGCGGTGAAGCGATCGGCTGCTTCGGTCTCACCGAGCCCGACTTCGGCTCGAACCCCGGTGATATGCGCACGACGGCGAAGCGTGACGGGGATGGCTGGATCATCAATGGCGCCAAGCAGTGGATCACCAACGGCACCCTGGCCGATGTCGCCGTCGTCTGGGCGCAGACCGACGAGGGGATTCGCGGCTTCCTGGTCGAAAAGGGCACACCCGGCTTCACCTCGACCGACCAGCACGGCAAGTTCTCACTCCGTGCATCGACCACGTCCGAGCACGGCTTCCATGACTGTCGCGTCCCCGCCGACGCGATCCTGCCGAAGACCACCGGTCTCAAGAACGCTCTGATGTGCCTCAACCAGGCACGCTACGGTATCGCCTGGGGCGGCATCGGCGCGGCGATGGACTGCTATGTCACGGCGCTCGAGTACGCCAAGGAGCGCGTGCAGTTCGGTGGGCAACCCATCGCCAGTCACCAGCTCGTTCAAGAGAAGCTCGTTTGGATGCTCAGCGAGATCAGCAAAGGTCAGATGCTCGCGTATCGTCTCGGCATGCTGAAGGACTCGGGCAAGCTCAAGCACTAC
>JBCDBH010000353.1:0-6249 GCA_039184055.1 Acidobacteriota bacterium
CGACCGGGCGGGCCAGGCGGCGCGCTTCGTCTCGACTCATCTCCGTGATGAGCGAGGCGTGCTCCAACACACCTGGCGTCGAGGAGAGGCTTCCGTTGACGCGTTTCTCGCCGACTACGCGTATCTCCTGCACGGTTTGATCGCGCTCGCCCGCGCCACGGACGATCCGACGTGGCTACGACAGGCCAGCCGTCTCGCCGACCAGATGATCGACCGTCTGGCGATTCCCGAAGGCGGCTTCTACTCCGCCGTGGTGGCCGACGATCTGCTGGTACGCAATCGTCCGATTCACGATGCGGCGGTTCCGGCGGCGAATGGAACGGCGATTCTGGCGTTGATCGACCTCGGCGAGGCGCTCGATGAGCCGCGCTATCTCGATATCGCCGAACGTGCGCTGCGCGCCTTCGCGGGCCCTCTGAGCGAGGGCTCTGGGGCCTATCCGACGTTGGCGCGCGCGGTGCTGCGCTGGTCGCTCGTGTCGGCTGCTGAGCAAGTCGACAAAGAACCTCCGCCCCACGAGACACCCTGATCGGCGTCGGGGGTCCAAGACCGCATCCGAGTCACGACCCGTGAGCATGTACAATGCAGCCACGCTCGGGGCGCCGTATCGTGCATACGGCTGAGACGAACCCGCAGAACCTGATCCGGCTCGTACCGGCGTAGGGAAGCGTCCCCGCCACGTCTGGGGTGATCGCCACCTACGCGAGGAGGCATCGCCATGACCGACCATTCCCAGACCGACCGCTCCCAGTCCTCTCCTTCGTCGCCGTTCTCGACTTCGGGCCCGCGGCCCACGGAACGCTGGCCGTCACCGGTGCATGGTGCCGCCAACCCATCGTCGAGCGGTCAGGGAACGACTCCGGGGAGCTTCGCGCTCGCCGCCGAGATCGGCAAGCCTCGAACCTATTCGTCACCCGACACGCCGGGTATGCCCGCACCGTCCGACAAGACCGCGTGGGACTTCAATCCGAATCCTCGGGGCACCGAGCGGGCGGTCACCCAGCTCGAGCGCGCCCGGCTCGGTGAGATCACCCCGGAGATGCACCGTGTCGCGGCGCGTGAAACCCATCTCGACGCCGAGCAGGTGCGGGTCGAAGTCGCGTCGGGCCGGATGATCATCCCGGCGAACCGCAAGCATCTCGCCGGTCGGCTCGATGCGATGGCGATCGGACGCGCCTCACGCACCAAGATCAATGCCAATATCGGCGCTTCGCCGGTGTCGTCGGGCACCCACGACGAGGTCGAGAAATTGCTTTGGGCGCAGCGTTGGGGCGCCGATACGGTGATGGATCTGTCGACGGGTGGCGACCTCGATGCCTGTCGCGAGGCGATCATCGACGCTTCGACGGTACCCATCGGCACCGTGCCGATCTATTCGATGATCATCGGTCGTCGACTCGAAGACCTGACCTATGGGCACATCCTCGAAAATCTCGAGCATCAGGCCAAGCAAGGTGTGGACTACTTCACCATTCACGCCGGTCTGCTGCGTGAACACTTGGGCTATGTCGAAAAACGTCTGATCGGCATCGTGTCGCGTGGCGGCTCGCTGCTCGCCAAGTGGATGATCACCCACGGCAAGCAGAATCCGATGTACGACCTCTTCGATGACATCTGCGACATCATGCGCGAGTACGACGTCAGCTTTTCACTCGGCGACGGGCTCCGCCCGGGCGGTTTGGCCGACGCCACCGACGACGCCCAGCTCGCCGAGCTCGAGGTCTTGGGTGAGCTCACCGAGCGCGCCTGGGCCAAGGGTGTCCAGGTGATGATCGAAGGTCCGGGTCACGTGCCCTTCGACCAAATCGAATACAACATGAAGCTCGAGCGGCGGATCTGCCACGGCGCGCCGTTCTACGTGCTCGGCCCGCTGGTGACCGACGTCTTTCCGGGCTACGACCACATCACGTCGTCGATCGGCGCCACCGCGGCGGCGTACCACGGCGCCGCCATGCTGTGTTACGTCACCCCCAAGGAACACCTCGGTCTACCCAAGCAAGACGACGTCAAACAGGGCTGTATCGCGTACAAGATCGCCGCGCACGCCGCCGACGTGGCGCTGGGCATTCCCGGTAGCCGTGATTGGGACGACGAGCTGACCAAGGCGCGTGCCGCGCTCAACTGGCAAGAGCATTTCGATCTCGCTTTCGACACCGATACCGCGCGCGCGCTGCACGACGAGGATCTCGACGTCGACACGGATTTCTGCGCCATGTGTGGTCACGATTGGTGCAGCGTGCGGATCTCGAAAGAGATCCAAGCGTTCGCCTCCGGCAAAGACGCCGACTACGCGTGGGACAAACCGAAGATCAGTGAGGCGCTGAGCGACGAGCAACGAGAGATTCTCGAACGTCGCGGCGTGCTCTCCCCCACCGAGATCCACCGCCTGGCGTCGAAGACCGAGCGCGCGATGGGTGCGGCACGAGGGCAAAAAGCCACGTGTCACAGCGACGTCACCACGGACGACCAGGCGCGCGACTTCCAGCGCGACCAGCTGGTGCACATCGGTGGCGAAGGTTAGGAGCCTGTCGGCACCTCCAACGTGACGTCGACGTTGTAGTCGGGCTCACCCGATTCTGGATCGAGGGCCGCGCCATCGAGCAGGTTCATCGCCTCGGGCCAATGCACCGCGAGATTGCCGCCCTTGATCGGCGACACCATGACGTGGCCGGTGAAGGCACCGTGCTCCGACACCAGACGGATGGCGTCGCCGTCACGCAGGCCTTGCTTCTTGGCGTCGCGACGGTTCATCAAGATCGCCTCGCGCGCCGCCCCGTTGAGCGGATCGACCTCCGCGTGGACCATCGAGTTGAATTGCTTGCCACGGCGCGTGGATACGCGAAAGGTGCCGACGGCCCGGGGCGTCGGAGGTTCGACGGCCGAAAAGTGCGCTTTGCCATCGGCGGTGGCGAAGCGACCGTCGGCATAGAGCGTGGGCCCACCCCACTGCATCTGATCCCCTTTCTTGGCGAGGTTCTCGATGCCGCTGTAGAGCGGAATCGCACGCGCGATTTCGGCACGGATCGCCGCCGTATCGGCGAAGCGAATCTGTTCGGCACGCGCGGGGTCGACACGCTCGGCTAGATCACACAACACCCGCCATTCGTCACGCGCGTCGGCCACCCGAGGCCCGGGCACTTCGGGAGAAAAGATGATGCGTCGTTCGGTGGAGGTTTCGGTCACGCCACCAGCGATCTCGTAGCGGGTGGTCGCAGGCAGAAGCAGCACCGTGTCCTCGGGATCGACCAGCATCGAGCGATTGAGCACGATGTCTTGGTGGATCCGCAGACCCGGACGCGCCAACGCCTGGCGGTTGCGATCGTCTCCCGGCACGGTCTCGAGGAAATTGCCACCCATGATCCAGAACACGTCGAGCTCGCCCGCCGCCGCGGCGTCGAGCTGTGCCATGGTCGCCATGCCCGGCTCGCGTGGTGGCTCGAATCCCCAGACATCGGCCCAGCGATCGAGAATCGGCCCGTCGGCGACAGGCACCGCGCCGACCTCGGCGCCGCCCTGCACCCCGGAATGACCGCGAATGGGTGTAAGGCCTCGTTTCGGCCGTCCCACCAGGCCACGCGCCAGACCGACGTTGCACAAGGCTCGTAGCGTGTCGACGCCGTGGGTGTGTTGCGTGAGACCCATCGACCACACGAAGATCGCGTTCGGTTTGGCGATCAGCAGCTCGGCGAAAGCCTCCATGCGAGCCCGATCGGTACCGCTCGCCGCTTCGAGCCGCTCCCAAGACTGTTCGTCGATCGAAGCACGCAGCGTTTCGAAGTCTTCCGTCTGCTCGGCGATAAAGGCGTGGTCGATCGCATCGCGGGCCAGGAGTGCCTTGAGCACACCATTGAGAAACGCCAGATCACCGCCGGTATCGACCTCGTACCAATGGTCGGCGAGCTTGGTTCCAAAGACGGCACTTTCCGGTACCGAGGGAACCCAATAGTGCTTCATGCCCGGCTCACGATACGGATTGACGATGGCGATCTCGGTCCCTTGCTTCTTGGCGTAGTACAGGTACTTGATCGTGACCGGTTGATTGTTGGCGGTATTCGAGCCAAAGAAGACAATCAGGTCCGTCTCCAACCAATCACGATACGAACCGGTCGACGCACCGTGGCCGAGCATCTCCTTCATCGCCGAGGTCGATGCCGCGTGACAGAGCCGCGCCGAGTTGTCGACATGGGGTGAACCGAGAAAACGAGTGACCTTTTGCGCGACGTAATAGGTCTCGTTGGGGATGCCGCGCGAAGTCAGGTAGAACGCCAACCGATCACGATCGGTGTCGCGACAGCGCTGCGCCACCAAATCGAGAGCATCGTCCCAAGGGATCGGCTGAAACCCGGGCTCACCCTGGCGACGGATCATCGGTGTCGGCAGACGTCCGAGGGCGCGCAGCTGGTCCGAATCGTGGTCCGAGAGCGACTCGACATCGTGCAAGATCGCGGGATCGAAAGCCGACATGGTGTTCAATCGAAGCAGATCCAAACGCACCATGCACAAGTGAATACCGTCCATGGTCCAATCGTTCATGCCGGTCGTACCGAGCGCGCAGCCGTCGCAGACACCGTTGTTCAGAATACGCATCGCATACGGCAAGCGATCGCGATTTTCCCAAACTCGAGCGGCCATGCCGAGAATGTGATGAGGTTTCCGCGTGCCCAAGCCGAGGGGCACCGCGGAAGCCCACGTACGAGGTTTCCAAGCCATGAAGAGATTCTACCTCGCACATCCCCGCGAGCGCGGTAGCATCATGCAAACGGCTAGAGGAGCATGCTCGTGGACATCACCGTCCTGATTCGAATCGCTGTCGTGATTCTTCTGATTGTCGCGATTTTCTATTACCGGAGCCGGACGCGGGCCCGAGGTGGTGGCAGCTCCAGAAAAGTCGACATGATGCGGCACCAGAACGCGAAGCCGCCGAGCGACCAGACCGGTGCGACGGGTGCCATCGAAGTACGAGTCGGCGACAAGGGAGCCGGGGCCGTCGCCGCGCCCAAGCGCGAGACCGGTGTCCAGCAGCGGCAACTCGAGGTGGGTGGCGCGATCTTGCACTATGTCGAGGCACTCGCCGAGTCACCGCGTGGCCGGATCGTCTTGGTTCATGGTTTTGGTGGCGACAAACGCGATTGGTCGGGTCTCCTGCGACCACTCATGGACGCTGGCTTCGACGCCTGTGCCCTCGACTTGCCCGGATTCGGCGAAAGCACACCGAGCGATGAGCAAGACTGGTCGGTCACCGGGTTGCTCAAGCTCTTGCGGCTCTTCAATCGCGAGAGCAAAACCGATCGGCTCCACCTGATCGGTGCATCGCTCGGCGCGACGCTCGCCGCTTGCTACGCCTACGCCGTGCCCAAAGAGGTGATGAGCTTGGTTCTGATCGAGCCTCTGGGTCTCCGCGTGCCGTACGAGACCGAGCTCGACAAAGCTCTCGAACGTGGCCAGAACCCGATGGTCGTCACCGACGAGGCGTCCTTTCAATACCAGCTCGCCTTCTTGCACGCGACTCCCCCGGAGATGCCCGAAGCCGTCCGCGCGGCGCGCGCCGAAGCCGCCATGGCCGGACACGATCATCAGCTCGCCGCCTGGCGGGCTCTTCGAGACGGTGATCGCCCACATATCCTCGATGCCGTGCTGCCGGAGATTCAGACTCGCACCCTGATCGTCCAGGGTGCTTCGAGCCGTGTCGTGCATACGGCAACGGGCAACGTCGCGCGCGACACCATGCGCGCGGCTCGTGTCGTCACGATTCCGGATACCGGTCACCGTCCCATGGTCGAGCAGCCCGCGGCGGTCACCGAAGCGGTCCTGGGTTTCTTGCGTGGCGTCACGGGAAGCTGAGCTCGAGCCGCCCCTGGTTTCACCGGCGGTTTCCTTCGGACCCCGCATCGCGATCCGGGACGACGCGGGGGATCACGACTACTCGACCCTCGACACCACTAGCGCGAGGCTTGCCGAGGCTCTCCTACGGCAGCGCGACGATCTCGCCGGCGCGCGTGTGGCGGTGCTGGCGACGCCGAGCTTCGCCTTCGTCGCCACGCTCTGGGGTATCTGGCGCGCGGGTGGCATCGCCGTACCGATCGCGGTCAACCATCCCGCCAACGAGATCGCTCATGTGCTCGACGATGCCGAGCCCTGTGAGCTGATCTGCCCGGCGAACGAGATTCACCGCCTACGCGATCTTTGTCTGATCCGATCGATCCGTTTATCGACCTTGTCGGATCTGATCACGGTGTCGGATCGAGAAAC
>JBCDBH010000354.1:0-6225 GCA_039184055.1 Acidobacteriota bacterium
CTCGACTACCAGGTCGACCGTCTTACGCTCACGCACCGCGGTCAGCCCGAAGAGGTCTTTGACATTGATGATCCCGAGCCCACGAAGCTCCATGAGATGTTTGCCCGGCTCTTCGCTCTGTCCAATGAGCTCACCGTTGGGATAGCGCCGCACGGTCACGCGATCATCCGCCACGAGGCTGTGACCACGGGTCAGCAGATCGAGCGCCGCCTCGCTCTTGCCGACCCCACTGCGGCCTTTCAACATCACCCCGAGACCATCGACTTCCACCAACACCGCGTGGATATACGCCACCGGCACCAGATGATCTTCGAGAAAATGCGACAGGCGCTTGATCACCCGCCACGACAGACACGGTGACGACAACACCGGCACCCCCGCCTCGCGACAGGCGCGAGCAAAACTCGGAAACGGCTCGATCCCTTTGGTGATCACGAAGACCGGCACATCGAGCCCGGCGATCACCTCGAAGCGCGCGCGACGCTCTTCCTGATCGACCGTGGCGAGAAACGCGGTTTCGCTCTCCCCGATGATCTGCACGCGGCCGGGTTTGATGTAGTCGTAATAGCCGGCGAAGGCCAACCCCGGCTTCTGCACCCGAGGATGCGTGATGAGACGGTCGAGCCCTTCCTCACAGCACACGGTGCGAAACTGCAGATCGGCCAGCTCCTGACCGAAAAGCTCACGCACCACCACGGATGACACCGAGGTGCTCATCGTTCGACCTCGGTATCAGTGGTCATGACTCGAGCCCACCGAGGAGATGTTGAATTTCGACCGGATCGTGGCTGGCGAGAATCCGTTGCGCGTGATCACCGCTCCGCACCCAGCGTGAAATCGCCGCGAGACAGCGGAGATGGGCCGCGGGTGAGTCGGGTGGTGACACCACCAAGAAGAACAAACGCACCGGTTGTTCGTCGACCGCGTCGAAGTCGATCGGCTCTCTGGTGACACCGATCGCCATGATCACCTCGGCCAGTCCATCGAGCTTGCAGTGTGGAATCGCCACGCCGTCGCCGATCCCGGTCGAGCCCAGAGCTTCCCGTTCCTCGAGCTTGCTGTACAACGCCTCGACATCGCCGAGCTCGGGCGCTTGCGTCACCATCGACTCGGCGAGGATGTGCAACACCGCATGCCGGTCGGCGGCATGGAGTGCCGGAAAGATGAGCTCAGGACGGGTGAGCGCGTCTAGCTTCATGGTCGTCGCTAGTCCCAATGAGGTTGCGCGGCGTCAGTTTTCGGAAGAGTCGGCGAGTGCCGCTTCGGCAGCCGACACCTCCTCGACCAAACCCGGCCCACGGCGACGCTGGTCGACGAGCTTCTTACGGCCACGACGAGCCTGCTTCTCGACTTTCTCCATCGCCGCCTGGATCGCCTCGCGAAGGTGCGTGGCTTCTTCCTTGGCCACCAACGAGCCCTGCTTGTGCTTGATGTGAATCTCGGCGAGGTGCTGGGAGCGCTTGTCGTGGTCCATCGTGACGTGGACCTCGATCGGCTCGTCGAGGAACTTGATCACCCGGCCGATGCGGTCTTCGGTCAGCTGCCGCAACTCGTCGTCGAAATGAGTGTGATGTCGGCCGGTGTACTCAATGTTCATGGGACTCTCCTATGGGTACCTGCTTTCGTCACGTGGCCAGTCCGCTAGAAGATCTGCTTGCGCTCGGTCGACGAGGGAATGCCCAGCTCGTCGCGATACTTGGCCACGGTTCGACGGGCGATCTGAATACCCTCACGATTGAGGATACGCATCAGCTCACTATCCGAAAGCGGTTTTCGTTGATCTTCATCCTGAACCAAGTGCGAGATCTTGCGCTTGACGGTCAACGACGAGATATCGCCACCGTATTCACGGTCGATCCCACTGTGGAAAAAGAACTTCATCGGGAACAGACCGCGCGGGGTGTGAATGTACTTGTTCGACACCACCCGGCTCACGGTCGACTCGTGCATCTCGATGTCCTCGGCCACATCACGCAACACCATGGGCCTGAGGTGATCGATACCGTAGTCCAAGAAAGCCTGCTGCTGTTTGACGATCGAGCTCGCCACTTTGTAGATCGTCCGCTGACGCTGATCGAGGCTCTTGATCAACCACATCGCCGAACGCATCTTCTCCTTGATGTACGCCTGCGCGTCGGCCTGCCGACCTTCGCGACGCATCGTCTGGAGCATGCGGCGGTAGGCCCGACTCACCCGCAGTCGCGGCAGACCATCGTCGTTGAGCTGGACGACATACTCCTCACCGACCTTGACCACCTGGACGTCGGGCTCGACGTAGTAGGTGCGTTCGGTGTCGAAGCCCCGTCCCGGTCGTGTCTCGAGATGACGAATCTCCTCGACCACCGGCTGGAGATCGGCGAGCGGAATATCGAAATCACGCGCGATCTGCTCGAACTTCCTCTTCTTGAGCAGCGCCCATTTCTCGGCGATGACCCTGCGTACCAACGAGCTCGTCTCGACCTGACGGGCGTCGAGCTGATGCAGCAGGCTCTCCTGGAGATCGCGACACGCGACACCGGCCGGTTCCAGATTACGCACCAGCGTCAGCGCTTCCTCGACCAGATCGCGCGAATAGCCGTGCTCGGCCAAACGCGCGACATCCTCGGGATCGAGCTGAGCGGGCTCGGGAGCCGCCTCGACCTTCTTCTTTTTCTTCTTGCGGCTCGCCGTCTCGGCTGGTGCTTCGTCGTTCGATACAGCGGCTGCGGCGAGCACCGCATCCTCGGACGACGACGCATCCTCGGCGGCCGTATCCACGGCGGCCGTATCCACGGTGGCCGTATCCACGGGGGACTCTTCATTGCCGATCGCGGGTGCGCCGAGCATCTCGGCCTGGAGCTCCTCCGAGGCTCCCATCGCCATGATCTCTTCGACCGTGGCGGCGAGAAAACCCTCGTGGTCGAGATTGCCGATGATCAGCTCGGCGATCTCCCGGAGCTCCGCCGAGATATCCATCATGTGCAGCTGCCACAGCAGGTGATCGTAGAGATCCGGCTCGCGCGTCAGGGTGTTCTCGAGCGGTGGCCCCTGGCGTTCCTCGTAGGTCAACGCCTGACCGCTGGCCCCCTGGCCTTCCATGTACTCACCGAAATAGGCCTCGAGATCGATATCGGCCATCGGATCTTCGTTTTCGGCACGCTCGTCTTCCGACTCACTGCGTTCTTCGACGACCTCACGCTCCTCGAGAATCGGGTTCTCCACCAGCTCCTGGGTCAACACGCCTTCCAATTCCAAGCGATTCATCTGCAGCAACTTGATCGCCTGCTGCAAAGAAGGCGTCATCACCAGCTTTTGCTGGAGCTTGAGGGAAAGTTTTTGCTCGAGTGCCATGGTTTCAGGGGGTCTTCAAAGGCTCGTCAGAGACTGAACTCTTCACCGAGGTAAATCTTCCTAACCTGGGGATCTGCAGACAAATCCTCTGGCGAGCCAGAACGAAGAATCTCTCCATTGTTGATGATATATGCGCGGTCCGTGATCTTCAAGGTTTCCCTTACACTGTGATCGGTAATCAAGACACCGATTCCGATCGTCGCGAGATGTTGAACGATCCGCTGAATGTCGAGGACAGCGATCGGATCGATACCGGCGAACGGTTCATCCAGCAGGATGAAGAGCGGGTCGGTCACCAGAGCACGGGCGATTTCCACACGGCGACGCTCACCACCCGATAGAGCATATCCCGGGCTCTTGCGAATGTGCGTGAGACCAAATTCCTGAAGCAGGATCTCGGCTCGCCTGATCTGCTCCGGCCGGGGCAGATCGAGCGTCTCGAAGATGGCGCGCAAGTTGCCCTCGACACTCATCTTACGAAACACCGAAGCTTCCTGCGGTAAATAGCTGATGCCACGCTGGGCGCGGAGATACATCGGCAGCGCGGTGATGTCCTGATCACCGAGAATCACGCGGCCGTTGTCGGGAGGGGTCAGGCCCACCACCATGTAGAAGGTGGTGGTTTTACCCGCGCCGTTGGGTCCGAGCAAACCGACGATTTCACCCGGATTGACCTCGAGCGACACACCGTCGACGACGGCTCGGCCGCGATAGACCTTGCGCAGATCCTCGGCGGCGAGCACCACCTGCTGCTGGTCACCCGCGGCGGTCTTCTTCTTGCGCGTCCGCACGACTCCGCCCGGTGCGCTCTGCGCCTCGGCCTTCTTGGTGGCCTTGGCTCGGGCCGTGCGACGACTCACGGAGTCGGGCTCCCCGTAGCTTGCTCGGCGGCTTCCGCGGCGCTCGGCGGGCGACGCTGCATGCGCGCCTTGCCGTTGGTCACGTCGTAGACCAAGTACTTTCCGGTCACCTGGTTGCCTTCACCCTTGGTCAGCTTCACCGTGTCGCCAAAGATCTCGATCCGGTCGACCCCGACGTCGTACACCGCGCGCTCCCCTTCCACCCGACTGGCGTTGAGTGGATCCTCGAGCACCACGTCGCGATTACAGAGCATCCGCTCGGCCAACCCCTCCGTGTCGAGGCTGACCGTGAGCGCCTCGCAGGTCATGCGCCGTTCACCCTGGATCAGGACAACGTTCTGGTCGTAGATCACGTCGCCTTCGCGACGACTGTAGGTGAGCCGCGCCGCGGTCACCTCCACCGGCTGCCGATCGGCACCGGTCAAGCCACTATCGGTCGGGAAAAGGATGGTGCGAATGCCACCGCTCGCCGCCACCGTGCCACTCGTCTCGTCACCACGAAGCTGATCGGCGAAGAGCAGGTTGCGACCGCGCCAGGCGCGCACATCACCACGAAAGGCAAAGGTCTGTGGGGTCAACGTCCAAACGGCATTGGTCGATTCGACATTGATCGGCCCGTCACCCGGTCGCCCGATCGGCGTCTCGGCGAGCGCGCCGGCGCTTTGATCGGAGAGCACCGCGCGCACGCCCTGCTCGGCACGCACCAAGCCCTTGTTCTGGGTGTAGACAAAACGCGGCGCGACGATATCCGCTTGCTCGTGCAACAGCCGTACTTCCGGTCCGTCGACGATCACCTGCCCCCGGCCCCAATCGAGCCGGGCCTGCTCGCCACCGGTCAGCAGCACTTCGCCGTCGCCGACCTCGACGTCACCGTCGAGCAACATCGACATCGGCTCACCGACCTCGTCGAACCGGGCTTCGAGCTGCGCGGCGCGAATCCGCCGGGTGGCCGCGCCGCTGGTCGCTTCGGTGATTTCGAGCGGCGAGCCACTGCCCTCGACCAGACGCAGCACGCCACGATCGACAAAGCCATGAATCGACATGCCATCGATCACCCGTGTCGAGGTGCCGTCGTCGACGGTCAAGCGCGATGGCCTGCCGCCATCGAGCATGGTTTCGAGCTCGATCTTGCGCGGCTGAGGATTCTCCTGCTCGTCGAAACGAATCGTCAGATCATCACCTTCGAACCGCGTCCGCGTCGGGCTTTCCTCACGCGCGCCGATCTCGCCTTCGACCTCCCAGCGAGCCCGTAGGAAGTCGATGTCCTGGGTGCCCGCTTTGAAGAAGACGGTGAGATTCTCCGACGCCATCCAATCCTCTTCACGCCGCACGCGGACATCACCGACGGCGCGCGCGATGCCCTCCGCTTCCTCGTAGGTCACCCGCTCGGCATCGAGACGCAACGACGACGGTGCCGATTCCGTGCTGTGGATATGCACGCCGTCGTTCATCACGTAGACCTCTTGTTCGAGATCGACGCGTAACATCGACGCCCGTCCTTCGAGGTTCGGTGGAAACAAGAACTCGACCTGCCCTCGGCTGACCAGCAGTCGACCATTCGCACCGATATCGAGCGCCCGCGCGCGCAGCTCGAGACCCGTGCCGTCACGCAACACGACATTGCCCGCCAGCTCGGCGCGGCGCGTGCCCTCGTTGAACACCGCCTCGTCGCTGGTGACGTCGTAAACGCTGCCATCGAGACGAAAGATCCGCAGATCGACATCCTCGAGAAAGGCATTTTGATCGCGATCCTGACGCACCCGCGCCGCCGAGATGTGAAAGACCGGCCGGCCGCCACTGGTCTGGGTGAGATCGAACCCCTCGGCGCGTAGCACCTCGCCTTCCTCGGCCACCGTGGTCGCCGCCGTGGCGGGAGCCTCGGCCTGCTGACGACCGGAGCTACCGAATTGGTACGCCGCGATCAGCACCGCGACGCCACCGACCAACAACAACCCGACCAGAAAAAGAACGGCGCGCAACAAGCCGAAAGGTCGACGAGCTCGCGTCCGCCGGGCGGGTCGGGCATGGCGTTCGA
>JBCDBH010000355.1:0-6225 GCA_039184055.1 Acidobacteriota bacterium
AGGCGTACCCGAGGTACGTCGAGGGAGCGAAGAGCGAGCACGCCCAGAGATTGCGTGCGTTTCCGCGCCGTAGCCGGCGGGCTGGTGAGCAAGGCGGGCTAGACTGCAGGCATCCAAACGGAGGCAGTCGTGGACGACAGGGACTTCTTCATCAGCTACAACTCGGCTGATCAAGAGTGGGCGGAGTGGATCGCGTGGCAGCTCGAAGCCGAAGGCTATTCGGTGACGATTCAGTCGTGGGATTCGCGTCCCGGTATGAATCCCGTGTTGCAAATGGATCGGGGGCTACATGCGGATCGCACCCTTCTCGTGCTTTCGCCCCATTCGTTGGATTCACAATTTGTTCGTTTGGAGTGGTCGGCGGTCCTGGCACGTGATCCGGAAGGCTGGGGACGTCGGCTGATTCCGGTACGGGTGGCGCCATGTGAGCCACACGGGTTGCTCGGTACGCGGATCTACATCGATTTGGTGGGGGTCGACAACGCCGAAGAAGCGCGGCGACTTCTTCTTCAAGGGCTCCAGCCACGGGACAAGCCGATTCGTGAGCCTGGCTACCCGGGACACGCGGGGCCGGTGTTTCCAGGAGCCGTGCTGAGCCACGACGACTCCGAGGTCGAAAGTGGCATTCTGCCGATTCCCGATCCACCACCGCACTTCTTGCCGCGTCCCGAATACGTCGACCCCTTGAAGCGCGCGCTCCGGGTCGCCGCCGGCAAAGCTGTGGGCGTAATCGGCATGACCAAGGTCGGTCTCCAGGGGATGGGGGGTATCGGCAAGACGGTCCTGGCCGCCGCGGTGGCGCGCGACGCTGATGTCCAAGCCCGATTCGCCGACGGAGTGATCTGGGTCACGATCGGGCAGTATCCCGACATCGTCGCCATGCAGACGGAGCTGCTCGCCGAGCTCGGTGGACCCGAGATCAAGCTACGCTCGGCGCAACACGGCAAACGCGTATTGAAGAAGCTGCTCGCCGAGCAGGCGATCCTGCTGGTGCTCGACGACGTCTGGACGTTGCGCCACGCGGCCATGCTCGACGTGGTGGGAAGCGCCGGCCAGCTACTGCTGACGAGCCGTGACCGACAGGTGCTGGTGAGTTTGGGTGCGGACGAGCACGAGATCGGCTTGCTCACCCCGGAGCAGTCACGCGTTCTGCTGGCGAGCTGGGCCGGCATGGCGGTCGACGAGCTGCCCGCCATCGCCGATCCGATCGTCGCGGAGTGTGGCTATCTACCGCTCGCCCTGTCGATGGTCGGCGCCATGTTGCGTCTCGAGCCCGATGCGTGGGAAGACATCCTCGAGCGGCTTCGCACCGCGAGTCTCGACAAGATCCACCAGCAATTTCCCAACTATCCCTATCCGAGCTTGCTCCGCACCATCGAGGTGAGCGTCGGCGCGCTCGATCCCGCCACGCGTCAGGCCTATCTCGAGCTGGCGATCTTTCCCGACGACACCGAGATTCCCCTGGTGGCGCTCGAGACCCTGTGGTCCGATCGTCGCGAGCCAGCCGACGTTCGTGCGCTCCTCACCCAACTCGCCACCCGGTCACTCTTGCGGTGGGACAAAGGGCGGGTGACGCTTCACGATCTACAGCGCGACTACGTCCAGTTGCGTACCGCCGACGACGCCCGACGCATCCATCTCGAGCTCGTCGACGCATATCGACGTCGTTGCCCACGTGGCTTCGCGCTGTGCGCCGACGACGGCTATCTCTACCGTCGGTTGGCGTATCACCTGGTGCGCGCCGGCGCCCTCGAGCCGGTTCGTGCGCTGCTCATCGACGCGCGCTGGCTCATGGCGAAGCTTCGCGCCACCAACCTGAGCACCCTGCTCGCCGACTACGACGAGCTTCCGGCTGGTGACGAGCTGCGCCGCATCCGCGCCTGTCTCCAGCTCGCTTCGGAGGTGTTGATCCAGGCGCCCGAACAGCTGGCGAGCCAGATCCACGGTCGACTCGATGCGCCTGCCGCGTTGCTGACATCGCTCCGCACGGCCATGAAGGGGCGAACCTGGTTGCGACCCTTGCATCCGAGTCTCGAGCCACCCGGACGAGGCTTGGTCGCGACTCTCCACGGCCATCACGCTCGGATCACCCGGCTCACCGTGCTCGACAACGGCCGTATCGCCTCGGCATCGGCCGATGGCACCGTTGCGATATGGGATCTCAACGTCGCCAATATCGTGAAAACCCTCGACGGACACACCGATTGGGTGCGCGACGTGCAATCGCTGGGTGACGGTCGAGTGCTCACCGCATCCGACGACTACACCGTGAGGATGTGGGATGGCGAGACCGGTGACTTCCTCAGGGTCTTCGTCGGTCATACCGATCGCGTCCGTGCCGTCGCGTCATGGGGAGAAGGACGTTTCGTCTCGGCTTCCGACGATCGCACCGTGCGCTGTTGGGACGCCGATGCCGACAGCACCGACCCGATTGCCGTGCTCGACGGACATGGCGATCGGGTCTTCGCCGTGGCGATCCTCGACAGTGGCGAGATTCTCTCGGCCGCTGGGGACGGCAAGCTCTATCGCTGGGATGCGGCAACCGGTACCTTGCTCGACGTCATCGAGGCTCATGACGGTGCGGTGCGCGCGCTCTGTGTGCACCATGATCGACTCGTGATCTCGGCCTCCGCCGCTGGCACCGTGCGGGCTTGGGATCTCGTCGACAACAGGCTGCTCACCACCTTCGAAGGCCACGCCAGCGAGGTACACGGCATCAGCATGCTCGATGCCGACCACGTCCTGTCGGCGTCGTGGGATGGCACGGTGCGACTGTGGGACCTCCATACCGCCTCGACGCTCACCATGTTGACCGGTCACCTGGCCGCGGTCGAGGACGTTGTCGTGGCGGGAGAGCTCGTCGTCTCGGCGGCGTGGGACGGCTCGATCCGCTTGTGGAATCTTCGTGATGGGGCCGCCGCCACGCGATCTGATCGCCACATCGCGCCCGTGCGATCGGTCACCGTGCTCGACAACGGACACGTCGTTTCGGCCGCCGACGATGCCACGATGCGCGTATGGGATCCCGAATCGGGAGAGTGTCTCCGCGTGCTCCGTGGGCACGAACAGCCGGTGCGCCAGGTACGCAAGCTCGATGCGCGACGCGTCGTCTCGTCGGCGGGTGACGGCACCGTGCGGGTGTGGGATACCCACACCGGTGAAGAGCTCCAGCGTATCGACGCCCATCCCCGATGGGTGCTCGGTGTCGCGGTGATCGATCGGCATCGCGTCGTCTCGGCCGCCGGTGATCACACCCTATGCGTGTGGGATCTCGAGACCGGTGCATGTCTCGGCCGGCTCGAAGGCCATACCGACCGAGTGCGTGACGCCGCCGTGCTCGACTCCGACACCATCGTCTCGGCCTCGTCCGATCGCACGCTCAGGGTGTGGGACCTCGCCACCTGGAAAGAGAAAGCGGTGCTCGGCGGTCACGACGATTGGGTACGTGGCGTCGTCACGTTGGCGAACGGCCGCATCGTCTCGGCGTCGGGCGATCACACCCTGCGCGTGTGGGATCCTGGCTCGGCCAAGACGCTGGCGGTTCTTCGCGGACACCGAGACGGTCTCACCGGTGTCGCCTCGCTCGGTAACGATCGTGTCGCGTCCGTGTCCTTCGATCGCACCCTGCGGCTCTGGGATCTCACCTCGGGATCGACCCTCGCCAGCTTTCACGCCGACACCCCTCTACGCAGCATCGCCGCGACCGAACGATTTCTCGCGGCGGGTGACGACATCGGCAACCTGCATTTCCTGACCGTCGAGACGCCATCGGACCGATAGTAGACTCCGCGCCGACGGAGGCAATGAGCGTCGTCTCGAGCTGGGTCAGAAGCCGCGTGGCAAGCCCGCGAACGAGCCGAGGCTTCCGGGGCGAGTCGAACCGTCGTTTCCAGGCGAGCGTGAGCCGATCGAGATCGATAGCGGCGTGTTGCCGGTTCCCGATTCACCACCGCATGACCTGCGCGGTAAGCTCCACGATCTCCGCTTGATCGAGTCGTCCACTCTCGAATCACAAACCACTTGACGCTCTACCCATGACTCAATTCTCCCAACCCACAGTCCGACTCGGCATCATCGGCGGCGGCCAGCTTGCCCGGATGACGGTGCCGCGTGCGAAGCAGCTCGGATGTTCGGTAACAGTTCTCGACCCGACGCCTGATTCGCCCGGTATGCAGATGGCAGATCGGCGAATTGTCGGAGCGTTTGACGATTCGGCGGCGCTTCACGAGCTGGCGACGAGCTGTGATGTGACGACGTTCGATATCGAGACGGTGGAGACGAGTATTTTGGAGGCGTTGGCGGCGGATGGGGTGCGGATTGTGCCGTCGCCGCGTTTGCTGTCGACGGTGCAGGATAAGTTGGCGCAGAAGCGGGCGTATGAGGCGAAGGGGATTCCGACTGCGCCGTTTGCGGCGTTGGATACGCCGTCGCTGGAGGCGTTCGAGGCGTTTGGTTTTCCTCTGGTGCAGAAGGCGCGGACGGGAGGCTATGACGGTCGTGGGGTGGCGGTGCTGCGGTCGCCGGACGACTTGGAGCTGGCGTTGCCGGTGCCGTCGCTCGTGGAGCGATTCATCACCCATGAGAAGGAGCTGGCGGTGATGGTAGCGCGCGGGCTCACTGGGGAGACGGCGGTCTATCCAGTGGTGGAGATGGTCTTTGATCCACGGGCGAATATTCTCGATGAGCTCTTGGCGCCAGCGCGGATCGATGCAGAGCTGGTGCGGGCGGCACAGGAGCTGGCGATTCGGACGGTGGAAGCGCTCGACGGAGTAGGGGTGTTCGGGGTGGAGCTTTTTTCGACCCCGGGGGGTGAGCTTCTGGTGAATGAGATCGCGCCACGGACGCACAATTCGGGGCATTACACGATCGAGGCGTGTGTGACGGATCAATTCGAGCAGCAGGTGCGGGCGATTATGGGCTTGCCGCTGGGCTCGACGGAGCAGCTCCGGCCGGCGGCGTTGCGTAACCTGCTCGGCGCGCCGGAGAGCGTGGCTGGCGCGACGATGGTGCACGGGCTCGACGAGGCGCTGGCGCTCGATGGCGTGGCGGTACACCTTTATGGCAAGGCGCAGAGCCGGCCGTTTCGCAAGATGGGGCATGTGACCGCGATTGCCGATACTCTGGAGACGGCGCGGGAGCGCGCGGCTCGGGCGGCGGAGTTGTTAGTCATTGAAGGGAGCGAGGGATGAGCGCAAAGGTCGGTGTGATCATGGGGAGCGATTCGGATTGGCCGGTAATGCAGGCCGCCGCCGAGGTGCTCGATGAGCTTTCGGTGCCTTATGAAGTCACGGTGGTCTCGGCGCATCGCACCCCCGAGCGTCTCTACGAGTACGCTCGTCAGGCCGACGCCCGTGGGCTCGACGTGATCATTGCCGGAGCCGGGGGCGCAGCGCATCTTCCCGGGATGGTGGCGTCGATCACGGCGTTGCCGGTGATCGGCGTGCCGGTGAAATCCCGCACGCTCTCGGGTGAAGACTCGCTTCTTTCGATCGTGCAAATGCCCGCTGGCGTGCCGGTGGCGACGGTGGCGATCAACGGCGCGCGTAACGCCGGCATTCTCGCCGCGCAAATGCTCGGCGTGGGTGATCGTGCGGTGCGTGAGCGAGTCGCGACGATGAAAGCCGACTTGAAAGAACTGGTGCTCGACAAAGCTGCGCGCCTGGAAGCCGAGACCGGGCATGGTCCCCAGGGATGGCCGGAGACAAAGGCAACATCATGAAAGTCCGCACACCTCGCCAGGAGACCGTCGACGAGGTCCTGATCGGGCCGACGCCGGCTCGCGCGATCAAAGACGCGCCAAAAGAGCTACGCCGCATGGTCAAGCGGCTGCAAGGGATCATCAAGATGCATCGGGACTCCGCCGCGCACATGAACGTGACGCTGGAAGCCGAGGATGTCCTGGCCGTGATCGACGCGCTTATAGCGGAGGCGGACCTCGAAGATCCGCTTCCTCATCTGGAGTCTTCAGACGAGATTCGGGAGTACGCGCGCTCTTCTCTATACGACGAAATGCTGGGGGAGCCGAGCAATGTGCTCCTCGCGACAGCCGTCCGTGCCGATACGACCCGCTATGAGGCGATGCCTCGGGAGTTCTGGATCGACAGTCTTCACGCCCTGCGTAAGGAGTGGGAAGCTTAGCCCACATGTCTCCCCAACCCGCCGGCGGCGACGTATCCAGTAGACGCCGCAGCTGATCGAGGCGATCGAACATGAGCTCTGGGGCGG
>JBCDBH010000356.1:0-6195 GCA_039184055.1 Acidobacteriota bacterium
CATCCTCACTGTTTTGCAGGACATCCTGACTCCAACGATCGACCTCGGCCCGTACCTCTTCGAGCCCAAACCCGTAGCGCACCGCCCAATCACGCAACGCACGGGTGAAGTCCGGTCCTGAGGTCTCGTTCGGATCGCGAGTCTCGGCACGTTGGCGAGCCATCTCATCCGCCAAGTCGAGCACCAATTGCTCTAAGCCTTCATCACTCAAGAACCGTCTCGAACCTTTGACGACGAGCTCGATATCGATGATCTGCCGAGTCGGATCGCTCGGGATAAGAATCTTGCCGCCGAAAGGCCGAAAGATCACCCGTTCTTCCGTGGCGACAAAGAGGGTGATCTCCTGCCCTGGACGAAAAACCTCAGGCAAGTGAACGATAAAGAAACCCGTATCGTCTGCCACCGTCGTAGCCCGGGTCTCCTCGACCCGCACCTCCGCACCTGCGGCGAAGTGTCGACTGTCGTTTTCATCGAGCCAATAGACTTGACCCCTCACCTCCACGGCAGCGGCTTGAGTTGCCATCAGCAAGGCAATAGCTAGAACGCAAGCTCGAACCATAAACATAGATGCTCCTGATCATCGATCTGGTTCAGACTCTACATCTCCCAAATCTCCAAGCCATATGACACGTCGCGATTCGACTTTCTGCTTCACATCACGTAACTGAATCGATCGTTGCTATCTGCTCGAGAGTTGACCCTGAACGCCCCGCAACCCCTCGACCAACCCATCACGATCCGGTGCCTCGAGGGTCACGAAGAGAGCCCTCATCACGTCTCGATACGGCAGATCCGCATTCGTCTCGACAAAGTTCCGCGTACCCACATACCCCCAGCCCGGTTCGAAATCGACGGGTAGTGCTTCGATATAGATCGCAAGACCCGCCAAAACCGCCTCGGCCTCGTCTTTTCGATCGAGGGCGAGGAGCGAGGCGGCACGATAGCCACGGAGCATGACGGCGAAGACGGGGTTGTCGTCGGCGAGGGCGGCGAGGGGTTCGGCGATTTCGAGGGCGGCGGCGAAGCGTCGGTTGGCGAAGGAGATCTCGAGGACGTGGAGGACGATGCGGACGTGGGCGTTTTCTTGGTTGGCCCAGGTGGTGACGACTTCGAGGGCGCGGGGGTAGTCGAAGAGGGTGTCGTGGAGCAGGACGACGAGCTGGCGGGAGACTTCTTGGTTACCCGGGTCGACTTCGAGCATGCCTTCGAGCACGTCGGCGACGTCTCGAGAACGTCCGAGCCCTTCGAGCACGCGGGCTTCGTTTTGGCGGATGGTGAGCCATCGGCCGGTCATGGCGTCCGCGGTGAAGACTTGGCGTGACGCGGCGAAGGCTTCGAGGGACTGGTCGAGAAGCTGGATGCGAGTATCGCCGGAGCTTCGTACGCCTTGCTCGGCGAGGATCATGCCTAGGCGATTTTGAGTGGTGGCCCGCGCGTCTGGAAAGGCATCGCGAGTTTGCACTTCGAGGGCGGAGCGATAGGCGGAGATGGATTCTTCGAGAAGCGCGCTGGCTTTGTCGGGCGTGACGCGGATGCCCAGGCTGCCGAGCGCGGCACCGAGCCGACTTTGGCTCCGCGCCCACTGATAGGGGTTGTCGGTACGTGACACCTGCTGCACAAACTGGCGAGCGATTCGTACGGCGCGTTCATGATCCTGCATCAGGCTCGCCACGAGATATTCGAGCTCTTGGGCACGGCGTCGATCGTCCGTAGCCGCCGTTTCCTGAGCAGCGGCAAAGGCATCGGCCGCCGTCGCAAGATCACCCAGCGCGAAGCTCGCCAAGCCACGATGAAGCGGATCGGTGCTTGTGCGTGTTTCGCGACTCCATCGATCGAACGCCGGCTGGAACTCGTCGAAGCGCAATCCGTAACGCGCCATCCACGCACGCAGGTCGAAGCTGTAGGTTTCCTCGGCTTCGAGACTCTGATCAGCGACGCGAGCCATGGCGTCCATCATGCCGAACACGATGCCGACGATTCCTTCGTCGGTGAGGAATCGGTCCGAGCCTTTGCGTACCAGCTCGATCTCGACGAGGGCCTCGGGATCTTTCGGTATGCGTACCCGTCCCGCCATGCTCACGAGGTCGTCGGTACCGGCGAAGAGGGTGATGACGTCGCCGGGTCGAAAGGCGGTCGGCAGGTCGATCACAAAGTGCCCCGATGCATCGGCGACGGCTGTGGCGCGCGTTTCTTCGACACGAACGTTGGCTGCCGCCACGGGCACCTGCTTTCCGTTCTCATCGACCGTGTGGACCTGCCCACGAAGCTCGAGCGCTGTACCCGACGCCGCGACAACGAGCCAAACGAATATCGAGACAAGAGCTTTGTTCATGAGTAACCTTGACCCTCATGCAGTTGACGACAAGCGGCGCGATTCTACTCGGGCCGTTGGTCCATGATCCCGGCTCCAACCAGATTCACAACAGGACGCATCATGAAACTTCATCAGCTCCGCAACGCGACGATGATCATCGAATCGGGCGACCATCACATCCTGGTCGACCCGATGCTCGGTGTACGCAAATCGATGGGCTCCTATACGAGCAAACGCCATCCACCGAAACGCAATCCGCTGGTTTCCTTGCCCGCTAACGCCGACGCCCTGCTCGAAAAGGTGACCCACGGTCTGATCACTCATAGTCAGAAATGGGGCATCGAATCACTACGTCACGGCGATCATCTCGACGGTCCGGGCGAGGCGTTCTTGCGGGAGCGGAAGACGCCTGTCATCACCGGCGCCAAGGACGCGCCTCATCTCCGTAAGAAAATGGGTATCAACGTCGTCGACGCGCTCCTGCCGTGGACACCCCGCCCCTTTCTCGGTGGCCAGATCACCGCCGTGCCCGCCACCCACGGTCGAGGCTGGGTGCGTCATCTCATGGCCAACGGGGTCGGCTTCCATATCGAGCTGCCCGACGAGCCGTCGCTCTACATCAGCGGGGACACCGTCTTCTCCACCGACGTCCAACGCGCCTTCACCGAGCTTCGCCCCGACTTCGCGGTGATGGCGGCGGGTAGCGCCTCGCTCGACTTCGGCGGCCCGATCCTCATGCCCATGGACGAGCTCGTCGCCTTCACCCGCGCCGCGCCCGGCCAGGTGATCGCCAACCACCTCGAAGCGCTCAACCACTGCCCGACCACCCGTGCGGGTCTGCGGGAGGAGCTCGAGAAACATGGATTGTCGGCGTTGATTCCGGAGGATGGGGAGACGTTGGAGTTCAATTGAGCGTCTAATGTGATCGAGCTCACACGAAACAGGTACACTCGCTCGGAACATCCTCAGGAGACCGTCATGTTTCGACTGCTCGTCACGCTGTCGCTCGCGTTGCTTTTGCTTCCCGTTCCTTCCGCCGCCGCTTCGGATCTGCTTCTCGTGCTCGACGCATCAGGGTCGATGTGGGGTCAGATCGAGGGCAAGAACAAGATCGTGATCGCCCGTGAGGTGATCAAGGAGCTCTCCGGTGGGCTGGCCGATGACGCGGAGGTCGGGCTGATCGCATACGGGCATCGTCGTGAGGGCGATTGTGAGGATGTCGAGACCGTGATGCCGATCGCGACGCTCGATCGCGCGGCCCTCGGCTCGACGGTCGACGGGCTCAATCCGAAAGGCAAGACGCCGATTACCCGTTCGCTCGAACAGGCCTTCGAGGTCGCGAAGGCGCGCACCACGCCGACGACGGTGATTTTGGTGAGTGACGGTCTCGAAACTTGCGGTGGCGATCCGTGCGCGGCGGTGCGGGCCGCCAAGGAAGCCGGCGTCGATTTCCTCATGCACGTCATTGGCTTCGACGTCGGCAAGGAGAATGTCGCCCAGCTCGAATGCGCGGCCCAGGCGGGTGGCGGTCTCTATCGCAGCGCCGACAATGCCGCCGAGCTGTCGGGCGCGCTCGAACAGGCGGTGGCGATGCCGGCCGACGACCCGCCGGGGATGCTGTCGGTCAAGGTGATCGCCGACGGTGAGCTACAAGACGCCACCGTGCGCGTACGGCAAGCCGCCGACGACATCGAGGTCGCGTCGAGCCGGACCTACACCGCCGACGACACCAACCCTCGTGTGCTGCCGCTCAGCGACGGCACCTACCACGTGCTGGTCCGAGCCGTGGGTGTGCGCGGCGAGGTGCAACGGGAATTCAAAGACGTCGTCATTGCCGGCGAGCCCAAGGAAATTCTCGTCGACTTCAGCACCGGTGAGCTGGTGATCGGCGCCAATCGCAACGACGCCCTGGGCGACGCGACGGTGCGGGTCTACTACGCCGGCACCAACACCGAAGCGGCCGCGAACCGCACCTACACAAGCGCCTCATCCAACCCCAAGACCATCCGTTTGACCGCCGGTACCTACGACATCGTCATCAAATCTGTCGAAATCGGTGGCCGACCCACGCGTCGGATCGAAGGCGTGGTTGTCGATCCGGGTGGCCGAGTGGAGAACATCGTCAGCTTCGAAAGCGGAACGCTCACCATCGGCGCGGTCCAGGGCGACGAGCGAGTCGATGCCGTAGTGCGAATCGTCGACGCCGAAGGCAACCAGGTCGGCCAGAGCCGTACCTACACCGGTGAAAAAACCAACCCCAAGACCTTCACCGTCGAGCCCGGCACCTACACCGTACGCGTCAAAGGCCTGGGTGGCATCGGCGAACGCGAGATTCAGATGACCGTGGAAAGAGGTGGCTCAGTTGAGCAGACGGTAGATTTCGCGGGTGGTTCCTGAGCCGTAGAGCAGCTTACGGCAGACAGCCGTTCGACTAGGACACGTCCCGAGCCTCGTACGCTGGGGCAATATCAGTTTGGGAGAAGTCGTTGCCCTTGAAAAGCAGGGTCTGGCCCATGGTTTTCGCGAGCGCATAAGCAAAGCAATCACCATAGTTCAGACCGGCTCGGTGATGGCTTTTGCCGTAGCGGAAATAGGCGTTTCGTGCTGCTTGGGCTTGGCGTGGGGTTACCGCGACGACGAGGATCGCTGCCTCGTCGAGGAATCGGTCCAGCTCCTCAATACCCTGGTCTCCAAAACGAGACCCGATCACGATCGAAGTTTCGACGACATTCGCCGCCGACAACAAACGCACAGGCGCGGCGGCAATCAGACGATTGAATGCTTCTTGTTCGGGTTCATTCTGGAAGATCGCCAACAGAGCCGAGGTGTCGATGACCATCAGCGCGGTAGGCCGCGCTCGTCGTAGCCGAGTATGTCGTCGGCGGCGCGATCGTCCACGACAGGGAGCCGAGAAAAGCGACGTGCGATCTCATCGAGTCGTGCCGACGTCGTTTTGACCCGCCTCGTTCCCGTTTTTTGTTGAAACCGTTCGAGCCGATCGAGCAAGGCCTGCCGAACCACTTCGGTGGGGCTCGTACCCGTCAGATCCGCCAGGGTCTTGGCAAGAGCTTCGGCTTCTTGATCGATGATCGTCAGCGCCATGACTCACCTTCCGTTGCAGTCGTATCGATCACTTACGTTGTCGATCCCATGGATCGATCACGTGAACCTCGAAATTTTATCATCGTAGAGACGACCCAACCCACTCAAACAAGAAACGCCGGTCGCACACTCGCGACCGGCGTTCCGCATTCCCTCGAGACCCTAGCTCGATCTTACGGAGTGGACCACAAGCCACTGCAGTCGAACGGACCACAACCCTGGGTGGGGATACACCAGATCCGCACGCAACCCGGATGGGTGACGTCGCAGTTGCAGTTCTGCAGGAAGCCAGCTTCGGTGCTGAAGCTGCCCTGGATACGCTCGACGAACGACTTGTAGGCGACGCCGATGAGGTCGCTGCCGCTGTAGGCCTCGGGCTGAGCGAAGAAGTCGGCGGAGCTACGAAGAGCTTCGACGTCGGCATCGCTGAGGTCGCTCCGCTCGTAGACGAAGAATTCGATGTGCTCGACCCACATGGCGGTCTTCTTCTCGGTGTCGAGCGCGAAGAACGCGGCGGCGCGGAAGTCCTCGGGCACGTCGGCGAAGGCCGAGATGCTGGTCGGGAGGCCATCCTGATTGGCGGCGGCCCACGCGTCGGCCTCTTCACAAGAAACTTGAGCCGACACACCGGCGGTGCTGATCAGCAAGAGGGCGAGCAGGGTGAGTAGGGTTTTCAAAGCGCGCATGATGACTCCTCTCAGAGCGTTGACGTTGACCCGAGTCGACCTCTCGTCGCTCGGGCCGCTTCTACTAAGACAGGCGCAACGCGAGATCGATCG
>JBCDBH010000357.1:0-6176 GCA_039184055.1 Acidobacteriota bacterium
AGAGAGGGTTGCGGAGCAGACGCGCGGTCTCTTCGGCCTCGGGAAGCTGGAGCACGGTGATGCCGAGGAATGCGCCGTCGAGGGTGAAGGCCGGTACGCCGTAGCCCACATTGAGCGGCGCGCTCGGTGCGTAGAGCTTGCGTGGCCGTTCCGGAACGGCGCCGATCGAGCCTTCGACCGCCAGCGGCTCGCGGCCGAAGAAGCTACCCATTCGCCGCAGCGTGACGACCGTGTCGCCGACGTTGGCGGTGGTCGCGTCGTTGAGGTCGAGAAAGGGAATCGGCTCGGGGGTCGCGGTGGCATCCTCCGGAGCTTCGATTTGCAACCAGGCGAGATCGCGATCGGTGTCACGGGTCACCAGGCGCGCCGATCGGCCTTCGCGGTCCTCACCGACGAAGACCTCGACATTGGTCGGATTGGCGCTGACGTTGCCGCGCCCCATCATCCGTCCGAGCAATCCGAACGAGCCACCGAGCTCGCTGTTGGCGCACAGGATCAGCCCCTGAGGGCCGACCGCGGTACACAGCGTTTCACTCTCGATTTCCTGATCGGGGCCGCCTTCGAATTGCACGCGGAGCACGAACTCGACCCGCACCAGGGCGTCGAGATGGGCCAGAACAGGTGAATAGCGGTTCTCGGCGTCACTTTGGCCGAGCACGATCGAGCTCGGAATCAACGCGAGGAGGCAGGCGAGACACGCAACAAGGATCCGGTGGCGCATGAGTAGTCCTTTATTCGACGACCGGAGTCCACTCCGGCTCGACATATTGAAAATGAGTCTCGACCCCGCGGAGCACCAAGAACACCACGCGTTCGGGCTCGTCTTCCTTAAGCTTGGTCATCGCGGCGCGAAAGCTCTTCAACCCACGTACGGGCTGATCGGCGATCGACAACACCAGGTCACCCGGGCGGATGCCGCCGAGAAAGGTCCAGCCACCCGGCTCGACCTGTTCCACCAGTACGCCTTTGGTGTCTTCGTTCCACAGATTGACGTCGCGATCGAAGAAGGTCAGCTCACGCACCGCGAGCTCGAAGTCGTCGTCGCGATGGCGACGAGCCTCGTCCGGGGTGATCCGTGTTCGTTCGACCGGCACGCTGAGCTGCGTGGGCGTGCCGTCGCGCAGCAGGTCGAGCGTCGCCTGGGCGCCGATGCTCAAGGTACGGATCCGACGGGTCCACAAGCCGTTGTCTTGCACGCCATTGGGCTCGAGAGGCTCGCCATCGACCGCGGTCACCACGTCACCGACCATCAACCCCGAAGCGGCCGCCTCGGTGCCCGGGTAGACCCGGGTAACCCGGAAGCCACGCAGATTCTCGTCGAGCGCGAGCGCACGGGTCAACGCCGGCGCGAGCGGCTGCACGGCGGCACCGATCCAGCCCTTGGGAAGCTCGCGGGGTGGGTCGTCGACCCGGTCGTCACGTGGCTCGAGCAGGGTGAGCTGGTTCTTGCCGGCTCGATCGAACGCGACGAGCACGGGCTCGGTCGAATCCTCGAGCACCTCGTAGCGTTCGACCAGGGTCGTCAGGTCGGGCACCGCCACCGCGCCCACCGCGCGCAGGACATCGCCCGCGGAGAGCGGGGGCTCGGCGGTTTGCGCCGCGCCGCCGGCGCGTACGCCGGTGATCAACACCCCGTCGGCATCGTCGAGACGCAGGTCACGCGCCATCTTCGAGGTGATCGCCTGCACGTTCATGCCCCAATCGTGGAGCGCCAGCTCGCGACCGACATCCTTTTCGAGCTTCTCGCTCACCACGTTGGCGATCTCGACGGTTCCGTCGCGCTGCACGCCGAATGCGATGGTCGCGCCTACCGGCCGGCTGGCGATCTGGTCGAGGAGTAGGGGGAGCTGTTCGGGAAAACGCACCGTCACCGGCTCGCCATCGAGACTCGTCACGACATCACCCGCGGCGATCCCGGCGCGTTCCGCCGGTCCGCCGAGCACCACTGAGTTGACCAGCACACCCTCTTCGAGCCCGGTGCGACGAATGGTCTTGAAGCTAGCGCCGATCCAGCTGCGCTCCACCTCACCGTGCTCGATCAATGCCGCGCTCACCCGTTTGGCGAGATTCGACGGGATGGCGAAACCCATGGCGTTGCCGCCGAGCTCGTTCACGCCGACGATCTCACCGGTGAGATCGACCAGCGGACCGCCGCTATTGCCTGGGTGAATCAGCGCATCGTGCTGAATCCAGCGGGTGAAGAGGCCGGTGCGCTGCCCTTGGGAAAGCTCCATTGCCTCGACGTCGTCCCGGCCAAAGCCACCGGCGAAGACCCGTTCGGTATTGGCGACGATCCCTAGGGTCACCGATCGTGACAAGGAGAAAGGGGAGCCCATCGCCATGACGTAATCGCCGGTTTCGAGCTGGTCCGAATCGCCAAAGCTCGCGACCGCGAGCGGCGTATCGGGATCGTCGAGCTCGTCGCGCTTGATCTGTAGCACCGCGAGATCGGTGAGTGGATCCTCACCGACCAGATCCGCTTCCACCTCGCGTTTGTCCGACAGGGTGACGGTAAAGCGCTCGCCACCCGCCGTGACGTGCTGGTTGGTCAGCACGTGGCCATCCTGGCTGATGATCGTGCCGCTCCCGGTGGTGCCACCCTTGATTTCGCGACCGCCACGATAGTCGACCGTGATGACCTGGATGCTCACCAGAGCCGGAAAGACTCGGTCGCGTGCTTGGCCGATGATCCGGCGCAGCTCGGCGCGCAGGTCGGAACCGTCGATCGTGGTGCTGGCGGTGGTCTCGGCGATGGCGATCGGCGCGACCATCACGAGAGCCAACAAGATGAGAAGCAGACGTTTCATGGATTCTCCTCGGCGGCGCGAGGCGCACCGAGATGCTCGTCGAAGAAGCTCATCACCCGCGTGTACAGACGCTCGACCACCAGCGGGTCGGGCACCATGTGGGTGAATCCGGCGAGCGGCAAGAAGTCGTGATCCTTGCCGGCGCGGAAGAGCGCATCGGACATCTTGAGCGCGTGCACGAAGTAGACGTTGTCGTCGGCGGTGCCGTGAATGATCAGCAGCGGAACCTCGAGCTGATCGGCATAGGTCAAGACGTTCGATACACGGTACGCCTCCGGATTCTCCTGCGGCAGGCCGATATAGCGTTCGGTGTAATGCGTGTCGTAATCGTGCCAGTCGGTGACCGGCGCGCCGGCCACGCCGGCCTTGAAGAGCTCGCCTCGACGCATCGCCGCCATCGCCGAGATATAGCCGCCGTACGACCAGCCATACATGCCGACCCGGTCGAGATCGAGCTCACCGAACCGCTCGCCGAGCTGACGGAGCACCGCTTCCTGATCTTCGAGCACGATGTCGACAAAGTTGTTCTTGAGCGCCCGCGTCCACTCACGATCGCGATTCGGCGTGCCCCGATTGTCGATCAGCACGACGACAAAACCCTGATCCGCCATCCACTGCTCGAAGGCGTAGCGATTGCGGCTCCGCTGCACCACCTGGCTCGTCGGGCCACCATAGACCTTTACGATCACCGGGTACTTCTTGGTTTTGTCGAAATCCCGTGGCCGTACCAGCGCGGCGTGGAACACCAGATCCTCGCCGACCGTGACGTATTGCAACCGGGGTAGTGAGCTCGGGTTCTCCGCCAGCGAGTCGAGACGACCGAGCACCGTATCGTTGCCGTCACGCACCTCCCACCGAGGCGGCAAGAACGGGAAATCAAGCGCATAAATCCGCAGCGAGCCGTCGGGTGAGAACACCGCATTGTGCACGCCGGGGTTGTCGGTCAGCGCCGTCTCACCGAGATCGCTCGGCACCTCCAGCGGGAGCTGCCAAATGTGGCTCTGCGTCGGATCGTCGCTCGCCCGTACCCACACGAACCGACGATCGGCCGATACCTGAATCAGATTGCGGTAGCCGAACCCAGGCTCGGTAACCGCCCAACGCAGCGAACCATCCGGCGCGCGCAGCTCGAGCTGCCTGCCGCCATTGCGCTCGGTGGTCCACAGAAAGCCTTGCTCACCCAGCCAGCGTGGCATCTCGTTGTCGATCTCCACCCAGGCATCGTCCTTTTCGACCACGAGCTCACGCACCGATCCATCCGACGGCTCGACCGCGTAGAGCACCTGCTCGGTTTGATGCCGGTTCTGCACCAGGATCGACAGCGGGCCATTGCTCGGCCACGTCACATGAGCCAGATACGGATACTGCTCGCGATCCCAATCGACCCACACCGTCTCGCCACCCGCTACCGGCATGATGCCCAACTCGACCTCGGCATTCTTGGCGCCGGCACGCGGATACGGCCACGCCTGGGGGGGCACGGCGGGGTCCATCGGGTCGGCAATATGAAACGTCGGTAGGCCATCGGTGTCACTACGTTGATAGGCGAGAAAATCGCCATCCGGTGACCACCAATAGCCGTGATGACGGCTCATCTCCTCCTGTGCCACGAATTCGGCGAGCCCATACGTCACCGTCTCGCTCGTCCGCTCGGTCAGCCGTCGCTCCGCGCCACTCTCCAGATCCCACACCCACAAATCACCATCCACCACATAGGCCACCCGATCACCAGGAGGCGCCATCTGTGGATCGATCGGAAAGCCAGCCTCGGGCGTCAACGAACGCACCGCGCCACTCGCCCGGTCGACCAAATAGAGCGAGCCCGACAACGGCGCGACGATGGTTGTACCGTCGTCTGACAAATCGAACGTCGCAATGCCCCGCGCCGCGAGACGCTGTCGTTCTCGACGCGCCTTCTCCTCCTCGGTCAGCGTCTCCTCACCCCCACCGAGCAAATCCTCCGCGGTCAGCAGCTTACGCTCCTCACCCGTCTCACGATCGAAGACCCACAAATCGCGGACAAAATCCCGTGGACCCGAACGTAAAAACAACACCGAATCGCCTTCCGGCGTCGGTGTCAGCCTCGTCGGTTTGCCCAGTCGGAAACGGTACGTTTCGGCGTATTGCTTCAGAAACTCAGGATCCGCGCCACCGTCCTGGGCGGCAAGGGGCAAAGCGCAGCCGAGCACCATGGCGACGATCAACGCCAGCGTCCACGGGCGGCTGGTAACAAGGTCGAGATGAAAGGGAATGAAGTCATGATGAAGCATCGACGGCTCTCCTAGTTGAGCCGCCGATGCTACCGCATCGACTAAGAGGAGGAGAGGGCTTCGAGGAGGAGGGTGATCTCGGCTGCGTCGGTGTAGTGGAGCGCCGGATCCTCGGCCAGGGCCGAGTCACGGGAGCCGGCGAGGATGGCTTGGAGGGCGGGGATTAAAGGTCGGCGATAGGTGGGGAGGTTCGGATGCTCGCGGAGCTCGGCGAGCTGGGCGGCGATCTCGTCGGTGGTGTTCGAGGTCAGAGCGTGGTGAACCGCGGCGGCGAGGCGACCGTCCGAGTTGTGGTTCTCACCGCCCGCGCGGCGGTAGGCGAGAAAGGCGTCGAGGGCGCGTTGGCGGGCAGCCGTGGCGGCCTTGCCGTTACCCACCGCGCGTTCGAGAGCGTGGAGAAGGAAGAAGGTCTTCCAGGGCTCCACGGCGTGACCGTAGGGCTCTCGGCACTCGATCGCTCGTTCGAGCTCCTCGCGTGCCTCGTCGTGACGGCCGAGCTGGATGAGGACGATGGCGACGTTGTTTCTCGACCTGCCTTCGGCCGCCAGGTCCTGGATCTCGGTACGGATCGTCGCAGCCTGTCGATGGAAACGTACCGCTTCCTCGCGCCGTTCCATCGCTTGGTAGAGAAGACCGAGCTGGTCCAGTGTCATTGCCTCGCCCGAACGATCTCCACGCTGCACCTTGATCCCCAGGGATCGTTGATAGGCATGCTCGGCCGCCTCGTACTGTCCGGCTTCCTGGTGTACCACGCCGATCTGGTGCCACGCGGTGGCGACCGAGCCCGGTTCTCCGAGCTGCTCGAACGTTTCTCGTGAATCGATCCAGGCGGAAAGCGCCGCGTCGTAGCGCTTTTGCAGGATACGGATCGTACCGAGCTGACCTTTGCTGACCGCGGTACTCCGCTGATCGTCCCGTGCCTCGGCGAGCTCGATCGCTGCCTCATACGCTTGAGCTGCTTCGTCGAGTCGGCCGAGAGTAAGGAGACAGTCACCGATCTCGGCAAGGCTGACGCTCGCCATCCGTGCCGCATTGGGATTGCCTCCCTCGGCGAGTGTCTGAAAGCGCTCGCGCGCTTCGTCGAGCGGTTGGAGTGCCG
>JBCDBH010000358.1:0-6173 GCA_039184055.1 Acidobacteriota bacterium
CGAGCTCAACGCGGTCGTTGATGACCTCTCCGACGACGCGCGGCAACAGGCACAGGCGCTCGACCAGGCGTTTCGCATGATGTTTCGCTTCCAGCGTCGGGTGAACAAGCTGGCGTTCGCGAACCGGCTCAAGATGGAGAAATACCTCGGCGACGGCGCCTTCTACTCGTCGCGTCACGCCCGCTCGATGCTCGTCGTCGCGGTGCAGCTCCAACGCGCCTATCGCAAAGCGCTCGAACAAGGCCTGCCTTTCGATCGCGGTCTGCGTATCGCCATCAACCTCGGTCAATATCGTCTTCTGCCGCTCGAAGCCGGCAACCACCAAGCACGTTACGAGTTCTTCGGTCATGGCCTGGTCGAGCTCTCCCGGCTCGCCACCGGCAAAGCGACACAGGAAATCGACGAGTTGCGGACCTATTTGGTGGGTCAAGGCTACCCGGCGCAACAGGTGGCCGAGTTCTTCGCACCGCTCCTCCGTCGCGATACCGAGCTCGCAAACAAGGCCGAGGAATCACGCGACTTCTACGCCTACATCAACGCCAACGGCAATTTGATCAACGAGGGCATCGCCGCCACCGAGCCCTTTGTCCATGCGCTCGGGTTCTTTCCCGAGATCCACGCCGGTCACGGTGGTGGAGGCCGTGGCTATATCGTCGTCGAGGTCGACGGTGACAACGGCATGTCTCGTGTCGGGATTCGACGCCTCGGTGTCGCCACCTTCAAAGGGCTCGAAGCCATGCCGATCTACGAGATCGTCGATGCGGGCGATTGGACCCTGGTCACCGATCCAAAGGTCAGGTTGCCCGCTGGGAGTTATAAAGCCATGCCCGCGCAGAAGCTCAACGAGGCACTCGACTGGCTGTGGGCGCAATCCCTCAAAAAACGTCTAAGCCAGGCGCCGACGTCATGACTCGGCACCCCGAACTGCTCTGGCAAGCCGACATCCCCGAGCTCCCGGCGCCGACTCGCGGCAAAGTGCGCGATGTCTTCGATCTCGGCGAGCGGCTACTGATCGTCGCCACCGACCGCATCTCGGCCTACGATCACAATCTACGTCCCGGGATTCCCGGCAAAGGCAAAATTCTCAACCTGTTGAGCAACGTCTGGTTCGCCCGTCTAACCGACCTCGTGCCCAACCACCTCGTCGCCACCGACGTCGACGACTTCCCCGCCGTCTTGCAGCCGCACGCCGATCAGCTCCGTGATCGTGCCGTGGTGGTCGACAAAGCCGACGTCGTGCCCTACGAATGCGTAGCGCGTGGTTATCTCGCCGGCAGCGGCTATCGCGACTATCTGGCCACCGGCGCGGTGTGTGGCGTCGCCCTGCCGCCGGGTCTCGAACGCGCCAGCCGTCTTCCCGAGCCCATCTTCACCCCCGCCACCAAGGCTCAGGAAGGACACGACCAAAACGTCAGCTTCGAGGTCATGGCCAACGACATCGGCACCGAGCTCGCCACCCGTCTACGCGACCTCACCCTCGACCTCTACCGTCGAGGCGCCGAGCTCGCCGCGCAGGGTGGCCTGATCCTCGCCGATACCAAATTCGAGCTCGGCTTCATCGACGGCGAGCTCCACCTCGTCGACGAAGTCCTCACCCCCGACTCGTCCCGCTACTGGGATCCCGAGCTGTGGCAACCCGGCACCGAACCCGATTCCTTCGACAAACAATACGTCCGTAACTGGCTCGACGACAGCGGGTGGGATCACGAATCGCCACCCCCCGAGCTCTCAGAAGAGGTCGTCGCCGGAACGCTGGCGCGCTATCGCGAGGCTTACGAGCGCTTGGTTTGAGAGGCCTACGAGTCGTTCGTCTAGAATGGAACGGGAGGTAGCGAATGCGACAAGTTTTGATCTATCCCGGGGAAGACGGCTACTGGGTCGCCGAATGTCCGAGTCTTCCCGGCTGCGTCAGCCAGGGCGCCAACCGAGAGTCGGCTTTGGTCAATATCCGCGAAGCGATCGAGGTCTACGTCGAAGCTCTCGAGGAGGATGGTCTCACTGTCCCCGAGGAACGCTTCGACGCCTTGCTGGTGGCTGTTTGAGCAAGCTTCCCCGTTTGTCTGGGCGTCAATGTGTCCGCGCGCTCGAAAAGCTCGGCTTTCACGTCAAACGGCAAAAAGGCAGCCATATCGTCCTTCGCCGTGACGATCCGTTTGCTCAAACCGTTGTCCCGGATCACAAAGAGCTGGATCGCGGCACCCTCCGAGCGATCCTGAGGCAAGCACAGATCTCTGTCGACGAGCTGATCGCGGCCCTTTGAGAATCGTCTAACGAGCAGACCTCAGCTACGACCCGAACACCAGCGGCCCGAGCTCGTCGATGTTCTCGAGCATCGACGCCGAGACCCCTTTCGGTACGTTGCGTTTCTCGACTCGGGGCACGAACACTCGTTCGAGCCCGAGCGCACCGATCTCACGCAGGCGAGCTTCGGTCTGCGACACCGGACGGACTTCGCCGAGCAAGCCGACCTCGCCGAGAAAGGCAGCGCCCTCGGGTAGGGAGCGCTCGCGGACCGCGCTGAGGATGGCGGCGGCGACCCCGAGGTCGACCGCGGGCTCTTTGAGCACCAGGCCCCCGACGACGTTGAGAAAGAGATCGAGCCCGGCCAGGTCGACACCGGCGAACCGCTGCAGCACGGCGGTCAACAACACGACACGATTGGTGTCCAGACCGATGACCATGCGTCGTGGTGACGGCAGGTTGGACGGCGCGACGAGCGCCTGAATCTCGACGAGTAGCGGTCGCGAGCCGTGCAGGCTGGCGACGACGGCGGATCCGGGATGGTTGCCCCGTCGTTGCGCGAGCAGCACCCGCGAGGGGTCTTTGACTTCGATCAGACCGACGTCCCGCATCTCGAAGAGCGCGACCTCACCGGTGGGACCGAAGCGGTTCTTTTGAGCACGGAGCAGACGGAATTCGGCGCTGCGATCACCCTCGAAGGTGAGCACGGTATCGACCAGATGCTCGAGCGATTTCGGCCCGGCGATGTTGCCTTCTTTGGTGACGTGACCGACCAAGAAGAGCGCGGCTTCGTGCTCTTTGGCCCAGCCGACCAGACGCTCGGCACAGGTGCGCACCTGGCCGATCGAGCCGGGTGGGCCGTCGAGGGTTTCGCTGCGCAGGGCTTGAATCGAGTCGATCAACACCGCGCCGGGTCGTTCTTGATCGAGCGCGGCGAGCAAGGCTTCGAGCCCGGTCTCACCGGCGACCAGCAGCCCGGCTTCGCGGCATCCCAACCGTTCGGCGCGTAACCTGAGCTGACGCGGCGACTCTTCGGCGCTGGCGTAGAGCACGCGGGTCCCGACACCTGCCAAGCGGTCACCGAGCTGAAGCAAGAGGGTGGATTTGCCGATGCCCGGCTCCCCCGCCAACAGCACCACGCCACCGGCGACCACGCCTCCACCGAGCACGCGATCGACCAGATCGAGACCACTCGGCCACCGTGACGCTCGCTCCTCGACGACTTCGGCGAGCGGCACGACGGTGCTCGGCACGGACCGGGCGACGGCCACGTCCTTCTTGCTCGGTGCCGCCTCTTCGACGTAGGTATCCCACTCCCCACACTCGGTGCAGCGACCGAGCCATCGCGGGCTGCGGTGCCCACAGCTCTGACAGACGAAGATGCTCTTGTTGGTCGCCATCGGGGCTACAGATCGGGCTCGTGGTGACGTTCGAGATTGCGGAAGGTGGTGTTCTCACCGATGAACACGAGATCAACGGTTCCGGTCTCACCATTACGATGCTTGGACACGATGAGCTCGGCCAGCCCTTTGACGTCGGGATCGTCGCGGGTGTACATCTCCTCGCGAAAGAGAAAGCACACCATGTCGGCGTCTTGCTCGATCGATCCCGACTCACGTAGATCGGCGAGCTGGGGTCGATGATCACCCGTGCGTCGCTCCGGGTTACGCGACAGCTGGGAGAGCGCGATCACCGGGATGTCGAGCTCCTTGGCCAACTGCTTGAGACCACGACTGATCGCCGCGATTTCGAGCTGCCGACTCTCGTAACGGCCACCGGCCTGCATCAGCTGGAGGTAGTCGAGGATGAGCAACGACAGGCCTTTCTCGGCCTTCAAACGTCGCGACTTCGAAGCGATCTCGAGCAGGGTCGGATTGGGTGAATCGTCGATATAGAGCGGTGCTTTCGAGGTCTCACGCACTCGGTCGTAGAGCTTCTGCCACTGGTTCTCGGACAGGCGCCCGGCGCGTAGATTGCCGAACGGCAGATTGGTCTCGGAGGCCAACACACGTTGCACCAGCTCGTTCTCGCTCATCTCGAGCGAGAAGATGCCGACCGCCGAATCTTCACGCAGCGAGACGTGTTGTGCCACGTTGAGGGCGAAACTGGTTTTGCCCATGCCCGGCCGGCCGGCGATGATGATCAAGTTGCCCGCCACCAGACCCTGGGTCATCTCGTCCCACTCGTAGAAGCCGGTGGGCAGACCGATCATGCCCTTGCGTTCGGCGCGCTCCTCGAGATCGGCCATCGTGCTGCGATACACCGACGACAGCTCGGAAAAGCCCTTTTGCACCGCCTCTTCGCCGAGCGCCAGAATCGTCTTTTCGGCGTTGGCGAGCGCTTCGGCGGCATCGAGACCGCCATCGTACGAATCGCGGGTGATCTCGCCACAGGCGAGAATCAACCGGCGACGTACCGAGCGCTCCTTGACGATCTCCATATAGGAATCGAGCCGACCGAGATCGGGCAAATCGAGATCGAGACCGGCCAAATACGCCATGCCACCGACCTGCTCGAAGGTCGCCTTGTGCTCGAGACGCGCCTGGAGGGTACGAAGATCGATCGCGGTGTTGTCGTCGTGCAGATCGAGCATCGCCTCGAAGATGCGCTGATGCCGCTCCAGATAGAAATCCTCGAGCGTCAAACGACCGGCGATGGTCGACATCACCTGGGGTTTGAGCAATACACCGGCGAGCACCGCGCGCTCGGATTCCTCCGAATGCGGGAGCGCCTGATCGATCTTCGGTGGCTCGTTCTTGGGCGGTCTCGAACCAAAGCCCTGGGTCGTGGCTGGCGGCATGGGGCCTGCGAGCATAACGCAGCGACGACCGGTGTGGCGTATACTCGGCGCCCCGTCTGGCTCATCAGAGCATTAGGCATGACCGCATCAACACCACTACCGACATTCGGTTTCAGGAGCGTCCGAGATGGCTGAGTACGTCTACGTCATGAAAGGCCTGCGCAAGATCTATCCACCCAATCGCGCGGTGCTCGACAATATTTGGCTGTCCTTCCTGCCCGGCGCCAAGATCGGCGTCCTCGGTTTGAACGGCGCCGGTAAAAGTACCCTGCTCAAGATCATGGCCGGGCAGGTCGGCGACTTCGACGGTGAGGCGTGGGCCGCCGACAACGTCAAGGTCGGTTATCTGTCTCAGGAGCCCCAGCTCGACCCCGAGAAAGACGTGCGTGGCAACATCGAGGAAGGGGTCGCCGAGATCCGCGATCTCTTGGAGCAATTCGACGCCATCAACGAGCGCTTCGCCGAAGAGATGAGCGACGACGAGATGAACAAGCTGCTCGCCGAGCAGGCCCGGGTGCAGGACGCGATCGACGCCAGCAACGCCTGGGAGCTCGACCGCACCCTCGAAATCGCCATGGACGCCCTGCGTGTACCGCCCGGCGACGCCGACGTCACCATGCTCTCCGGTGGTGAGCGCCGCCGAGTCGCCCTGTGTCGTCTGCTGCTGAGCAAGCCCGATCTGCTCCTCCTCGACGAGCCCACCAACCACCTCGACGCCGAATCGGTCGCCTGGCTCGAACGTCATCTCGAGGCGTATGCCGGCACGGTCGTCGCGGTCACTCACGATCGCTACTTCCTCGACAATGTCGCGGGCTGGATCCTCGAGCTCGATCGTGGCAAGGGCATTCCGTTCGAGGGCAACTACACCTCGTGGCTCGAGCAAAAAGAGGCCCGTTTGGCGCAGGAAGACCGCCAGGCCACCTCGCGTCGCCGCATCCTGCAACAAGAGCTCGAATGGGTACGGATGAGCCAGAAGGCCCGGCAGGCCAAAGGTAAGGCGCGTCTCAACGCCTACGAGAAGCTGCTCCAAGAAGATCGGGAATACGAAGGACGCAAAGAGACCAACGAGATCTACATCCCGCCCGGACGCCGGCTCGGCGATCTGGTGGTCGAGGCCGAAGGTCTACGCAAG
>JBCDBH010000359.1:0-6152 GCA_039184055.1 Acidobacteriota bacterium
CCAGCGCCTACCTCGATCGAGCACAGATCGCGATGCGTCAAAGTCGGTTCTCCGCCGCCGAGAGCGATCTGCTGAGCGTCATCGCGTCGTATCCCGACAACTTCCTCGCCCTCGAACAGCTCGCCGTCGTCTACCAGCGTCAGAGACGGCTGCCCGAAGCGGCGATGGTGCTCGAGAATGCACGCCAGGCGGTGCCGTATCGACGGTGCGCGTTCAGCGCCAATCTCGCGGTCGTCCAGGTGCTCGGAGGGCGTCGTGAGCAGGCCCGTGAGATCCTCGAATCGGCACGTGAGCTCGTCGGCAGTGAGCTCAACGCCGTGTGCCCGCTGGTGCTCTTTCATCTCGGCACGCTCTACCTCGAAGATGGCGAAACCGAGAAAGCACGCCAGGCCTACCGGGACTATCTCGACGTCACCGCGCGGGCGACCGATCAGGAAAACCTATCCCGACGCGAGATCGCGCTCCAGCGGGTCAATTGACCGTCGACGACCACACCGACGTGTCACCGCTTTCGAAACCATCGGCGAAGAGCTGATCGGTGTCGGGTGGTGCTCCGACGAGGCGAATGTCGTCGACATACCAGCCGTCGAGGGTGGTGCCGATGTCGGAGACGACGCGAAATCGCACCTGGAGAGTGTCGGGGTTCGCGGGTAGATCGAGAGGCAGCGTGATGAGCTCCCAGGCGCTTTGCTCGCTGGTGGAGGCGATCTCGATCTCGTACTCCATGCCGTCGGCCGAGACTTCGACGACGCCAAAGTCGAACGGGCGTTCGAGCTCGTGGCGTTGCCAAAAGCTGAGGGTGAGGTCGGTATAGCCCGTGAGACCGGTGAGGGTCGGCGAGGTGAGTGGAATGTCGACACCATTGCCGTAGTTGGCACCGGGGCTGTCGGACCAGGCTCGGTTTCCGCTGTACGCGTGTTCGGTGGTGATGGCCCACGGCGCTTCGGCGGTCCAGCCACCGCTGCCGCTCTCCATATCGTCGAAGAAGATCTCTTCGAGAGCCGGAAGCTCGAGACTTACGGTGAGGGTGGTGTTGTTGGCCAGGGTGAGGCCGGTTTGTCCACGAGTACCATAGCCGTCTGCGATCGCGGTGAGATCCCACGTGCCGGCCGGAAGCTGCAGCGAGTAGACGCCAGTTGTCGGGTCGGACTCGGTGCGAAACGGCCCGATGCTCACCGTCGCGGCGAGAGGAGCACCGGTGTCACGATCGATGACGGTTCCTTGCAGCGTCGGTGCGACGGCCGGGTCGATCAGCCATAGGAAAGCGGCGGTCGGCACGCCGGTGTGCGAATCGCTCCCGGCGACGTACGCCAGATGTCGACCGGCACCCAGACCCGTGGTGTCGAGATCGATGGTCACCGACTCGGTTGTGGTGTCGAAGGTGCCGTCGCTGGCGCTCATCGCCGTTGTGCTCGGCGCCAGCCAGGGCGGCAGGTCGACCGACGTCACGGCGCTAGTAATCGGCTGCGTCGGCTCGGTGCCGTTGCTGTTGTTGTAGCGCGTATCGTCGATCGTCGCCGTGACGGTGACCAGGTCACCGACCGAGGCCAGTCCGGTGGATCGACCGTCGATTCGCACGTCGGTGGTGTCGGGAGCCGACGCGGATCGATAGGGCTCGCGAGCGTGTTTGACGATGGCGCGGAGGGCGTCGAGATTGCCGTCGAGCACCACCGCGTCGAAAATGAAGCAAGGTTCGAAGAAGGCGCCACCCATCTCGATGGTGAGCGCCGCGGTGCCGAGCTCGCCATAGCCATAATCCACCGTCGACCCGTCGAAGGTATAGAACAGACCCTGGCGAGGCAGATACTCGTTGAAGAACGCGTACTTGCGACCGAGGCTGGTGAGCTCGGCCTCGTTCGGCGGTGGCTGATCGGTAAAGCCCCATGACCACACCACGTACTCGCCACGACTGTGCATGTCGAGAAAGAGACCGGTGGCGTCGGCGGGTGCCGGTGTCGTGAGATCGGACGGGCGCTGATCGGCAAAGATGGTGTTGGCGTACGTCACCACGGCTTGAGATTCAGGCTCGGAGAGCGCGCTCGGGCCGCGAAACGTCGTCGAGCACGGATCGGTCGACGAGCCGTTACAGCATGCGTATTCGAAGGGATAGTTGCGATTCAGATCGACCCCGGGAAGGGTGTCGGGACAGAAATCGAGATTGGCGTTCTTGCGCCACAGCTCACCGGCCTCGGCTTCTTTGCGGCCATCCGGGTTGACGTTGAGCAGGATGTGGATCTCGTAGTGATCCACCAGCCAGGTCACGTCTGGGTCAGTGCCGTGCTCGTTCACCACCAGCGTGGCGAATCGGTTTACCACCTCCTGTGGCGCCAGCTCGCGCGCATGCGTGCCACCGACCATGAAAAACACCGGCTTGCCCGCGGGTGGTGCCGCGACCGCTGAATTGGTGATCTTGACCACCAGGAGGTCATAGCCGGTCGAAGAATCCTGGGTTTTGGCCCATGAGTCGCCGATGTCGATCAGCGTCACCAGATCGGGACGCGTCGTCGCCAGATCCTGTGCCATGGCGAGCGTCGACTCGACGGTGCGATAGCAAGGAAATCCAGGAATCGTGTCGGTGCCGCGCGTCGCCGGATCGTCGAGCGCCGCCATCATCGTCGCCAGGCCACGACGCAAGCTGAACGTCGCCTTTTCGTCGATCTCGAAGGCGATATCCTTGTCTCGCAGCCAGTCGAGATCCGCGGTGTCGACACTCGCGAGCACATGGTCGTGTTCGCCACCGTGCTCCCATACATCGAGCCGATTGGCCAGCTCAGCGCGGAGCGTCGGAGCGGTCGCCGCGATACGAACCACAACAAGTGCTTCAGCTTGCGCGACAAGCGTGAAAGGAAAGATCAGACCCAAAACGACAAACCAGACCATCGTGAGTCGTCGCGACATGTTGCACCTCCACTCGAATCACGAAAGAAAACAGTCGCGATCAAGCTACCAGATCGCTTGTCTGGACGGTGCTCTGGCTTCTAATTCACCACCGACGACCAGGCCGATACATCCCCGCTTTCGAACCCGTCGACGAAGATCGGCGGCGCGCTGGGTCCGATACCGCGAATCACGATGTCGTCGACGTACCAGCCGTCACGGGTTTCGGTGAAGTCGCTGTCGAGGCGAAACCGTAGCCGAATTTGGTTGGTGGGTGCGTCGCTTAGGTCGAGCGGCAGGCTGACCGATTGCCAGTCGCTGGTGTCGGTGTAGCTGGCGAGGGTTTGCCAGGTGGTGCCGCCGTTGGTGGAGAGCTCGACGAAACCGAAGTCGAAGCCGTTTTCGAGATCGTAGTTGTGCCAGAACTCGAGCTCGAGATTGGTGTAGTCGGTGAGGTCGAGCACGGGGCTCATCAGGCTGATGTCGATGTTGTTTTCGTAGTTGCCACCGGGACTGTCGCTCCACGCGCGTGTCGGGCTGTTGGCGGTTTCGCTGGTGATCTCCCAGGGGTTCTCGCCCGTCCAGCCTTCCGTACCCAGCTCGGCGTCGTGGTTCAGGATGTCTTCGACCGGTCGGAGCGCGAAGTCGACGATGTGGGTCTGTGAGGCGATGGCGGTGACATCGCCGCTGTCAGCGACGCCGTATCCCACGGCCTCGGCGCGGGTGGGCCAGGTGCCAGGCGGGACGTGGAGGCTGTAGGCACCGGTTGCCGGATCGGTGGTGGTGGTGAGAAGACCGATGGTGACCGTGGCGTCGAGCGGCGCGCCGGTGTCGTCGTCGGTGACGGTGCCTTGCACGGTGGGCGCGGTCGCCGGGTCGAGCAGCCAAAGGAACGCGGCGGTAGGGGCGCCGGTGTTGCCGAGGGTGTCGGTGGCGGTCACGAAGACGGTCTGACGACCCGCCGGCAGTCCACTGGTGTCGAGCGTGCCACCGATTCCTTCGATCGTCTGGTCGAACGTGCCGTCGGTAGCGCCGAGCGCGATGTCCGCGCCGGGCAACCAGGAGGGCGCGCCGATGCGGGCCGTGGCGCTGGCGACCGGTTGGATCGGCTCGGCGCCGTTGTTGGTGCTGAAGCGTGTGTCGTCGGCGGTGGCGACGAGGGTGACCAGGTCGCCGACAAAGGCTACGCCGACCGCATCGCCATTGAGCGTGAGGTCGATCACATCCGGACCTTGCGGCGTCTGGTACGGCCGTCGACTGTGCTTGGCGAAGGCGGAAAGCGCGGCGAGGTTGTCGGGCAGGATGGTGCTGGTGAAGGTCGCGCAGTCCTGGAAGAACGTCGTGCCGATTTCGATCGTAAAGCCGGGCACGCCGAGCTCACCGTAGGCGAAATCCTTGGTCGAGCCGTCGACCGTCGACAGGCTGCCGTGTTGGGGCCGGTAGTCGGTGAAGAAGGCGTATTTACGACCCAGGCTGTAGAGCTCGGGGCCGTTGGGCGGTTGGGTGGTGGTAAAACCCCACGACCACAGAACGTCCTCGCCAAAGCTGTGCATATCGACCATGAGACCCGTGCCATCGGCGGGAGCCGGCGTCGTGGTGTCGTTGGGACGTTGATCGGGAAGCACCGAGACGGCGTAATTCATGATCGCCTGTGTTTCGGGCTCCGAGCCGGCGCTCGGGCCACGGAAACGCTGGTCGCACGGGCTGGTAGTCGAACCACCACAACAACCCCATTGAAAGGTGTAATTGCGATTGAGATCGATTCCCGGCCAGGTGCTCGAGCCACAGAAGTCGAGATTGGCGTTTTTGCGCCATAGCTGCCCGGTCTCGGCCTCCTTGCGGCCATCCGGATTGGCGTTGAGCAGGATGTGGACTTCCGTATGGTCGACGATCCAGGTCAGATCGGGATCGACACCATGACTCGTAACCAGCCGCTCGGCGAAACGGGTCGCAATCTCGACCGGCGTGTACTCACGCGAGTGTGTGCCTCCGATCAGGAAAAACACCGGTTTGCCTTCGGGAGGCGCGGCAACGGCGCTGTTGGTGATGCGCACGACGAGCAAGTCGTAGCCCTCGGCCGGATCTTGCTCCTTGGCCCACGAATCACCGATATCGACCAGCGTCACCAAATCAGGTCGCGTGACGCGTAGCTCCTGAGCCGTGGCGAGGGTGGCTTCGACATCGCGATAGCAAGGAAACCCGGGAATCGTGCCGGTCACGCCCTCGGTCGGGTGGGCGATCCGCTCCAGCGCGGTTTGTAGACGGCTGGTCTCTTTGGCGTCGACGATCACGAAATACCCTTCGTGTCGCAGACGATCGAGCGTTTCATCATCCACCGTCGCACGAACGGTTTCACGCGTCGTGCCGTGCTCCCACATATCGATATCAGCCGCGAGAGCGTCGCGCTCCGGCCCTTCCGGCACGGCGATGTCGACAACGATCGGCAGCTCACCGGCGATGGAGTGTGCCATCAGACTCGCAGGCACGACGAGCAAGACCAAAAACAAGGACACAAAACGTGGCATAAGAGACTCCCAGCGGTGAGGGAATCAGCATATGCGAACGGTCGTTGCTGCTCAAATCAGCTGAGCTCGATGAGATGCTCGCCTTTGTCGAGAGCATCGAGCACGCGCGGAAGCATGGGCTCGAACCAATCCAGAAGGGCCTGTTTGCGACAGTTGCGGAGTCGCACCCAGATGATTTGTGGTCCCGAATCGCGAATCGTGCGAAGCGTCGCGAAATCTTCGTCTTTGGTGATCAGAACCGCCTCGAGTTCGATTGCTTCTTGCCAAATTCTGGAATCCGACGCATCGGCAAGATCTCGATTCGCTACGTGTTCGGCTTGATGACCAAGGCTCGCTAGCCAGCGTGCGAGCGCTGGTGGGAGCTGTGCGTCGACGAGAAAGCGCAATCAAGCACTCCGCAGGATCGGATGATCATTCTGCCGAGCCGCGAACTCCAGTGCCGCCGTGATGTCCTCGGGTTCGAGGTAGGAGTAGTCGTCGAGAATCTCACTGTGGCTCGCACCCGAAGCAAGAAGGTCGAGGATGTCGGTGACGCGAATTCTCAAGCCACGGATCGCCGGACGGCCACCACACTGATTGGAGTCGACTGTAATGCGATGAAGTTGGCTCATATAGAGATTCTAATCCACATAACCGAGTGATCGGAGTCGGGTGCGAAGATCCGGCGGCTTTGCCAAGCTGGTAACCGGCTACCTACAGGCGAGCAGCTCAAGACCGATGACGACCAGCCACAGCCTTTCGTTGCATCGG
>JBCDBH010000360.1:0-6150 GCA_039184055.1 Acidobacteriota bacterium
AGCTCGGCGGCGCGGTCGAGCAGCCAGGCGCCCGCCGGGAAATCGTCCCACGGCAGCGGTGGACGGCCACGATGATCGGCGCGACACACCCGCACCAGGCGGTCGATCCGACCGACTCGACGCGCCAACCGACGCACGGCGGCGGCGCTGGCGTTGGCTTTGAAGAGCTGAATCGGTTTGAGGTGCTCACGCACCAGCGGCACGACCTCGTCGATCAATTGGCTTTGTCGAGTCAGACGTCCGAGCAGATCGCGAGTCGGTGCTTCGCCTTGGGCTTCGTGATCGGGAGAACGGATGCGGCCGTTTTCGTCGGTGAAGGTCGTCGCCGGCTTGCCGAGATCGTGACAGAGACAGGCGAAGCCGACGACGAGATCTTCCCAGCGGTCGTCGAGACGTTCGAGGGCGAAGGCATCCATGACGTGACAGGTGTGGGTCCAGACGTCGCCTTCGGGGTGCCATTCGGGTTCTTGCGGGCAGTCGACCAGCGCTTCGAGCTCGGGGGTGTAGCGAAGCCAGCCGGTGGCGCGGAGAAAGTCGAGACCCTTGCCGATCGCCCGCCCGCTCAGCACGAGCTTCGACCATTCGTCGAAGATTCGTTCTTGGGCGAGACCTTCGGGCTCGATCCGTCGGCAGAGGTCGATCGTCTCGGCGGCCGGGGTGAGATCGAATCGCGCGGTGAATTGCATGCCGCGCAGAACCCGGAGCGGATCTTCCGAGAAGGCCTCGGAGACGTGTCGCAGCATCCGTTTCTCGAGATCGGCGGCGCCCGCATAGGGGTCCACCAGCTCTTCCGACGCTGGATCCCAGGCCATGGCGTTGATGGTGAAGTCGCGCCGTCGCGCCGCTTCGTGCACGGTCATCTCGGGGTCCGAATAGACCTCGAATCCCTTGTGGCCGAGTCCGCGTTTGGATTCGCGGCGTGGCAGGCTGACATCGAGCGGAATGCCGCGTAGCTTGATCACCCCGAAGGATTGACCGACCAGGTCGATGTCGAAATGCGTGTCGAGGAGCGACCGCAGCGTCTCCGGGGCGAGCCCGTAGACCTCGAGGTCGAGATCCTCGGCGGGTAAATCGAGAAGCGCATCGCGCACCGTGCCACCGACCACCAGGGCACGGCCACCCGCTCGGGTGACGTGACGGACGATGGTGTCGAGGGCTTGACGGAGGTCGGGATCCGGGACGGCGATACGCATCGGGGGCGCATTATGCCAGACGGTGTATGCTTTGAGTTTGGTCGATGACGGGCCCCTGGGATGCTTGTACACCTTCGGCAAATCCTTCTCGGGCCAGTACTTTGCGGACAAGGGACGAGAGACAAGGGACGAGGCTTCGATGTCGAGCATTCTCGAAACGCCACACGCAACAGAGTCCAACGCCGAGCCGAATGCGATTCAGGCGTTCCGGCCCGTGCCACGCACCGGTGTGATCTATGTCAGCAATGAAGCCCGACTACGCGGGTACGGTCGCGGCGATGCCGAGTGGGCGAATTTGGGTCAGGGACAACCCGAGGCGGGGCAGCTTCCCGGTGCGCCACCACGGGTCGAGGCGGTGACCATCGATCCGGCCGATTGTGAGTATGCGCCGATCGTCGGGATCGACGAGCTGCGTGAAGCAGTGGCGGCACATTACAACCGGCTGTATCGGCGCGGGCGGAAGTCGCAATACTCGGCCGAGAACGTTGCCATCTCGGGTGGGGGCCGGGTCGCCTTGACCCGCGCCGTGGCGACGCTCGGTCGGATCAATATGGGGCATTTCCTACCGGACTACACCGCTTACGAGGAGCTGCTCGATATCTTCCGGCTGGTGTCGCCGATTCCGATTCTGCTCCGTCGGGAGCGGGAGTACCGTTTCACCGCCGCGGATCTCGAGCGCGAGGTGCTCGGTCGTGGACTGGCGGCGGTCTTGGCGTCGAATCCGTGCAATCCGATGGGTAAGACGGTCGCCGAGGATGATTTGGCGGCCTGGGTCGGGGTGGCGCGCCGTCTCGACTGCACGCTCTTGCTCGATGAGTTCTACGCGCACTATTACTGGCGTGACGGGGTCGGGCCGACGGTCTCGGCGGCGCGCTATGTCGAGGATGTCGACCGTGATCCAGTGGTGATCTTCGATGGTCTGACCAAGAATTGGCGCTATCCCGGGTGGCGAACCACCTGGACGGTCGGTCCCAAGTCGGTGATCGAACGGGTGGCGAGCGCCGGCTCGTTTCTCGACGGTGGCGGCTCGAGGCCGTTGCAGCACGCGGCGGTACCGCTGCTCGAGCCGACCGTGGTCGATGCCGAGATCGCCGCGATTCAGGCGGCGTTTCGACCCAAGCGCGAACGGGTGCTGGAGGTCGCGCGGGAGCTCGGGTTGCATGTCGATCGCGAGCCTGAAGGGACCTTCTACCTCTTTGTATCGCTCCGCGACCTGCCGCCACCGCTCAACGACGGCATGGCGTTTTTCCGCGCCGCGCTCGATCGCAAGGTGATCACCGTGCCCGGGTTGTTTTTCGATGTCAATCCCGGGCGGCGTCGGGCGAGCCGGTTGTCGCGTTTCAGTCAGTACGTGCGTTTGTCGTTCGGGCCACCGGCGGCGGAGGTCGAGCGCGGGTTGACCCGGCTCGGCGAGATGATCGCTACGTTGCGTTGAGGTTGCGATACCACTCGATGGTGTCGCGCAGCCCCGTTTCGAGGTCGATCCGCGGTCGCCAATCGATCATGGTCGTGGCGGTGTCGAGATCGGCGCGTTTGACCTGCTCGAAGGGGCGATCGTCGAGGGTGCCGAAGCTCGGTGTGATGTCGCCGTCGACAAGGCGAAAGATCGTTTCGACCACCTCGCGGACCGTGGTGAGCACACCGGTGCCGAGATCGACGTGCTTGCCGTCGGCGCGGTCGGTGAGCGCGAGGGCGATCAAACCGCGCGCGACGTCGTCGACGTGAATCCAATCGACCGGTCGTGCTCCGCTCGACAGCTCGGGTGTGGTGCCGGCGAGCAACGAGCGTACGACGTAGGGAACGAGCTTGTTGGGGTCGCCCGCCGGGCCGTAGACCATGAAGATCCGCGCCGTGTTGACCCGGGTTTGGTAGAGCGCGTGGTACATCCGAGCGTAGGCGGTGGCGGCCCATTTGGCGGCGGCGTACGGCGAGGATGGCACCGTGTCGTCGCCGGTCGGTTCTTCGAGCGAGCCGGCGAGTACCAGTCGGCAGTTCGGTTGGCGCGTCGTGATCGCGTCGAGCAACTCGACCGTGGTGACCAGGTTGGCGTCGAGGGTCGGTCGTACGAGGGCGCGATCACGCGCGCCGACCACCCGGCTGGCGAGATGAAAGACCACATCCGGTTGGATGCCACGGATCAGTCGACTGGCGACATCGGGCTTGGCCAAGTCGCCACACCACCAGCGCACGCCGGGTAGCGGGTGCTCGGGAGTTCGTCGGCCCGTGCCGTGGACGTCGGCGCCGAGCGCGACCAGGTGCCGGCACAGATGCGCGCCGATAAAGCCGCGCGCACCGGTGACGAGAACAGGTCGGCCGCCGAGAGAATCCACCATGACGGCGGATTGTACCCGCTCTCGGATCATCGGGTGACGGTCGCGGTCGATACTTCCCTGACCTGCTAGACTCACCCCTCATTTGACTATCTTCTTATTACGAGGTTCTCATGAGCTCCATGTCACTGCGGGTGACGTCCGAGATCGGTACCCTGCGCCGCGTTCTGGTGCATCGGCCCGGTTTCGAAATCGATTGGATGGTGCCGTCGTTGATGGAGCGTTTGCTCTTCGACGACATTCTCGACGGTGACGAGGCACGTGACGAGCATGCGGCGTTTCGACGCATTCTCGAGGCCGCCGGCGTCGAGACGCTGGATCCCGAAACGCTGCTCGCCGATTGTTTGGCGACCGCGAGTGTTCGCGACGATCTGCTGGCGCGGTTGCACGCCGACGACGTGCTCGACGACGAGTTGGCGACGGAGCTCGCGCCGCTCGAGCCCCGTGCTCTCGCCGCGACCTTGATCAATGGTGTCCGTCAGCCGACACCCGGTGGGGAGGAGGTCGATCACTACTATCGCTTGCCTCCGGTTCCCAACTACTTCTTTCAGCGCGATCCCCAATCGGTGATCGGCACCCAGGTGATGATCTCGTCGATGGCGACCGACGCGCGTCTGCGGGAGCCGGTGCTCGCCGAGACGATCTTCCGTCACCACCCGGCTTTGCGCGGCGCCGCGCCGCCGATCGTCTTCAATAGCAAGATGAAGGGCCATCGTCGTCCGACCATCGAAGGCGGTGACGTGTTGGTGCCCAGCCCCGAGGTGCTTTTGGTCGGGTTGTCGGAGCGCACCAACCGGTGGGGGGTCGAAGCGCTGGTCGAGCATCTGCGTAGCTCCGAGAGCACATTCCGCCACGTGCTGGTGGTCGAGCTGCCGCCACGCCGCTCGTGTATGCATCTCGATACCGTGTTCACCTTTGTCGATCACGGGGTGTGCTTGGCGTATCTGCCGGTCATCGAAGCGACGGGCAGTGAAGCGGGTCATGTGTACCGGATCGATCTGGACGCCAAGAGCACGAGCTACAACGTGCGACCGGGTTTGGTCGCGGCCCTCGGCGAGGTCGGGATCGACGTCGAGCTGGTTGCCTGTGGCGGTACCGATTCGGTGATCGATCAGCAGCGGGAGCAGTGGACCGATGGCGCCAACGCGTTCGCCATCGCGCCCGGGGTGATCGTCATCTATCGGCGCAATCGACGTACCGTCGATCAGCTGGCGCAGCGCGGCTGGCGGGTGCTGGGTGAGGAAGACGTCGTCGAAGGTAGCGTGCCGGTACTCGGCCACGGACCGACCGTGATCACGCTGTTGGGGAATGAGTTGGCGCGGGCCCGTGGCGGCCCGCGATGTATGACCATGCCACTCGAGCGCTTGCCGCTCGATTGACCGACAACCCATGGGCCATCGAATCGATGGCCGTTTGCGTCGCCGCGAGGCACGCTCGAGGAGTAGCAATACGATGTCCGTGCGTCATTTGATCTCGATCCACGATCTCACCGCGGCCGAAGTCGGCGGTTTGTTTCGCTTGGCCCACGATGTCAAGAAGCACCCGGAGCGGTATCGAACCGGTCTGGATGGCAAGACGTTGGCGATGATTTTTCAGAAATCCTCGACACGGACACGTGTGTCCTTCGAGGTCGGTATGGTTCAGCTCGGCGGTCACGCCTTGTTTCTGTCGAGTCGGGACATTCAGCTCGGTCGAGGTGAAACGGTGTCCGATACGGCGCAGGTGCTGTCGCGCTACGTCGACGGCATCATGGCTCGCACCTTCGCCCACCAAGACGTCGTCGACCTGGCGGCCTTCGGCACCGTGCCGGTAGTCAACGGTTTGACCGACGACCTTCACCCTTGCCAGGGGCTCACCGACTACTTCACCCTGGCCGAGGTCTTCGGTGACGATCTCAGCGGTCGCAAGATCGCGTATATCGGCGATGGCAACAACATGGCGCACTCGCTGATGTTCGGCGCCGCCAAGGTCGGTATGGATATCGCGATCGCCACGCCCCCTGGATTCGAGCCCGAAGGCGAGTATCTCGCCGCGGCCCAGGCCGACGCGGCCGCCGCTGGAACGTCGATCATCGTCACCAACGACCACCAGGATGCGGTGGCCGGAGCGTCGGCGGTGTACACCGACGTGTGGGCGTCGATGGGGCAAGAGGAAGAAGCCGCCGCGCGTCTGCAGAAGTTCGCCGGCTATCAGGTGGATGCGGCGTTGATGGCACGGGCGCGCGAAGACGCGGTCTTTCTCCATTGTCTGCCGGCGCATCGTGGTGAAGAGGTGAGCGCCGAGGTCGCCGACGGACCGCAGAGTCGGATCTTCGACGAGGCCGAGAATCGACTCCACGTGCAGAAAGCGATTCTGCTGTGGGCGATGGGCGGCGCGACGATTTGATCGCGATGATCGCTGACCGCAGGGCGAGCTGAGGCTCGACGATGATGCGTCTTCGATACGAGGTCGACGGCGAGCTCCGTACGTTTACGCTCGCCGGGTCGTGGGGCCACGTAGGGGGGGGGCCCCACAACCAACTAGAGGTGCCGCGGGTTAATGAGTAACAGAGAAAAAACAATATAAAAAACCAAGTTTGAGGTTGGGGGGTGGGATGGCGACCCAAAAAACAAAAAGAGAAGGTAAAA
>JBCDBH010000361.1:0-6090 GCA_039184055.1 Acidobacteriota bacterium
GATTTGGCATCGCCGATGTTGACCAGACGCTTGAAGATGTTGAGCGCGTCGTAGGCTTTGACACCGGCGTCGAAGCCGCCCTTGACGCCGAAGCTGAGCAGCGCCGACGGCCGTCCGTTGGTGTATTTCTGCGCCAGGTCGTAATACTTCGAGCTCTCGAGACCGGCGTAGTGCACCCACTCGACGCGGTCGTGCGCTTCGAGATGCTTGGCCAAGGCGAGGGCGTTGTCGACATGACGCTCCATGCGAATCGGCAAGGTCTCGAGACCCTGGAGGATCAGGAAGGAGTTGAAGGGGCTGATGCACGAGCCGGTGTTCCGGAGCGGCACGGTGCGCACCCGACCGATAAACGCCGCCGGCCCCAAGGCCTCGGTGTAGACGACACCGTGATAGCTCGGTTCCGGCTCGGAGAGCATCGGATAGCGCGCTTTGTGCTCGGCCCACGGGAAGTTGCCGCTGTCGACGATCATGCCGCCGAGCGAGGTGCCGTGACCACCGATGTATTTGGTCAGCGAGTGGATGACGATGTCGGCACCGTGCGAGATCGGTTTCATGACCGGCGGCGGCGCCACCGTGTTGTCGACCATGAAGACCACGCCGTGACGATGCGCCATCTCAGCGATCGACTCCAGATCGGCGATATTGCCGGCCGGATTGCCGATCGTCTCGGCGTAGACCGCCGTCGTCTTGTCGTCGATCAGCTTCTCGAGATCTTCCGCGCTATCGCTCTCGGCGAACCGCACCTCGATGCCGAGCTTGGGCAGCATGTGCGCGAAAAGCGTGTAGGTACCGCCATAGAGCTGTGGCACCGTCACCACGTTGTTCCCCGCCTCAGAGATCGTCAGGATGGCGTAATTCACCGCCGCCGAACCCGCTGACAGCGCCAAACCAGCCAGACCACCCTCCATCGCCGCCACACGCTGCTCGAGCACCGCGGCGGTCGGATTCATGATCCGCGTGTAGATATTGCCTTCGACTTCGAGGTTGAAGAGATCCGCGCCATGCTGCGCGTTGTCGAACTCGTACGCCACGGTCTGATAGATCGGTACCGCCACCGCCTTGGTGGTTGGATCCGACTCATAGCCTGCGTGAATCGCTAGGGTTTCGTCTCTCATCTCGCACTCCTGTTGTGGATCCGACAACGGAGGGGTCTCGTCCGGAAAACGGCAGCCCGGTATGATCCCCTCGCCGTCCGGACCCGTTGGCATCGAACGGACGCCGCCATTGTTTCATTGATGAGCAGAGATGTGGTCCTGATCTCGGTAACGATCTACCACCGGACAATATCGATTCAGCCGAGGTTTTTCGGGCTCATCCGTCGTTGGTACAAGTGTCCGGCGAAGCCCGACAAGAAAGAACCACAAACCATCGAAAGGTCGCCATGCCATCCCGAGAAGCCCTAGAACGTTTCATTGCTCGTGTCGAAGAAAACGCCCATGCCGAAGCCGTCGAGGAGTTCTATACCGAGAACGCCACGATGCAAGAGAACCAGGATGAACCACGAGTCGGTCGTGAGCTTCACGTCGATGCCGAACACAAGGTCATGGCGAACGCCAAGGCGATGGAGTCGACGTGTCTGCGCCCGGTCTTTGTCGAAGGCGACCACGTGGTGATTCGCTGGCGATTCCGCTTCGTGTGGCGCAACGACACGGTGACCGAGATCGAAGAGCTGGCGTATCAGCGCTGGGAAGGCGATCGAATCGCCGAGGAACAGTTCTTTTTCGATCCCGCGCAGCGCGCGCCACGGCCGATCGAGGCCTGACGGTCAGGGTTTGCGTTTGGCGATCCGCTGGTAGCGATCGAGCTCGGTGATGGTTTCTTTCTGCTTTGTCCCGTCGGGCCAGTGGATTTCGACTTCGACCAGGCCGCTGAGTGCGCCCAAACCGAAGTGAAGTCGCAGATCGCTTTGGCTCATGAAGCTGCCACCGCTGGTGACGACACGTTGCAGCCGTTTACTCCCGGCGCGTAGATCGACCCGGGCGCCAACGGAGAAGGGGTTGGCGGGTGGACCTTCGAGCTCGAGGCCAAGCCAGTGGCGGTCGGTCTCGCGTCTATTCTCGAGCAGCTGGGCCGGAGCGTTGGTGTTCGTGACGAGCAGGTCGAGACGACCGTCGTTGTTCCAATCGCCGACGGCGAGGCCACGGCTGACTTGTGGCTCGGTGAAAGCGGGTCCGGCCTGCTCGCTGACGTCGACGAAGCGTCCATCCCGGTTCTCGAGCAGCTGGTTGGGCTGGCGATAGCGCAGCCCGGGCTCCATCTCTTCGACCCCTTCTTGCATGTGCCCGTTGGCGAGGGCAAGGTCGAGATCGCCGTCGTTGTCGAAGTCGAAGAGCACGATGCCCCAGCCGACGTATTTGTAGGACGGCGGGCCGATGCCGATGCGACTGGTTTCGTCTTCGAATTGCAGACCGCCGAGGTTGCGGTAGTAGGTGTTGGTTTCGAGCGCGAAGTGGCTGATGACGAGGTCGGGACGCAAGTCACCGCTCACGTCGCCGATGGCGATTCCCATACCGGCTTCGGCATGACCGAGAGCATTGAGCCCAGCGCCGCTGAGCAGCGCTTGATCTTCGAAATGGCCCTTGCCGTCGTTGACGTAAAGCCGGTTGAGCGCGCCGTCGTTGGCGACGTAGATGTCGAGGTCGCCATCGAGGTCGAGGTCGCTCATCACGACGCCCATGCCTTTTTCGGTGAGCCCCTGGGCCAGACCACGCGTCTCGCCTTCCTCACGGAACGTGCCGGCGCCCTGGTTGATGAAGAGCGCGTCGCTCACCCCGGCGAAGTCTTCAGGCTGGCAGTAGATGCGCTGGTTACGGGTCTTGTCGATACAGCGTGGATTCGTTTCGTAGCGGAAGTCGAGGTAGTGGGTGACGTAGAGATCGAGATCACCGTCGCCATCGACATCGCCCAAGGCACAGCTCAGGCTCCAGGCATTGCCGGCCACGCCCGCTTGGGCGGCGATCTCCTCGAAGCGACCGTCGCCGAGGTTGCGATAGAGCCGATCAGGACCGTGGTTGGTGACCAGAAAGTCGAGCTTGCCGTCGGCGTCGACGTCACCGCTACAGAGGCCCATGCCGTAGGCCATGTCGGCAACGCCAGCCTGTTCGGCGATCTCGACGAAGCGTCCGTCTTGGTTGCGATAGAGGACGTTCTTCGGACGCGAAACAGCCTCATTCGAACCGGGTGTCGGTGCGCCATTGACGAGATAAAGGTCGAGGTCGCCATCGTTGTCGATGTCGAGAAAGCCACCGCCGCTCGCGGTGGTCTCAACGTAATACTTCTCACCGCTGCGACCGTCGTCGTGCTCGAAGTCGATGCCGACTTCTTTGCTGACGTCGTGAAACCACTGTGCCTCGATCGGAATAGCCAACCCGACCATCAACACAACCAGTGCCAAACGACCAAAGCCCGGAAGTCTCACCAAACGCCGTAGCGAGGTGGGAACACGTACGTTAGATCTTGGCAGCGCAGTGATGAGCGACCGGAGGCGTACCCCAAGGTACGTCGAGGGAGCGAAGAACGAGCACGCCGAGAGATGACGTGCGTGTTCCCGCCGCAGCCGGCGGGCTGGTGAGACTTCCGGGCTAGAAACCATGCCGTCTCCGGTACGCGTCGATCTCTGCAGATTCTTCAGGCGCCGCGTCGATCAAGGCCTCGACTTCGTCGAGACGACCGTCGGCAAGGTAGACGTTGGCGAGATCGAGTCGACAGTCGACGTTCCACGGCGCGAGCTCGAGCGCGCGCTGCAAGGATCGGCTGGCGGCGTCGCGCTCACCGTCGGCGAGACGGATCCGTCCATCTAGATGATGAAAACGCGCGCTGGTGGGAAATCGAACGAGCCCCTGGTCGACACGATCTCGATACGCCGCCTGCTCGCCTTCGCGATGCGCCAGCACGGCCAAGCCAACAAGCGCTTCGCTCTGATTGCCCTGCGTAGTCGACGCATCCATGAACACCGAGTCGAGAAAAGCACCCGCTAGATCGAAATGATCGAGTCGATCGGCGATCCCGGCAAGCTCGAGACGCTGCGCGGCGGTGAGCTCGGAATCCTCGACAAGACCGGTGAGAAGCTCCTCCGCTTCGCCACGCTCGCCGAGCTCGGCGAGATTGCGCACCAGGGTGAGACGAAAGGCGACGGCATCGGCGTTGACCCGTTGCGCAAGCTCGCGGATTTGTTCGACCGCCTCGGCACCGATGAGCGCGGCGGTGCTCCCCGCGCCGACGAGTCGCGACAGCATCTGGTGCGTTTCGAGAAGCTCGGTCGCGGTCTCGAGATTGCCGCCCCGGCGTTCGAGTCGCGCCGCGAGATAGGTGCTTTGAAGATCGAACGGATCGGCTTCGATGGCTTGCCGAGCATGGTCGAGAGCGCGATCGGCCTGATCGAGCTGCGCGTAGAGCCGCGCGGCTAGGGCATCGACCTCGCGCCGATCCATCCCGTCAGCCTCGGCCTCCATCACCCGCTCGAGCGCTTCGCGCGCCCGCTCGGGATCGGCATCCAGCGCCAGCCTGACACGAAGCAAATCGGCCCGCGCCCCTTCGCCGGCACGTGCAACCCAGGTCGCGGCGTCTTCGAAATCGCCGAGCACAAAGAGCGCTTCGGCGACCCGCGTCGTCAATTCCTGATCATCGGGTTCGAACGTCAGATACTGCTGCCAATGCTCGACCGCCCGGCTCGGACTGCGCAAGTTGCCACTCATCCAGGCCTCACCCCCGAGTCGCCAGGCTTCGGCGTCGTTGGGATGACGTTCGAGATACTCGGCGACATGCACCCGGGCGCGATCGGCGCGGCCTTCGGCGAGCGCATTCTCGACGCGCAGCAGAGCGAGATCTCGACTCGTGCCACAGCCGACGACGAGCAGCGCACCGAATATGAGGAGATTTGCGAGGGATTTGTTCATCGCTGGCGGCGCAGACTATCAGCCGGGTCGTCTTGACACGCCTGACGACGATGGGTGAGCATCGAAATTCGCTCCTCGGACCCTGCATTCACCTTTCACCATGTTTGCATGTCACCGGCTCGTCATTTCATGAAGTTTTCCAAGCTCGCATCGCTCGTTCTGTGCGCCCTCACCCTCGCCACTCTCGGCTGTGGCCGCGCCGAGCGACTCAACGTCCTGGTGGTGACCTTCGACACCACCCGCGCCGATCACATTGCCTCGTATGGCAACGAGCGCGCCAGTACGCCACGGGTCGACCAGCTCGCCGCCGAGGGGGTGCTCTTCGAGCATGCCTTCAGCGCGGTGCCGATCACCGCGCCGTCGCATTCGACGATCATGACCGGCAAATACCCGCTCGCTCACGGGGTGCGTGACAACGGCATGTTCGTGCTGCCCGACAACCAGCAAACCCTGGCTGAGACCTTGAAGGCGAACGGCTACGCCACCGGCGCGGCGATCGCGGCCTTCCCGCTCCTGTCGCGGTTCGGGGTCGATCAGGGTTTCGACTTTTATGACGACAACGTCGAGCCGCAGCCTCAGGGCGTGTTTGGCGATCGAGCCTTTCCCGAGGCGCAGATTTATATGGACGAGCGACGCGCGGGACGGGTCAACGAAGCGCTTTTCCCGTGGCTCGACGAGCACCACGACAAGCCGTTTTTCGCCTGGGCGCACTACTTCGATCCGCATCAGCCGTTCGACCCGCCACCGCCCTACGACCAGCTCTTCGCCGACGATCTCTACCTCGGCGAGCTCGCCTATACCGACGAGTCGTTTGGCCGGCTGCTCGACAAATTGAAGGAGCTCGGGGTCTACGACAAGACGATCATCGTCCTCGCCGCCGATCATGGTGAAGGGCGTGGCGAGCACAACGAGCTCACCCATTCGACCCTGGTCTACAACACCACTCTCCACGTGCCGTTGATCATCCGGATGCCCGGCGCCACGGGCGGTCGACGGGTGAGCGCCAACGCCGGCACGGTCGACATCGTGCCCACCGTGCTCGATCTTCTCGACCTCGAAGAACCGACGGAGGTTCAGGGCGAGTCGCTGGTGCCGCTTCTCGAGGATCCGACGCTCGACACCGAAGAACGCAACGCCCGGACGGCCTACTACGCGGAGACGCTGGCGCCTCGGCTCGGTTTCGGGTGGGGCGAGC
>JBCDBH010000362.1:0-6088 GCA_039184055.1 Acidobacteriota bacterium
ACCGTCGTGGCCACGTCGCACCGGTATGCTCCTGGTCGATCACCGCGCGACGATCCGCGGCGTCGATCCCGAAGCCGTGGCGTTGCTCGGTCGGGAAGAGAAAGAGCTGGTCGGACGCGCGGTCTTCGAGGTGCTCGAGGCCGATCAACTGGTACACGCCTTCGACGAGCAGCGTCATGCGGTGGCATGGACTCCCGGGCTCTTGCTCGGCCCGGCTGAAATCGGGGTGTTCGTGCGCTGGCATCGCGTTCGTCTGGACGCCGGGGCGCAGCCATCGGTGACCCTGATGCTGCAGGAGCGAGGCTCCGACGCGGTCGCGGCGGCGTAAACGTAATAACCTTCCTCCGCGGTCGCGCGTAAGATGCGAGCGAGTCCGCTCCTGCGGAGCGTTCCATGATCCGCGAAAACTGAATCATCGCGGATCGCGAAAGCGTGACTATCGACCGATGGAGGAAGCGTGGTGAGCCAACTCGATCCACAACAGGCTGAGCGCTGGTTGGCGCTCGTGATGCGTTTGAGCGGTGCGATTCTGGTGCTCGCCTTCGCGGCGGTTCTTCTACCGCCAGCATGGATGGCGTGGAGTCACGAGAAGCTCGGCTTTGGCCCGTTGCCCGAGACGCCGGTGTTCGAATATCTGGCGCGGTCGATCTCGTTGCTCTACGGCTGTCGAGGTGTCGCCTACTTACTCCTCGCGCGCGATATAAGACGCTATCTCCCGGTGATCGCGCTCTTTGGCTGGCTCGATTTGGTGTTCGGCGTGGCGATGCTCGGGATCGACCTGCATGCCGGCATGCCGTGGTGGTGGACGGCGTTCGAAGGCCCAGGGTTGTTCGTGGTCGGCATCATCACCCTGAGCCTGGTGTTCCGCGTCCGCGCCGCCCAGGCGGCAGATCCCTCCGCTACTTGATTTGGTATTGGATGCCGAGCACGAAGAGCTGATCGGTTTCTTCGACTCCCGGGGCCGGCTCCTCGTCCCACTCGAAGACATAGGTCATGGCGAGCGCGAGCCCGCCGACGATCGAGGTGCTCAACGTGAACTCGTTGCGTAGCTGCGTGCCACCGTCGCTTTCGAAGCTCGGGTAGACCAGGAGCTGGTTGGTGAGATCGAGACGATCGAGCGGACGCCAATCGAGACGGCTGGCGAATCGTGCCGTCACTTCCTCTTCGTCTTCAGAGTCGATGCGATCGTCTCGTACGTAGGCGACACCCGCCTCGAGGTTGAGATCGAGCTTTGGGTCGGCGATCGCCTGCCAGCCCACACCCGCGCCGACCCGCGTCTGGAGATCGAGATCTTTGAGCTCGTCACGTGCGCCTTCGAGGCTTCCGAAGGCGTACCATGCCGGCTCGAAGAAGCGGTCGTATTTGAGATTGACGAAGGTGTTGTCGGCGGTGGTCACCGACGACTCTTCGGCGCGATTCCAGCGCCCGCCATACGTGATGCGATGGTGGTCGCTGCGCCGACTGCCGTCGATCGAGACCGACAGACTGCTGGTTTCGGAATTGCCCTGTTGCAGATTGGCGCCGGCCGCGACGACGAGATGGCGGGTCACCGCGGGCGGTGGATTGATCGCCTGAAGACTGGCGAACGGCGCGCGTGTGACCGCGCCGTCGGCGTGAATCGTCACTTCACCGTCCTGGCTTTCGAGCCGGCCGACGACGGTTTCATCGTCTTCGAGCACGATCGTGACGGGTTCGTCAGTGGTCATCGACACGACCGACGGCGCGGCGATGGTGAGCTCGCCACCCCAGGTGGTCGCGACCACGAAGCCGCCGTCGATCATCTGGACGAGGGTGCCGGAGATCCGATCACCATTGTCGAGCTCGAACACCGCCGGGCTCGCCCAGAGGGGCGTGGAGAAAACAGCGAGCAGGGCGAGCAAAGCAAGCGATCGTAACGTGACGCGATGCAGGGTCATGGATAGTCCTCTCGAATCGGAATCTGGGGTGGCTCGTCGGTGGCAAAGGTGATGGTTCGTTGGGGAAACGGGAACTGGATACCGGATTTGTCAAAAGCCTCTTTGATCTCGAAGAAGAGTTCGTTCTTGAGAGTGAAGTAGTTCTTGGTGAAGGTCCAGGCCGAGAATTGCAGGGTGATGCAGTTGTCGTCGAAGCCTCGGAAGAAAAAGACGGGACGGGGCTCGTCGAGAGCGAGCGGGTTCGAGTCGGTGACCGTTTTGAGCACGTCGACCGCCTGGCGAAGATCGGTGGCGTAGTCGAGCGACAGCATCATGTCGACGCGACGAATCGGATAGCGCGTCGCAGTGAAGGTCTTGGTTTTGAGGACGGTCTCGTTGGGGATGCGAACCAGGACATTGTCGAATTTACGGATTTTCACCGATAGCCAATCGATCGACAGAATCTCGCCCGTCACGTCGTCGATGGTGACCAGATCACCGATCGAGAAAGGGCGTTCGGCGAGCAGAAAGAGACCGCTGATCAAATTCGACACCGAGGTTTGGGCGGCGAAACCGAGCGCGACGGTGAGGATGCCGGCGGCGCCGAGCAGGATATCGAGGTTGAGACCGGCCTGTCGTAGGGCGGTGAGTGTGAAGAAGAGCAGAACGCTGTAAAAGACCACCCGACGGATCAGGATGACCCGCTGTACGTCGGTCGGTCGTTTGAGCGGTCGGGCAACGAGGAACGACACGACCCGTGCCACGACGAGACCGATCAAGAAGATCAACACGCTGCCGATGAGCGCGGTGATCCGTTCGGGCGTGAGCAGTTCGGTCAGGGCGGCGGATAGAGCGCCGAGTGGTTCTTGCGGCATGGTCAACCGAGGAGCGCGTCGAGGGCGCGTCGCAGCACGCCACGACCCGGGTTGTGACGGGGCGCGGCGATCAGCTCGGATTCGGGAGCGAGCGTGGCCGGTGGGCCGTTGGCCAAACGCACCGCGGCCAGATTACCGGTGGTGTCTCGACGGACGGTGAGCGACTGGGTCCAGAAGCGGTTATCGCGGTCGATGAAAAGGGAAAGCTCGGGGGCGGGAATCGACAGGCGTTCGATGAGCAGGTCATCACGCCCGTGATTCTCGACCGTCACCTGCGTCAGGGCGAGAGACAGAAGCCGAGGCATGCTTTCGAGGTCGACGCGAGCGCGGGTGAACGACGCGTAGGCGACACCTCCCGAACGGGTATTGGGACCGAACCAGGTGTCGTGTGCTCGCACCACGGGCACTTCGAGCAGCCGTCGATCGACCGGCAGGGCGCGGAGCTCGAGCCACAACGGTGTCGACACGAACACCGTCACCTGTTCGCCAGCCAGCACCTGGACCGGAATACGAGGCCGTGAGACCACCGGGCGATCCGCGAGTCGGGGGGCCAGACGAATGCGGTCGGTGGCGCCCTGGACGGCGAAGCGTCGTCGCTCCACGGTCTCGGGCATGTCATCGAGTGCGATCTCACGCGCCACGATCAGACTCTGGTCGTCCACTTCGCGGCCGGTTTGCCAGCCGATCCACCATTCGAGAGGGCGGTGCTCGAGCCACAGACGCAGCGGGCCGATCGCCCAGAAGGTGATCTGTCGATCACCGACCGAGTAGTCCCCGAACCAGCGCGCTTCCTCGTCGGCAGCTGTCGATGCGTTCATCGCCAAAACGCTAACACTTCTCAGCTGGTGGCGTCACTCGTCGGTGTGTCACGTGGCGGCAGGATCTTGATGCCGGCACCCGAGACCACTTTGCACCCCGACGGGATGTCTTCGGCGATGATCGCGTTGACTCCGATGAAGACATCGTCACCGACCGTGATGCCACCGATCAGCCGAGCGCCCGCGCCGATGAACACGCGGTCGCCGACCACGGGCATGGTTTTGCGTCGACCGAGCGACGGCGCGCCGAGGTTGACCTGGTGCATGAGGGTGCAATCGCGACCCAATCGAGACCACTGGCCGATGACGATGCCGTTGCCGTGGCTGATCAGCAGCCCCGGACCGATTTGAGTGCCGGGGGCGATCTCGACACCGGTGAAGACTTGGGAGAACCGGCCGATCAGCGGCCCCAAGAAAGGGACTCCCGCTTTGCGGATGGCGTGGGCGAGGCGATGCAAGACCACGGCTTGCAGGCCGCTGTCGAAGAGCAGGCCTTCGCACACCGCACGCCACGGTTTCTTGTCTTCCTTCAGCTCGGCATAGCGAGCAAAGTCTCGTCGCAGCTCGTTGCGCATACTGTCATCCTATCGGCTATAGAAGAGTTCATCGCTCACCCACGGTCACCGGTTCGACGACCATCGGCGCGCCGAGTCGGGTGGCGAACCAATCGACATGTCGTTGCGCGAGATCGGCTTCGAATCGGTATGCCCCGGCGGCTTCGGGCCAGGTGACGGCGAGCTCGAGAGCGATTTCCTCGCCGGGCGCCACGGGTCGGGAAAGCTCGTGGATCGGGCCCTGGATCGTGCTCGTCTCATCTTCGGACACCAGCTTCCAACGCGCGAACACAGCCGTGATCGCGGTCGGATCCCAGGTCGATGGGCTCGTGTTGCGGACCCGCACCGTGACCGACGAGCTGTCGTTGGCGATCGGGTCGAGCGGCAGATCGACCTCGACCACCTGATACGAGAAGACGTCGCTCAATTGAGTCGGATCGCCGAGATAGTGCAACCGCGCCTCGGTTCCTGCGGCGGCTTCGAGACCGATGCGCACCCGATGAATGAAGTAGAGCGTTTCGGGTGCAAACCAGTAGCCGTGACTTCGCAGGGGTGGACCGAGCGTGACGTCGACCGCGACGGTGCCACCGAGCGGAGTGCGTACGATCTCGTCGCCACCGTCGATCATCAGCACGGCGCGGGGATCGTCTGACCGCGCATGCCAGCGCACCGATTCGAGCGGTTGGTGATGAGCGATCAAGACCTCGGTGGCGGGCCAGCCGGCGACCAGATCGATGTGACGCGGACCGAGGTCGGCGAACGGATCGGCGAAGCGGAGGTAGTGACCCGACCAATAGCGATCCCGACCGTCGAGCAGGTACTGCCCGGTGGTTTCGTGGGGCAAGAGACGGAAGATGCCCGCCCAGGCGTGGTTCTGGGTCGTTCGATCGACGCTATGACTGCGTTCGGCCGACACCGCCGCCGAGCCCCAGGCGCTGAACGCCAGAGCCCAGGTGAGCACCAGCCAGGCGAGACTCGGTGGTCGACGTAGCGCCACCAGGAGCAGGGGATAGCTGGCGAGCACATAGCGGTTGCCGACAAACGCCGAGCCACCGAAGTAGTTACCGGGTAGAAGGACTACGTAGAGCGCCACGGCGCCCGCGAAGATCGCCACCAGGGCCCACGACAGACGGTCGCCCCAACGCACCGCCGCCCAAATGAAGGCGAGCGCCGCCGGGAAGTAGATCAGCAGACCGCTATGTCGCCCGACGAGGAAGAACACCGATGCCCAGCCGATGGTGGCGACATCGTGCTCGATCGCTCGTCGGCCGGTGTGCACGGTGGCGCGGGCACCGTCTTGAATGCGGGCCTCGAGCACTGGGTCGTCGGCGCTGATCGGATACCCGGTTTGAGGGGTGAAGGTGAAGCGAAACGCGCGATACGGATTCGCCGTGCCGCTGAGCCACGCGCTGGCGCCGAGAACGATCACGGTGGTGGCGACCAGCACCACGCCATGCATCGCGATCTGGCGCCACTGTCGATAGAGCGCCGGAACGACGAAAGGCACGGCGAGTAGCGGCAGATTGCTCGGTCGCATCACCACGACCAGAGCGAGCAGGACGGTCCCCGCCGAAGTCGCGCCGCGCCACGCGAGCAGCCTGCTCCACAGTCGGGAAGCATGGGCGCCACGGTACGGGCTGAGGATCAGGACGAGACCGATCAGGCTCAGCGAGAGCTGGAGCACGTCACCCATACGCCAGGCAAGATAGGCCAGGACCGGGGACGCGCCGACGAACGTCACCGTGAGCAGCGTGCTCATCATGGTGCGATCGCCCGACGTCTGCTGGTGGAGAAAACCCCAGCCGGCCACCAGGGCGAGGACGAGCAAGACTCCGTTGAGCACGAAGAGGCCGTTCGGGCCGAGCACCGCGAAGGCCGGGGCCGCGGCGAGCGCGAAGATCACCGGTTTCGAATAGCCGATCCGGCCGTCGTCGGTGCGATGCAGG
>JBCDBH010000363.1:0-6078 GCA_039184055.1 Acidobacteriota bacterium
AAAAACTCCGCATACCGTCTCGCGGCGGGGCAGCACGATCTTCTTCGTTCTCGCTCCTCGACAATGCTTTGGCATTGCCTGCGTCGCGACGCCTTGAATCTCGTACCGCCGCGCTCGCGATACGGCACACGGGCTTTTTTCAGCAACCTGCGAGCCCGGCTTAGACCGGGACCCAGACCAGCAGGACGTCGTCCACCACGACGTCGCGGCGGCGAGGCGCGATCTCGATCGTCTCGACCGCCGCCTTGGCCGCCAGCTCGAGTTCGAGCGCGGTCAGCCCCTGATCGAATTCCTGCTCCAAACGCGTGATGTCTTCCTGCACCGCCTCGAGATTTTCCTCGGCGTGGGCGACATCGGTACGTTCCTTGCGACTGCGCCCAAAGCCACGTGAGGCGCGATTGAGCGCGGTCGACGCGCGTTTGCCACCGAAGAGCGCGCCAAGGACCGAAGCTCCCGTCTCGAGCACCGCCTTCATCTGCTGTTCCTGCACGTCCTGCTGCTCTTTTTCGAGCTTCTGCTCGGCGCGTCGCAGACGGTCTTCGAGCCGTTCGAGCTTGGTGGCGAATTTGGCCCGCAGCGCCCCCACCTCTTTGTCACGCAGCTCCCGCATCGCGTCGTCGACCCTGACGCGAAACGCCGCTTTGCTCTCCCCCGGCGTGGCGGCGAGATCGAGCTCGGGCACCGCCGCCAAAGGCAGCCGACGCCGACGATAAAGATGCTCCGACAGCGCCTTCTTCCAGCGGGCATAGGAGCGCGGCACCGCCGCCGGGTCGGGTAGCGCTCCGAACCGCACCGCTTCGGCGGGCTCGGTGTCGAGGGCGTCGGGATCGTGAGTCGAGCTGTCGGCGTCGTCCCAATCGACATCCTTGCCCTCGGCTGGAATCAGCAGCCGGATCGGCTCGCGATGCTCCACCCCGCTCGGCTTGTCGAGAAAGGTCACCTCACCGACACCGAGCAAATACGGCTCGTAGACCTCACCCACACCCCCGACAAAGCGCTCCGGCACCGACGGCGGCAAAAGCGGACGTGACGAAGCGTCGTCGGTGGTGGCCGCCGCCGCGACCGCCTTCTTGCGCCCTTTCTTCTTGGCTGCCGGAGCCTCGGGCGCTGCGGGCAACAGACGCTTGAGCTGATCACGGGTCAAAGGACCGGCGAGATACGACAGCACCCAGCGCACCTGGAAAAGCGACGGCCCACCGTCCTCGTGGACGTTGTGATAGAGAAACACCCGCTTATCCAAATCCGAAAGCAGCCGGTCGATTTCGGCGCGATCGAGCCCGGTGTCTTCCTCGGCCGCCGCCGTTTCCAATCCGTCGAGCACCCGCTTCTTGTCACGCTCGGTCTGCAAACGACCGAGAAACCACGTGCCCATATTCGACAAGGCTTTGTAATCGAGGTCGACTGGATTCTGGGTCGCCAGCACCAAGCCCAGGCCAAAGGCGCGGGCCTGTTTGAGCAACGTCAAGATCGGCTTCTTCGACGGTGGCGACGACACCGGGGGCAGATAACCAAAGACCTCGTCCATCACCAACAGCGCACGCAGACTCGACGTACCCGGCTTGCCGCGCATCCAGCCGAGCACCTGGGCGAGCAGCAGCGAGACGAAGAACATCCGCTCGGCGTCACCGAGATGGGCGATCGAGAAGATCGACACGCGGGGCTTGCCGTCGGTGCCGTAGAGCAGAGTCTCGATATCGAGCGGCGTACCCTCGAGCCAGGCGGCGAAACCCGGCGCCGCGAGCAGGTTGTTGAGCGTCATCGCGAGCGCGAAGCGATCCTTCGCCGGAAAGAACGTCTCGAGTGGCATCACGCCAACGCGCTCCTCCGGTGGGGTCTGCACGCCTTGAATCAGACCCGCAAGATCGAGATCGCGCCCTTCCTTCCAGGTGCGCTCGAACACCAGCGAGAGCAAAATGTGCTCACGGCTGGTGAGCGGATCGGCATCCATATCGAGCAGCGACAAAAGGCTGTCAACCGTCGTGATCACCCGATCGCGCAGCGCGTCGCTATCCTCCCGCACCTTTTCCGACGGCGCGGTGAGCGAAGCGAGAATCGACACCGGTCGTACCCCGCTCATCCCCGGGGTGTAGACATCCATCTCCACCGCCGCCCGCATGCGGGTGATCCGGTCACCGTTTTGATCCCACGACTCCAGGCCATCACGCCACAGCTCGGCGAGCTCGGCGCCGAAGCCATCGCGATCGAGCCCACGTCGATGCGCCTCGTCACCGTCCACCCACGGCGCGAAATCCTCACCACGCAGCTCGGGAAAGGTGAGCATGAGATTGGCCAGATCGCCCTTGACGTCGATCACAAGAGCCGGAATCTTGTCGATCGCCGCTTCCTCGAGCAACGTCACCAACAGACCGGTCTTACCGCTACCGGTCATACCGACACAGACCGCGTGGGTGGTCAGATCCTTGGCGTCATAGAGTAACGGCACCGGCTTGGTGTCGCCGCTCGCCGGATCGACCGGACGTCCGATGTAGAAGGCACCGAGCTTCTCGTATACGTCGGCCGGCACGCTCATCGTGATCTCCCTCCAAATCGCGGTTCTTGAATCGACTGTTTATGACCGGCGGATGGTATCAGGGCTCGTCTTCAGTGTCGGTGTCGGCGTCCGTGACCGGCGCCGGGTCTTCGTCGAACGAGACATTCCGGAGCTCGGGCGCCCACTGCAGCTCGACCACGTCCTCGGCGTCGTCCCGCAGCGGTGCGACAACGATCGGCGCTTCTTCACTCACCTCGGTGGCGGAAAACGCCAGTCGCCCCTTCTTCGCCTGCGCGGCAAGATGCTCGAGCAAGACCTCTTTGCGCTCCTTGCCGATCGTCGAATCGGTGCCCGGCTTCTGCTCCCACGAGCGGATATTGCCTCGACTGTCGAACACCAAGGTGCCACCACAAAGCAGGTTGACCTTCTTGCCGTCGAGCTTGCCGAACTTCGCGCCTTGGAGCAGCACCGGCTCACGCCAGCAATAAAGCAGCACCACCTCACGTGGCAGTCGAATGTTGGCGCGACCCATCTTCTCGGTGGTGTAGAGATCAGCCACCTCGATGTCGACGTCGGACGGAATCTTCAGCTCGTTTCGGTTGTCGTGCAGGAAGTAATACGCTCCGGTCTCCGAACCCGAGATCGACTCGATGTCATGAAAGATCTTCTGTTGTGGCACCGAACGATCGTCGAGCACATCGAGATCGGACGCGTCGAGAATCTCGCGCTCGACAAAGATCTTCGCCATCATCTTCCGATACTCACGCTCGTCCACCGGATCGACCAAGCGATCGTTGCGCAACACCGCTCGCGCATAGTCGCGGAATGTAATGTCCATGGGTGGACAGAGATCGAGCGCTTGCAGCGTCAGCTGGCCAAAATAATCGATCGCCCACCACCACACCTGTGCGTTCGAGCCGCGATCAGCCAGCGTCTTGGTGATTTCCACCAAGATGTCGAACATCGCCCCCATGAGCACCTGCGAGCGATGATGCGGGCTCTGCCCCGGCTTCAGGTCACTCATTTTGAGATCGTTGTCCGCCGAGCGCAGCGGTGGCCCGTGTTTGCCGTGGTAGAACTCGCCGAGCTGCTTGGCAATGCCGCTGATCACATCGCCCCGTCGCATGTCGCCGCCAACCATTTTGTTGACGATATTGCGGGTTTCGTTGCGACGCAGGCTGATCAGAATCGCCGTTAAATCAGCGACATATTCATGAAACGCAGCCGTCTCGGGCGCTCGATAGACGTAATAGAGCGGTCGAATGCCGTCGAGAATCGCATGTCCCGTCTCGTGCGCCACCAAATCGTGCGACAAGCACGTATAGCGCTTCTTCGTCGAGCCGTACTCGAAGAACTCCAGCGACTTCGTCTCGCGAACATAGCGCGCATTCGCCTTCTTGCCAGCGTGGGGCAAAAGCCTCAGCCGATTACCCTTGAAGCCCCACGGCACCGGCCGGCCCAAGGCACGAGAGCTCTCGAAATAATCGATAATCGACTGCACCACCGCCCAAAGATTGAGCTGACGAAACTGCGCCGTGGCGCGATCCTCCTTCGACACCGGCTCGTCAGCAAGGTTCACAAAGCAATGCTTCTTTGCGTCCCACTTCACCAGCGGCGCGTCGTCCTCCACCACCAGCCGTGAGCTTCGTGGCCCATGACCCAGCTCCGGCTCCCAGGGAATCGCCACCGACACCACTCCGAGCTCGGGATGCTCATCCTCGATCGCCGGATCCTGCAAGAAAATCGGACACTCGACATAGAGGCTCAGCCGCTCACGTACATCCTTGTCGAGATACTGTCGGGCCGAAAACACCTTCTTTCGCATTCCCAACGGCACTGCATCGCGCGCGTCCGCTTCTTTGGCTTTCGACATGAGAACCTCCCGATACTGTTGATCCGCAAAAGGGGGAGCTATGTGCCTAGAAGAATACCCCGGTCAGCGCGGATGAGCGTTCATGCCTTAGCCCGTGGCTCTCAGCTTCAAGTACCGATCACCAACCCGCCATCCACAGACAGAACCGCGCCGTGAATAAACGTCGCCGCGTCCGAGGCCAGAAAGAGATAAGCATCGGCGATCTCCTCCGGTCGACCCATCCGCCCGAGCGGCGTATGCGCCACCGTCAGCTCCATCATCTTCTCCGGCACCGCGCGCGCCATCTCCGTGTCGCAAAACCCCGGCGCCACGCAATTCACCCGAATGCCTCGGCGACCCAGCTCTCGCGCCCACGTCTTCGTCATCGAAATCACCCCCGCTTTTGCGGCGGCGTAATTTGTCTGTCCCCAATTGCTATAGAGACCGATCACCGAGCTCGCATTTAGCACCACCCCACGGCCGGCGCGAATCATGTGGGGCACCACCGCACGCGTGCAATGAAACACACCCTTCAAATTCACATCGATCACCGCGTCCCACAACGCATCATCCAGCTGATCGACCTGCTCTCCACCCTTGAACTTCACCAGCTGTCCATCACGCACAATGCCGGCATTGTTCACCAGCACATCGATCCGACCCAGCCGCTCCATCGCCTGATCCGTCGCCGTCGTCACCGCCGACACATCCCGCACATCCACCGCCGAAAACACCGTCGCCTCGGCACCCGCTTCCATCAGCTCCGCCTCGAATGCCTCCACGCCCTCCATCACCACATCCCACACCGCCACCGCCGCGCCCTCACGAGCAAAACGCAGACACGTCGCGCGTCCGATGCCCTTCATGCCACCCGTCACCACCACCGACCTACCCGCAAGACCCGTCTCAATCATGCCGACCTCCGGGGCAACACCCCCAAACGCACCAACTTCAAGAACTCCCGCACCGCCTCATCCGGCTCCATGCCTAAATGACCCGACGCGCCGAAACACACTTCCACCGTAAAAAAGTGGAACAACCACCGCCAAATCGCCATCACCGACAACACCGGATCCGCCTCACCCAGCTCGCCGCGTTTTTGACGCTCCGCCAACAGCGGCCCATACACCTCATCAAACCGACCCGCCATCTCCCGATAAAACGCCTGAATATGCTCCCCCTGAAACTCGATCACGTCCACATAGATCAAAAGAATGTACTCCCGACTCGCCCGCACCTCCTGCTCGATCGCCGTCGCCACCGCCTCCAAATCATCCGGAAACCCACCCTGCAGCGCAATCACATTCATCGGCAGCTCAGGATCCACCAGCCGATCGAAAAACCGCTCGATCAACCGCTCAAACAAAGCCTCCTTATTCGGAAAATGATGATAGACATTTCCCAAAGAAAGCCCCGCCGCCTCCGCCACCTGTCGCATCGTCGTGCCACGAAACCCTTGACTCGAAAACAGCTCCAAAGCCGCCCCCAACACCCGTCCCATAGCTTCTTCCGACCGCGCTCGCTTCCCACTCATATTCAAATCTCCCGAACAACCGTTCGGAGTGTGCGCGAGATAAGAGATGTTGTCAAGAAAGGGCGAAATCGTCGTGAGAAGGCGAGCTCTGGAGTACCTTTTCTAGCTTGACGTCTAGCTTCAAGATCTCGTCTACGGTCGATACGATCTCTCTCGAGACTGCTAAGATGCGCCATCTTTTTTGGATGTTCAATCTGACGA
>JBCDBH010000364.1:0-6059 GCA_039184055.1 Acidobacteriota bacterium
GGCGAGCGCGGGGAAGACCGTGCCAGGTGTGGTCTCGAGTGGACCCTGTAGCTGATTGCGCAGCACGCCTAGGGCGGTGCCCGCGTAGGCGAGGTCGAGATCACCTTCGATATCGAAATCGATCGGCACCATGGATCGAGCCTGGACGGCATCGACGCCAAAGTCGTGGGTGGTGAAGCCGTCTTCACCATTGCGAAAGCTACGACTCCCCTTCATGCCGTGAGCGACGATGTCGAGCCGGCCGTCATTGTCGAGATCGACGATGAGCAGGCCGTCGGCTCGAATCGGCAGAGGCAGGGTGGTGGTGGCTTGCCACGTGTCGGTGGCCAGACGGATCGTCAGCTTGTCGCTGCTCGCGGTGACCACGTCGCTCGTTCCATCGGCGTCGAGATCACCCACCGCCACGGCGAGCAGCGGTGTGGAGTCGAGAGACGTGGTGGTGAATCGGATATCGAGCGGCTCACCGAACGCGGTCGGCTGAGGCTCGTCCCGGAAGCGTTCGATCGGCAGACCCTGAATGCCGGTTCGGAGCTCACGCAGGTTCTCACGGAACATCGGCGTGACTTTGAGCACGTTTTCAAGTCGGAGGGCAGGCACGCGAACCTCGGATACGTCCTCGCCTTCGAGAGCCGTCTCCACCATGTCGAAGGCACGGGCGGCGAGCGGGGGAGCTTGCCAGAGAAGCTCCTGAATCCGGTTGAAGATCGTGCTCGCCGTCGGGCGGTCACCCGCCGCGATAGCGCGTTGCCCACGTTGGAGCAGCACCACCACATTCTCGGGTCGCAGCTCGGCGAGTCGATCGATCGCCAAGGTGGCCGCCGTCTCGGCCCCGGGGAGATTCGGATTGGTGGTAGCGAGGTTGTAAAGACCGTAGAGCACCTCGGGATCATTGGGATTCGCGGTCACCGCGCGCCGGTAGCGTTCGAGGGCTCCGTCGAGATCGCCAGACCATTGGTACACATCGCCCTCGATGGCCAAGAGCGCGGCCTCGTCGGGTGTCAACCGAAGCGCCTTGCCGATCGAGCTCTTCGCGTCATCGAACTTCTGCTGTCGCAGCTGCGCGATGGCGAGATTGGCCCACGGCAGCGGATCGTCGGGAACCACCTTGGCAAGCTCCGTGTACAGCCCTTCGGCGGCCTCGGGGCGTTCGTTTTCGAGCTCGGCGAATCCCTGATTCCGTAACTCGATGGCCCGTGGTGAGGAAGCGGCGAGAAGCGGCGGCGTGAGGACGAGTAAGAGAAGGGCGGTGAGACGCGTCATCGAGGAGATTCTACCTGTTCGCGCGTTGGCGGTGATGGTTGGTCGAGTCGGGTCGGCTAGTGGTTTGATAAATCGTAATGTGCAAATATAAACCTGATCTCGACGTGCACGGAACTTGTCATGAGGGGGAGCGCCATGAGTGATCTTGGAAGAGCCAGCTATCGAGTCGTTCTTGTTTGGACTGTCGTCTTTCTTGGGATGGCCACGAGCGGCCACGCCATGGACGTGGTGAGTTTTTCGTTGATCGATGCCAATACGAACCAGCCGATCGCGATACATGATCCGCTGACTGACGGCACGGAGCTCGATCCGACTGCCTTGCCAGCGGCGTTGAGCATTCGCGCCAACGTCTCGGGCCCGGTCGGCAGTGTGCAATTCCAGTTGTCCGGCGCGGAGACACACACGCAGACCGAGTCGGCCGAACCGTATGCCCTATTTGGTGATTCCAATGGCAACTACAACGCCTGGACGCCGACCGTGGGTGGTTACACGCTGGTGGCCCGGAGCTACACGGGTTCGGGAGCGAGCGGCACACCGGGCGCGGATTTCATGATCACGTTCTCCGTGGACGACGGTGTCGAGCCTCCACCCGACGGCGACGGCAGTGTCGTGGTGTTCGGAGGTGAGCCGGGAAGCGGTGATCCGAATCGTCGCTGGCACCGTGTCACCCTTGCGCTCTCTGGGCCGGGGGCGACCGAGCTCTCGACGCCCAATCCTTTTCTCGACTACCGCTTCCAGGTTCGTTTCACCGGACCGAGCAGCCAGGTGATCGAGGTGCCGGGTTATTTCGCCGGCGATGGCGTTGGTGGTGGCAACGGCAATGTTTGGTACGCACATCTTTCAGCTGACGAAGTCGGAATGTGGAGCTACGAGACGTCGTTTCGGGAGGGCGGTGACGTCGCGGTCGACACGACCGGTGGCGCGGGTATGCCTCTGTCGCCGTACGACGCGGTCACCGGCAGTTTCGAGGTCGTCGAGTCGAATAAGAGCGGACGTGACTTTCGCGCGCCGGATCGAGGTCTGATCCGTCACCGTGGTGGCCACTACCTCACCGAGGCCGACGGCGATCCGTTCGTCAAAGGTGGTCCCGACATCCCCGAGAATTTCCTCGGTTACGACGGCTTCGACAACACGCCCGACGCTGGACACAGCTTCGCCGCGCACGTCGGCGACTGGCGGGTCGGCGATCCGGATTGGAACGGTGGCGCGGGGCACGGCATCGTCGGTGCGCTCAACTACATCGCCGATCGTGGCGCCAACGTCATCTATTTCCTGCCGATGAATCTCTTCGGAGATGGCAACGACACCTTTCCCACGATCTCCGCGAGCGCCAAGATGCGGTACGACCTCTCCAAGCTCGCCCAATGGCAGCTCGTGCTCACCCATGCGCAGGCCCGAGGCATCTTTCTCCATTTCGTGCTTGCGGAGACTGAGCCGGGCAACGAGAACTATCACGACGATGGCGAGCTCGGTCCCGAACGCATGCTCTTCTATCGCATGCTCAACGCTCTCTTCGGGCATCACAACGGTCTCGAATGGAATTTGGGTGAAGAAAACGACTACGGCACAGCGCGTCGTGTCGCCTTCGCCGCCTATCTCAAAGCCGTCGATCCCTACGATCACCCGGTGACCACCCACACGCACAGCAACCAATACGAAGCGTTCTACGCGCCTCTGCTCGGCAACGGCGCCTTCGACATCACGTCCTTCCAGGGCAACAACTCACGCGCCTCGATGTTCGATTTGATCGTCGACTGGCGTGAGCGATCCGCTGCCGCCAGCCAGCCGTGGGCAATCAGCTTCGACGAGCCCCAGAAGATCGAGAACGACCCCACTGACGATGCGAACGGCTATCCTCACGGTCGACGCGACAAGATGTGGCCGGTGTATATGGCCGGTGGCGCGGGTTTCGAGTGGTATGTCCAGGAGGATGGTGGCGGCCACAGTTTCGATCAGCGGATCGACGACTTCAGCGAAATGGAAGTCGCTCTGCTGTGGGCAGGCCATGCGGTGACCGTGCTTTCCGCTCTGCCTCTTCAAGACATGGTTCCCGACCGTACCCTCGCCACTTCGGGTGCGTCGGGCGAGGTCTATACCCTCGCCAAGCCGGGTGAGATCTACCTCGTGTACCACGATCGGGCCGGTGGTCCTTTGACCCTCGACCTTCAAGCCGCGTCGTCGAATCAGACCTTCGATGTTCGCTGGTTCGACCCGCGTGCCGGTGGTGGTCTCCAGGTGGGGGACGTTGCGCAGGTACAAGGTGGGGGAAGCGCGTTGCTGGGCTCGGCACCTCACACGGCAGACGATGACTGGCTCTGTTTGGTGCTTCCCGAAGAACCGACATTGTTTACCGACGGATTCGAGGCGGGTGACACCTCGGCCTGGAGCGCTACCGTGCAGTAGTCTCATTGGTTGTGGCCGCACTGCGCTAAGGTGGATCGATGATCGATCGTCGACCCATCGTTACCTTGCATGCCGTATCGAGTCTCGATGGCTTCATCGCCAAGCCCGACAACACCGTCGCGTGGCTCGAGTCTCCCGGTGATGTCTACGAAGCCGGTATCTCCCACGAAGACGCCGCGCGCGCCGAACCTCCCGAGACAATCGATTGCTTCGTTCTCGGTTCCCATACCTATGAGCATGCGCTCGAGCTCGGTTGGCCTTACGGCGAAACGCCAACCATCGTACTGACGAGTCGGGATTTGGGGTCGACCCGGGACAACGTCGAGTTCTATTCGGGCGATCTCGAGCGGTTGATCCATGAAGTGTTGGCCCCACGATTCACCACCATCTGGCTCGTCGGTGGCGCGATCGCGAGCCAGCGTTTTCTCGCTCTCGATTTGGTCGACGAGATTCAGTTGACGCTTGCTCCCGTGTTGCTTGGTGATGGGCTTCGTTTGTTTGGCCCGGGCGAGGAGCAGCGCTGGCGGTTGAAAAAGGTGCTCGCCTATACGACAGGCTTCGTCGAGTTGACTTACGACAAAACGTAATCCGCCGTGGTAGCAACGTCCTGCGGTAACCTGTGCCTCGAATTCGCCAAGACCGTGATCATCCGTCGGCCGATTTCTTTTGCGGTCGTCGAGTCTGTTCGAAGGGACCGGATCCGTCTGCGTCCAAGCTCTTTCGAGGGAAATCGTGAACGAAGCAAGTGATGTTCGTATCGAGAGAGATCTGCTCGGTGAGAAAGCCGTGCCGTCCGATGCCTATTACGGTGTGCAGACGGCACGAGCATTAGAGAACTTCCACATCACCGGTGTTGCGATTCGCTTGCACTCGGAGTTGATCCAGGCCCTGGCCATGGTGAAACTCGCCGCGGCACGCGCCAACCATGATTGTGGCGAGTTACCGAGCTCGGTTTTGCGTGGCATCGAAGGAGCGTGTGAGGAGCTCATCGCTGGCGAGTTCCACGAGGAGTTTCTCATCGACGTTCTCCAGGGTGGCGCGGGAACGTCGACGAATATGAATGTGAATGAGGTCGTCGCCAACCGAGCCCTGGAGCTGATGGGTTTTGCCAAGGGCGAATACGAGCACTGTGATCCTCATGACCACGTCAATCGCTCACAGTCGACCAACGACGTGTATCCCACTGCGCTCCATATTGCGGCTCTTCTCTCGAATACACGTCTGATCCGCGAGCTGGGTGAATTGGTCGGCGCGATGCGTGCCAAGGGCGATGAATTCGCCGATGTTCTCAAGATGGGGCGGACCCAGCTGCAAGATGCCGTTCCGATGACGCTCGGTCAGGAGTTTCATGCTTGGGCGTATAGCGTCAACGACGAGGTCAAAGCTCTGACGAGGGTCGAGGTGGTTCTGCTCGAGGTCAATATGGGTGGCACCGCCATCGGTACGGGCTTGAACGCCCCCGATGGCTACGCGGATCGCTGCGTGGCTCATCTACGCGAGATCACCGGAAGAGAGATCCACCTGGCCGAGAACCTTGTGGAGGCGAGCCAGGACACGCAAGCGTTCGTGCTCTATTCGTCGATGCTGAAGAGCCTGGCGATCAAGCTTTCGAAGATCTGTAACGATCTGCGGCTGCTGTCGTCTGGCCCGCGTGCCGGGTTCAACGAGATCCATCTGCCGGTGATGCAACCGGGCTCGTCGATCATGCCCGGCAAGGTCAATCCGGTGATTCCCGAGGTGGTGAACCAGGTGTGTTTTCGGGTGATCGGCAACGACCTCACCGTGAGTCTCGCGGCCGAGGCCGGTCAGCTGCAGCTCAACGTGATGGAGCCGGTGATCATTCACGCCATTCTCGAGTCACAGACCATGATTACGAACGCGGCACGCACCCTCACCAACAACTGCATCGTCGGAATCGAAGCCAACCGAGACGCCTGTCAGCAATTCGTCGAAAAGAGTATCGGCATCGTCACCGCTCTCAACACCGTGATCGGCTATGACAAAGCGACCGAGCTCGCGGCGGAAGCCCTCGAGACGGGTCGGGGCATTATCGAGCTGGTGCGTGAGAAAGCACTGCTCGATGAAGAAACGCTCGCCAAGGTGCTCGATCCACGGGTGATGACCGGTCGACCCGTCGCGGGTCGTTCGTCGTAAGAGGTCTCTGCAGACGAAGAAGCCCGACTATGGATGGTCGGGCTGGGTCGACGCACACGTTGTCGTGGCGTCGCATGGGTCCACCGGGCCGTCGCGCTGACGACCCGGTGCTGGATCCGGTCAGTCGCTGACCGGGATCGGTGGAATGGCGATCGAGTCGGCGGTGTCGGGTTTGGTGCCCTTGCTGCCGTCGAGGAGCACGAAGCTGAAGTTGAAGCCCTGGACCTGGGCGACGCCATGAC
>JBCDBH010000365.1:0-6040 GCA_039184055.1 Acidobacteriota bacterium
ATCAAGACCACGCTGGCGGCGAAATAGAGCAGGTTGAGCGGTAGACCGAAACGCAAGAAATCGGTGAAGCGATAGCCGCCGACACCGTAGACATAGGTGTTGGTTTGATACCCGATCGGCGTCGCGAAGCTCGCCGACGACGCGATACACGTGGCGATGACGAACGGCCGCGCGTCGACCCCGAGCGCCTCGCCGAGACTGAGCGCGATCGGCGTCATCACCGCGACCGTGGCGTTGTTCGACAGCGTCTCGGTCATGATCGACGTGGTCAGGTAGACCACCGCGAGCGCCGCGTACGGACGCCACTCGGGCGCCAACCACGACACCTCGACCAGCGACGCGATGGCTCGACCGATCACCCCGTCGGCACCGGTCGAATGCATCGCCACACCGAAAGCGAGCATGCTGTAGATCAGGATCAGGATGCTCCACTCGACCGATGCATAGCCTTCACGAGGCTCGATGACACGACTCAACAAGAGCACCGCGACGCCACACAACGCGGCGGCGACGATCGGCAAAATGTTGAGAGCCGCCACCACAACCACCGCGACCACCGTGGCGAGCACGAAGGGCGCACGGGTTCGGAGTGACTTGGTGGGCACCGCCGGCGCGTCGAGCAACAAAATGTCCTTGAGCTGACGGAGCTGCGAGATCGCGCTGTCGGTGCCCATCATCAACAACAGATCGCCCGGCTCGATCACCACCTCGTCGATTTGTTGACGCAGGTTGTGACCCCGACGATGGATGGCGAGCAGGACGAGTCGGTAGCGCTGGCGGAAGTTGACGTCACCGAGGCGCTCACCGACGAGCGGTGAGGTCGGACCGATGATGCCTTCGACGATCGAGCCTTCGGCGGCGGCGACCGTTTCGAGACCGCTGCCCTTCATATCGGTGATCGCCAACCCGTCGATGGCGCGCGCGGCGACGAACCCCGACGGCTTGGCCGCCAACACCAGACGATCCCCAGCGGCCAAACGCAGCGCGGTGAGATCGCGTTCGGCGACGCCTTCACGAATCAGCTCGGCCACCCGCACCACACGGCTCCGCAACCCGGCCTCGACCACCGTCTTGCCCACCAGCGCCGAACCGTCACGCACATAGGCCTCGAGGATGAACTCACGACGATCCTCGGGGGTGAGCAACGAGGTCAAGGTTTCGCGATCGGGCAGCGCTTTCTTGCCGAAGATCAGCAGATAGGCCGTACCGAGCACGAGGAGTGGCAAACCGGCCACGCTGAGCTCGAACATCGACAGGGGCTCTTCACCCGAGCTCTCGAGAATGCCACTGGCGAGAATGTTGGTGCTGGTACCGACCAGGGTGCAGACACCACCAAAAATCGACGCGTAGGAAAGCGGGATCAACAGCTTCGAAGCCGGCACCCCGGCGGTGCGCGCCAAGCTCAGCACCACCGGTAGAAAAATCATCACCACCGGTGTGTTGTTGATGAACGCCGAGGTGATCGCGACCAGGAGCGTGAGCCCGAGCATCAACACGATGTAGCCGCGTTTCGCGAGGCCGTCGAGGCCGCTGGCCAAGCGATCGACCACGCCACACCGCGACAACGCGGCGCTGAGCACGAACATGGCGGCGATGGTGATCGGCGCCGGATTGGCGAAGACCACCAGCAGCTCTTCGACCTTGGGAAGGGAATTGCCTTCGATCGGCAAATAACCCGCCAAGACCAATGCCGCGAAGACGACAAAGGCCGTTTGATCCGGTGACACCCGCTCGAGCACGAAGCTGACCAGCGCCGCGACGAGCAGGAGCATGATGAAGATCACCTCCCAACCCATGGCCGTACTGTATCCCGCTTGGGTCGTGTCATTGAAAGACGCCAAACGAGACGGGCCGGCATCATGCGACGCCGGCCCGCTTCTCCACCATCACACGGTGTGACCGATCAGAAACGAAAGTCGAGAGCGATCCGCGCGCTCTGTCCCGGTTCGAAAATCCGCTGCCGTGTGAAGGGGCTGGGTGAATTGAGGTGGTCCGTGTACGCCTCGTCGGTGAGGTTGAAGACCCCGGCGCTGAGCGACAGCTCCGGAGTCAGCCGCCACGCCGCCATCACGTCGAAGAGCTCGTAGCCTTCGGTCGGGCTCTCGAAACGCGAGGTCGCGACCCGATCTTGATCGTCGACGAAGCGTCCCTCGACATCGATCGACAGCCGACCGTCGAAGACGAGGAACTGGGCACCCAACGTCGCCCGAAACGGCGGCGTGCCGAACGCCGGCTCGTCGAAGGTCGTGTCTTCACCACGCACCTGATCGAGCGCGATATGCCAGGCGACGTTGCGATTCACCCGATGATCGAGCCGCAGCTCGCCACCCCAGAAATCGGCCTCGCCATTCACATAGCGATAAACCGTCTGGGGCGACAGCGGCAGACGACGTGGCAGCGTTGGATCGGGCACGATGGTGATGTAGTCGTCGATCGTGCGGTAGAAGAGATCGACCTGCAACAACACGTCACCGAAGCGAGCCCGGCTGCCGATGTTGAGCTCCAAGGCTTCCTCGGCGACGAGCTGGGGATTGCCCATCAGCTCGGCGGCGATCTGGAATTTGGTGGCCGGAAACCGATCGCTGTACAGCTCGAGCACGCTCGGCGTCCGGACCGTGCGACCGGCACCGACGGTCAACGACCAGCCGTCTTGCACCTCGAAAGCCGCCGAGATCGCCGCGCTCACGTGGGTGTCGTCCTGGTCAGGATCACCGACCGTGTTGGCGAGATAAAACGCGGTCAGATCGTCGGCGCTCGACTCGACCGCGTCGATACGCACCGTCGCACCGACCTGGGTCCGGGCGCCGACCCACACCGCCTGCGCCCAGCCACCGAGATCCTCGATCGTCGCCTCGGGCCAGACATTGTCGGTGAAGATCAGGAAGTCGTTGGACCGGCGAAAAATCCGCCGTTCCGCCATCTGCTCGGTGCGATAGAGATCACCACCGAACGACCACTCGACCGCGCCGCGAATCAACGAGAAACGCGCCCGCGCCCCGCTGGTATCGGCCTCGGTCGGCAGATCGACCCGCAAGCCGAACGGCGGAATCCGTCCCGGCGCCGGTTGCGCGGTCGGTTTCTCGTCGTTGTTCATCCGGTGGTTCTTGAGGTTGCGATACGCCTGGACGTAGACCTCGTCGAACGTGTCACCACCGGTCTTGCTCGCCGACACCGCGTGTGACCGGGTATGGAAATAGGTCGCGTCGAGCAAGCGTCCTGGGTAGTCGATGTCATTCTGCTGCTGATAGCCGCCCAGGTATTCGACCAGCCACGAGTCGGTGGGTTGCCACCCCAGATGCCAGCGCAGATCGGTGCTCTCGTAGTCACCCGGCACCTCGGCGCCGTCACCGTCTTCATAGTCGTCACCCGTTCGATAGCCACCGTTGACGAGAAACCGCCAGCGCTCCGAGCCGGCGCCGACCGATAGATAGCCATCGGCCCGATCACCGTTGTCGGACCACGCACCTCCGGCACGCCCCTGCCACGACAGGCCCCCCGTCGAGAACGCCGGCCGGCTCGTCACCAGCTCGAGCGCGCTCATCGTGCCGGCGCCCCAGGTGAGAGCGTAGGGGCCCTTGACCACACGCACGGTGTCGATGGCGTGCGGTCCGACATGACTGATGCCCGAGTCCATCCGCGCCGGACCGGCGGGAAAGGTACGGGTGCCATCGACGAAGAGACCGACCTGCTCTTCCTGCAGACCCCGGATCGACGGCTCGAGATTGATCGCGCCGCGACGCTTGGCGGCCACGCCGTTCAAGCCACGCATCGCCTCGGCAAGATCACCACCACCACGTTCCATTTCGCTACCCGGAACGTCGACCTCGGTGGCCAGCTCCGGCATCGCCGCGGTCACCACGATTTCGCCCCGGGCGGTCAAACGGGTCAGATCGACCTCGACATCCGTGGCTTGCGCCGAGACCCGTAGCGACCGTGGTCGAAACCCGCTCGCTTCGACCTCGAGCCGGACGGCTCCGCTGAGATCGGCCAGCTCGAAACGGCCATCGCTCGCCGTGGTCGCCACCGCGGTGGCGCCTGCCGCCGCGCGCGCCCGAACCGTCGCTCCTTCGACCGGCTCGCCGTTCCCATCGACGACACGACCGTCGACCGCCAGCGCGGCCCCGGCACAGAGCATCAAGCTCACCCAGAGAAAGCTCGTCCACACGGCATTCCAGCCACAACGAAGCTGCTTTTTTCTTCCAGAGAACATTCTTCTCTCTCCCTCTTTCTTTTATGAAACACACGTACATCACACCGCGCATGCGGTGCATACACTCCGTCCAACACAGGACTCCACACCGACCGACCGTGCGATCGATGACGACGGATGAAAGAACGGTCAGACGAGGGTGGCGCGTGGTGGCGCCCGTGGACCGTGGAGAGAGAGAAGAACCGAGCACAGCGGCGGCGCGGTAAAGAGATGTCGGGCTGGATCCGGTCGCCGGTTCGGCAGCAGCTGCCCTGGGCCCGTGCTGAGCGCCTCGTGCTCCTTGCCGACCGCCACGACCGCCGATTCGGCATCGGCGCAACCCGGATGACGGGCGAGGATGTGCTCACCTTCGAGCTCGCGAACGTCCCGCCGCGCGGTGAGCATGCAGCAACAATCACCACCATCGGTGGCGCAGCTCATCACGCACACGGTGACCTTGGGCTGCCAGGTCGATGCCGGCAGCGCGACCACTTCGAGCGAGATCACCGCCCACAGCCCGACCAGCGCGACCCATATACGTCGCGACCAGATCGACCGTATGGGCGACCGACGATGAAGCATGATTCATTTCTATCGCGCTCGCGACACTTTGGCTAGAGGAAGTATGCTCGGCCCATGCCGCCCCGCTTCGACTCCGAAAACCTCACCCTGGGCCTGGCGGTGGCCGATCTCCTCGACCCGCAGACCGCCCGCTCGCTCGGTTTCGCCAATCGTGGTGGCTACGAGCGTTTGTGGCTCGGTCAGGCGATCCACAGCCGCTATCAAGAAGAGGCCCTGGCCGACGACGGCTCGTATCGTCGTGAAGTGACCATTCGTCACAGCTTCGAATACCGCGGCTGGCAGGTGACCATTCACGGCCGCGCCGACGGTCTGCGCACCGATCCCGATGGCGCCGTGGTGGTGGAAGAGATCAAGTCGGTCCGTCGTGGCGTCCAGCTGGCGCCCGCGACGCGCGAGATCTACGCGCGGCAAGCCGCCCTCTACGCCTGGATGCTGAGCCGCGAGAGTCGTCTCGAGGACCTGAACGCGCCGCCGGTACGCGCCGAGCTGGTGCTCATCGAGATCGGCACCGACGAGATCGAGCGTGACGAGGTCGAGGTCCGTCTGCCGATTCTCGATGCGCTGGTCAAACGACGCTTGGCGACCCTGCTCCGCGAGCACCGTTCGCAAGAAGAGGCGCGTAGCGCGCGCCGAGTGGCCGGTGCCGATCTGCCCTTTCCCTATCCGATCATCCGCAACGGCCAAGACGAGATCATCAGCGCGGTCGAACACGCCGTCGATCACAGCGAGCATCTGCTGGTCGAAGCGCCGACCGGGATCGGCAAAACCGTCGCCAGTCTCTATCCGACGCTGCGTTACGCGCTCGAGAACGACAAACGAGTCTTCGTGCTCACCGCCAAAACCCTGCAGCAGGACATGGCGACCACCGTCCTTCAACTGCTCAATCGCGAGCAGGCGTTTCGCTCGCTACGGCTACGCGCCAAAGCGAAAATGTGCGCCAACGACCAGGTCTTGTGTCACGAAGAATATTGCGCCTTCGCCAAGGACTACTACGCCAAGCTGCAGCACGACGGACTGATCCACCGTTTGCTCGATCGCCACCCCACGCTGCTGCCGGATGCGATCTACGACGCCGCCCAAGGCTCGGTGGTCTGTCCGTTCGAAGTCAGCCTCGAGCTCGCCGGTCATGTCCAGGTGGTGGTGTGCGACTACAACTACGCCTTCGATCCGTATGTCGCGCTGACCGACTTTCGCGACGACGAAAGCCTCGACGACACGATCCTGATCATCGACGAGATCCACAACCTGGTCGATCGAGGTCGTGGCTAC
>JBCDBH010000366.1:0-6009 GCA_039184055.1 Acidobacteriota bacterium
CCGGGTTCAGCTATATCGAACACCGCGACAACGTCGCTCTCGCCTTGGCGGTATGCGCCGAGCTCGGCGTGAAGCGCGAGGTGGCGCTACGCGGGATGTGGCGGGCGATTCCCGACCCTGGCGTGCTCACCCGCTCGATGGTCGAGCACCAGGGCCGTGTCGCGACGCTGTTCAACGCCTTCGCCGCCAACGACCCCGAATCGTCTTTGATGGTGTGGCGCAAATTACGCGACGAAGGTCATCTGGTCGGGCAACGCTTCGTCCTGCTCAACACCCGTCCCGATCGCAAAGATCGCGCCGAGCAGCTCGCGCATCTGGTGGCGACGTCGCTCGCCTCCGAGGTCGACGCGGTGTTCCTCATGGGCTCACCGACCGACGCCGTGCAGCGATCGCTTCGCGCGCACGGCATGAACGTCGAGCGCATCATCGATCTCGGTCGCGCCGAGCCGACGGCGATCTTTCACGCCATCCTGGCGGCGACTCGCGAGCGCAGCTCGGTCGTCGCGATCGGCAATATGGGTGGCCAGGGCGCGAGCACGGTCGCCTATTTCGACACACGGAAACAACGTCATGGTTGAGGTCGCCATCACTCTCGGCCTGGTGCTCAGCCTGGTCGCCTACGAAGCCTTCGGCCTCGCCGCCGGTGGCCTGGTCGTTCCCGGCTACATCGCGCTGCAGCTCGGCACCCCGGGCAAACTCGCAGGCGTGCTGATCGTCGCGCTGCTGACCATGGGCATCATCAAGATCGTGGCGCGCTACACCTTCATTTTTGGCCGCCGTCAGCTGGTGTTGAGCGTGTTGATCGGTTGCTTGCTGTCGATCGCATCACGCAACTTCCTCTATTTCGACATCGGTCTCGACGCGGTCGAGCTCTACGCCATCGGCTGGGTGGTACCGGGTCTGATCGCCAACTGGTTTCTCAAACAAGGCATCGTCACCACCTTGTGCGCGCTGGCGATCACCTCCACCTTGGTGCGCTTCCTGGTGATTCTTCTCTTTGGTGGCGCCTTGCTACCCGGCTGATCGGAGCACGCGACATGGACTTCCACTGGCTCACACCCCGCTCCAACAAGGTCTTGGTACCGGTCACCGTTCTCGTCTTGCTGGCGGCCTTCTGGGTCGAAAGCGGCAAAGAGGTGGTGCCGAGTCCCTGGTACGAAGACATGCTCCGCGCCGCCCAGCTTTCGGCGACCGCCGCGCGGGCGATCAAAGATCACCGTCTCGAACGCGGCGTCTTCGTCGACGCGATCAACGATCCCGCCGAAACCGCGATGATCGGCCAGGAGTTCACCCAGATCACCACCGATCGTGGCTATCTCGACGCCAAATTGGCGAGCACCGATCCGAATTTCGCCGCCGTCGCGGTCGATCTCTTTCGCCAGATCGAGCTCGAGGAGGGCGATTGCGTCGCCCTCGCCACCACCGGCTCGTTTCCGGCCCTCAACCTCTCGACCATCGCGGCGCTCGAGGTGCTCGGGATCGAAGCGGTGACCATCTCCTCGGTGGGAGCGTCCAACTACGGTGCCACCGATCCCTTCTTCACCTGGCTCGATATGGAACGTGTGGTCCACGAACGCGGCATTTTCTCGACCCGATCGATGGCCGCGTCGATCGGTGGCGACAACGACACCGGGCGTGGCTTGGCACCCAAAGGCCGTGAGCTGCTCGCCCAGGCTATCCGTCGCAACGACATCACCATGATCGCCACCGAGCAGCTCGAAGGCAGCATTCAAGAACGGGTTCGTATGTTTCGCGAAGGCTGCGCCCCCCGAGACGTGTCCGCCTACATCAACGTCGGTGGTGGCATCGCCAGTCTCGGTCATCCGCTCAACGCCGATCTCATCCCGGTCGGTGCCTCGCTCCGCCTTCCCGATCGCAACTACCCCGCGCGTGGCACCCTTCTGCGCTTCGCCGCCGACGGCGTGCCCGTGGTGCAATTACGCAATGTGCGCCAGCTACGTGATCGCTACGGGCTCGACTCCGTCGCCGACGCGGTACCCGCGCCGGGACGAGGTGACGTCTTTGGCCAGGTGCGTTACGACTTGCCTCGCGCCTATCTCGCAACGTTCGGCATTCTCTCCATTCTGATCAGTTTGTTTACTTGGGACCGTCGCATCCACCGTCTCGGCCAGCTCGGCCCGGAGGACGAAAAACGTGAAGACTCGTAATCGCTCCCACTTCTTATCGGCTTGTCTGACTGTGACTTCTTTGACCGCGGCTTGCCTCACGGTGGCTTGTCTTCTTCCGACAAGCCCGGCGCAAGCCGAGTCCATCCCCATTTTCGTATCCGGTCAGGATCGTCCATACGAGCTTCTCGACACCACCCGCCCCGTGCTCGAGACCGTGCGTGGCCCCGGCGAGCTCCGTATCGTCAGTCGCGCGCGTTTCAAGCCCAATACGCCCGACCGCTTGCGCTACTCGCTGATGCTGCGGATCGACGGTGGCGAGCCGATGGAGATTCGCTACGACAACGTCAAACGATCCCGTACCGCGATGTTTCGTGACGGCACGCTGGGGGTCCCGGGTCGGCTGATGGACTACCGTGTCGATCTCGGCCGTGGCTACCACAACATCGAGATCCTCCCCGGCCCGAACAATCCACCGATCTTCTATCGCGTTCTCTTCGAGCCGCGGCGCGCGCAGAAACGTAATTGGGTCGCCATGACCCCGATCGGTGGCTCCGAGCTCGTCGAGCTCGTGGTGCGTGAGCGTCTCTACGCCTACTACCGCAACCCGGTGGGCCAAGGCTTCACCATCGACGTCATCGGTCCGACCGAGCTCCGCGTCTTCACCCGTACCGAAAACACGCCAGAAATGCGCGGGCGGATCCACTATCGGATCCAGGTCTTGGCCGACGGCGACGTGATCAACACCTTTCAATTGAGCAGCCGACGGTCGCAGATCACCACTTACCACAAGGAAGACAGTCTCGTTCCCGGCACCGCCGCCGAGATCGTCATTCCGGTCGGTAGCGGTCGCCACCGACTCGAGCTCGTCCCCCTCGATCCCGACAAATCCACCCTCCTCGCGCGGTTCATGTTGCCTCGTGAAGATCTCGCCTTGACCTCGGAGTAATCGCGATGACCCGTTCACAAGCCGTCGCCCGCTCGATCCGCCTCGTCACGATCATTCTCATTCTTGTCGTTTCGGTCTCACCCGTCAGCGCCTTCGACGTGGTCGAGCCCGAAGAAGATCTCACCACCGCGATGTTTCGTTCGGGCGACACCGGTCTGCCCTTTCAGCGTCTCGATCAGACCGCGCACTATCTCTTTTGTGGTCGTGGCGAGCTCGAGATTCAAAGCCGCGCCGTGCTCGGCGACGGCGAGAACGTCGCGCGCTACGTCCTACTCGCCGCGATCGACGGCGAAACGCCGGCACGCGAGCTCGACCATCGTAGCCAGGCCTTTACCGGCGCCAGCTTCGACAATCGACATCGCGCCACGGCGCTACGCAAAGCGACCTTCGAGCTCGGTCGTGGTTGTCACACCGTGGCGCTCTCGGTGGGTCGTTCCACCGTCGACACCATCGCGGTGCGAGTGGTGTGGGACCGTCGTGCGCCGGTGAAACGCCCCTGGGAAGACATCACCCTGGTCGGTGGCCGACGCGCCGAGCTCAGCGTCGGTGACAGCCGGAGCGACTACCGTCGGGTCGAGCGAGGACGAAAGCTCGAGCTCGACGTCGAAGGTCCGGCCTGGGTGCGTCTGCTGGCCCGTCCCACCGGCCCGAGTGGCAACGTCGACTACCGTTTCACCGTCCGCGCCAACGACGACCTCCACCGTCACTACCGGCTTCGCACCCGGCCCTCGCGTCAAGCCTGGCTGGTCGACGAGCCCGACACCCGCGTCAGCCGCTCGAACGAGATCGTCTTCCCGGTCCCGGCGGGTCGCCACACGCTCGTCTTCGCCACCAACCTCGACGCCGATCTCCTGCTCCGAAGCCAGATCGCCCAACCCGGTGACGCCGGCATTCCCACCGCGATCGACACCGGCTGGGCCGTGCGAGGCCGCGTCGCCAGCTACTACGACGACAACATCCTGCGCTACTCGGACAAATTCATTCAACGCTTCGAAGACGGCCGTGACCCGAGTCGCTTCCGAGTCGAGAGTCTCGATGACTTCATTCAGCGGCTCGACCTCTACGTCGACCACGCCTTTCCCGGTCTCCGCAAGCGTGAAGCCAAAATCGGTGTCGACATCGAACACCGTGCCTACCTGCGCAACGACATCAAAGACTGGACCCGATTCGGCGTCCATCTCGACCAAGACCTCGGTCTCGGTCGCTCGGCGACCATCACCGCCTCTTATTCACCCGGCTTCTACGTCCGTCACATTCGCGACTCCGACCTGACCGGTGCGTCGGCCAACGGTACCGACCCCTTTCAGGCCTTCGAATTCGACAAAACCGAATTCCGCGCCGAATACCGTCACCCCCTCGGCGCCTCCCTCGACGCGCGGTACCACGCCGGGCTCGCCATCTTCGAGCACTCCGACGCCTTCACCGAATTCGACAGCGACAACCTCTTCATCGGTGCGCGTCTCGACCATCGGCTCAGCCGCGAGCTGCGTCTCTCCTACGCCGTCGAATACACCGACTCGTCCGCCCAGGGATACGACCAACCCGGCGAAACTCTCGAAACCTCCGACGACACCGACCCTTCCTACCGCCAATTCGACCTCATGCTCGCCGCCCGTTACCGCTTTCCCGGACCGCGGCGTCACACCCTCTTCCTCCAGGCCGAATACGGCCAGCGCGAATACACCACCGACAAACCCGCCAACCTCGCCCCCCTACACAACGGCCGAGAAGACCAGATCCTGCGCTACTACGCCTCCTGGCAACTCCGCCTCACCCCACGCTACAGCCTCACCCTCTTCGCCCAAGCCCGCGACCGCTCCTCCGACGCCCCCATCGACCTCGACATCGGGGTCGAGAAAGACTACGAGCAATTCGAAATCGGTTTACGAGTCACGGCGAGGTTTGGAAGGTAGTCACACTTGCTGAAATTCACTTGATTAGAAAAAATATTCTACCTATGAAAATGCCAATGAGCGCTCAAGCGACCCAATCTCTTTTCCGTGCGCTCCCCTCGTTGGTGAATATGCCGGCGCGACGGTATACGGTCGACTACGACGAAGAAGCCGATGTCCTCTACATCAGCTTCGCCCGTCCACAGAAGGCGACCGACACCGAAATGACCAAAGACGGTCTTTTGCTGCGCTATCGAGACCGAGAGCTGGTCGGAATCACTGTTCTCGATGCCTCCACGTACACCGAGTAGCGATCACACCTCACCCCGTTTCACTCGAACAGCCTAAACGAAGCACACCGATCTCCGAGCATCTTGGGAAAATCGGGGTGAATCATTGCCATCGAATCACTCGTTAGTCAGACCGTCGTTGTCGGACCGAAGAGCAGGAGTATAGAGAGCACGATCCACGTGACGACCACCGCCCAATACATCAGAGGATTTGTTCGTCGACTCAAAGGCTCGATGAAGTAGGTCACGCCACTCTTCAAATCGGGTAGCACCCAGAAAAGAAAAAGAACACCCCAGCCCCACTCCTGTTCGAAGATCAGAATGAGATAAACACCGAGCAAGCCGACCATGCTGCGCCACGGTGTCTGAGAACGCCGCGGTGTTGGCGATGATTCAGCCCCTGAGCTACTCAACGTCGCTCACCGAAACATAGGTCATCCAAAACGACGGCATGCGGATCTTCTGAAAGAAATCCGGCATCTCATAAAGACCCGCGCACGGTGCTCCATTCACCTCGCACTGGGTATAGCCGGATCCGTCGGTCGCGTACGACCAACCCAGAACATCTCGATAAAAGTCGGTCGCCTTCTGAACATCGAAGGTCGACAAGTCAATCCAAACAAAGTTCGATTCCATGACGTCCTCATCTCGCGTAGCGAGACATCACCTCGGTCGCGACACCAGCGGAGCCGCCCGAACATAGCGATTCGCCGCTGCCTCTTCGATCATCCACTTCGCCATCGACCGATACG
>JBCDBH010000367.1:0-5991 GCA_039184055.1 Acidobacteriota bacterium
GCTATCGGTTTGTGCCTCGAGCCGGGCAGGTCCAATCGCTCGTATTTGACGATCAATCCGAGAGGATTGGAGCCACGTAAGTAGCGTTGCGCATCGACACCATCCCATTCGTGACTTCGAGCGAAGACTCGGGTGATGTCGTATGTTTTTCATACGCCACAAGGAGGATTTCGACATGACCGATACACCACGGCGAATCGTCAAGACCGACGCCGAGTGGCAACAAGAGCTCACCCCGGAGCAGTATCGAATCCTGCGTGAAAAGGGGACGGAGCGCGCCTTCACCGGCGAGTACTACAAAAACGATGACGCCGGCGTCTATCGCTGTGCTGGCTGTGGCGAGCCTCTTTTCGACTCGTCGACCAAATACGAGTCGCATAGCGGGTGGCCGAGCTTCTATGCGCCGGTTGCCGAGGGCGCGGTGGAGGAAGAGCGGGACACGAGTCACGGCATGATCCGGACCGAGGTTCTTTGTGGCGCCTGTGGTGGCCATCTCGGCCACGTCTTCCCCGACGGGCCTCGACCTACCGGCATGCGTTACTGCATCAACTCCGCGTCGCTCGTGTTCTCATCGAACGATGACGATAGCTGACCGGCATCCGGTCTGGTGGGGCGTGAACGAGCGCCCCACCCTCATCCCCAAGGCATCGACGTCCACCTACAGGGGCCAGGCCCAGAGGATCGCCGGCACGCCGACCAGCACGATGAGGATTTCGAGCGGTAGACCCATCTTCCAGAAATCCCCAAAACGATAGCCACCCGGGCCCATGATCAGGGTGTTGCTCTGATGACCGATCGGCGTGAGGAAGGCGCACGACGCACCGACCGCGACCGCCATGAGGAGCGGGTCGGCGGAGACGTCGAGCTGGGCCGCGACGCCGATCGCGATGGGTGCCATGACGACCGCGGGGGCGGCGTTGTTCATGACGTCGGACAAGAACATCGTCACGATCATCAAGAGGGCGACAAAGGCTGCTGGTGGCAAAGCCGTGCCCGCCTCGGCGAGCCATGTCGCGATGCGGCTGGCGCCCCCCGTTGCTTGGAGGGCATTGCCGACCGGGATCATCGCGGCGAGCAGCACGACGACCGGCCACTCGATCGTGTCGTAGAGCTCACGTAGACGGAGAAGCCCGCTCGCCGCGAGCGCCAGCGCGGCGACACTGAACGCGACCGCCGCCGGTACGAAGCCGCTCACCAACGCCACGACCGCGCCGACGAAGATCGTCAGCACGGGAATCAACCGCCGTGGGCCGCTCCGTGGGAGCTCGCGTTCGCTCAGCGGCATGGCGCCCAGCGTTTGCAGCGTCGAGACCGCGTCCGCCGCCGCGCATTGCATCAGCAAGACATCACCGGGCCGAATGACCACCGAGGCCAGGGGTGCCACGACACGGCTTCCTTGACGCGCCACGGCGAGTAGATTGACGCCATGGCGAGAACGCAAACGGAGGTCGCCGGCGGATCGATCCTCGAGCAGCGATCCGGGTACGACGACTGCCTCGAGCAGCCGGACCTCGTCCGAGCCGATTTCGGTGAGCTCGCCGGCGCCGGCCAGCTGAAAGCCGGTCGACGTGAGCAGCGTATCGAGCTCGATCGGATCGATTTCGACCATCAGTCGGTCGCCCGCCTGCAGCACCGTGCGTCCCGAGGGCGCGAGCAGACGACGTTCCGACCGGGTGACCGACAACACGACCAGGCTGGGTACCTCGTCGGTCGGAAGCTCCGAGATCGGTCTGCCGACGACGCGGGAGCCCGCCGCCACCTGGAGCTCGGTGGTGTAATCGCCGATCTGAAAGACATCCCGGTCGGCGGCGGAGCCAGCGCCCGAGGCGCCGGGTCGATTCGGCAGAAAACGCCAGCCGAGAAAAATGAGATAGAGACAGCCGACCGCCGCAGTCATCATCCCGACCGGTGCAAAGTCGAACATCGTGAACGGACGCTGCGCATCGGTTTCCGCGCGGAACGATCCGATGATGATGTTCGGAGGCGTGCCGATGAGCGTGGTCATGCCACCCAATAGCGAACCGAACGCCACGGGCATCAAGAGCTTCGATGGTGATCGGCCGCTGGTATGCGCGATCCGCAGGACCACCGGCATCATGAGCGCCAGCGCGCCGACATTGTTGACGAACGCGGAGACGACCGTGGTGACGCCGACGAGCGCGCCGAGCTGGAGTAGGGGACGATCGTTGAATCTCTTGAGCGGCCGGGCCATGTGGTAGACGACCCCGGACGTCGCCAGGGCGTGGCTCAAGATCAGCACCGCGGCGACGGTGATGACCGCCGGATGGCCGAAACCGAGAAAGGCCTCTTGGGCCGGGACGATGCCCAGCACGGTCAGCACGAGGAGGGCGCCCATGGCGACGAGGTCGTAGCGCCAGCGCTCCCAGATGAAGAGAACCATCGCTGCGATCAAGACGACGAAGACGATCAGCTGTTCGTTCACCCGCCAAGCATGGCTCACTCGGCGACGGCAGGCAAACCCGGGTGGTAGGCTCGTGAAGATGACTCAAGCGAACGAGACGGATTCGACCGCGCGTGACGACGCCACCACCGAGACCAGCGGACATACAGAGAACAGAGTTACGGACGTCGAGGAGGTTCGTCATGGCTGGCTCGGTTTGACCGACCGGCAACGCACGACCGTCGCCGCCGCGATTACGACGCTGGCGACGTTGGTGATCGTCGCGGCGGTATGCGGGATGTTCTGGCTTTTGGGCCTGTTCTTCGGTCGTTTCTCACATGTGATTCTGCCGGTTGCGGTCGCCGGGGTGCTCGCGCTTTTGCTCGATCCGATCTACGACTGGTTGCGCCGTCGCGGTCTGCCACCGATACCGGCACTGATCGCGGTACACATCGTGGTGGCGGTTCCGCTCACGGCGGTGGTGTGGTCGATCGGCGGCATCGTAGTCGCCCAAATCGACGATCTCGTCACCTACATGCCGAAGTGGTGGGCGCAGCTCGAAGCGTGGCTCGAAACCCAGTGGCCGGCGTTGACGACCTGGCTCGAGACCAACCCCTGGGGGCAGCGTTTGCGCGCGGCGGCCGAATCGCAGCAAGAGGCGGCTCTCGATCAGCTCGGTTCGCTCGGGGGCCGGCTCCTGGCCATGGGTGGCAACGTTCTCGGATGGATCGGCGCCTTGCTCAATTGGGCCGTGCTCCCCGTGTACTTGAGCTTTCTTCTTCTCGGTGGCAACAAGCTAGCGACGCTCGAGACCCGTGATGTGCTGCCGTTCTTGAAGGCCGAGACACGTGACGACGTCGCCTATTTGGCGAGTGAGTTCGTGTCGATCATGGTGGCGTTCTTCCGTGGCCAGTTGGTGATCGCGTTTCTTCAGGGGTGTCTCTTCGCTTTGGGCTTCTCGCTCGTCGGGCTCAAATTTGGACTCTTGATCGGGCTCGTGCTGGGATTCCTCAACATCGTGCCGTATCTCGGCAACATGGTGGGTCTCGGTGTCGCCTTACCTCTCGCGCTCTTTCAGGAGGGTGGCGGTTGGGTGCTCCTGGCCAGTGTGCTGATCGTTTTCGCTGTCGTCCAGGTTGTCGAAGGCTACGTGCTGACGCCACGGATCATGGGGAGTCAAACCGGTCTTCATCCGATGGTGATCATCATCGCGATCTTTTTCTGGGGCTCGGCGCTCAACGGTATTGCCGGGATGATCCTCGCCATTCCACTCACCGCGTTCTTCGTGGTGCTTTGGCGTTTGGCGCGAGAGAAGTACATTCGCGAGCTGGTGTGAACCGAGCCGCGGACAGCTGTAAGAAGACAAACCTTTAGCCGTTCAACTCGTAGAGCAGAACGAGGCGCCTTTGCGCCGTGATCGATCCATCCATTTTCGTCTGGAATCGGTGTCGCACGAACCGATTCTCAACCTGGAGGAACGCTACGCATGGCGATTCTGACCCGCGATGAAGCGAAGGCGATTCTCACCAAAGTACTCGGCTACTCGAAAGCCGAGAGTTGTACCGCCATGCTCGGTGGCGGTAACGGTGGCAATATCCGCTACGCGCGCAATTCCGTGACCACCAGCGGCGTGACGACCGAGCTCGAGCTCGCGGTCGAGTCGCAATTCGGCAAGAGATCCGGTGTCGCGACGATTACCGAGCTCGATGACGACTCGCTCCGCAAGGTGGCCAAGCGTGCCGACGATCTCGCCAAGCTGGCTCCCGAAAACCCGGAGCTGATGCCCATCCTCGGTCCACAGACCTACGTCGACGTGCCCGCATGGTCCGACGCCACGGCCAACATCGATCCGGCCTTCCGCGCCGCCGCCGCCGCCAAGAGCATCAACCCATCACGAAGCAAGGATCTGGTAGCCGCGGGTTACCTCGAGGATCAGGCCGGCTTCTCGTCGATGATGAACTCGAAAGGTCTATTCGGCTACCACCGCGAGACCTCGGCGGAGTTTTCGGTCACGGTGCGTACCCAGGATGGAACGGGTTCGGGTTGGGTGTCGCGTGATGTCAACGACGTCGGCAAGCTCGATCTCGGTGTCGCCTCGAACGTCGCGATCGACAAGGCGGTGTTGTCCCGCGAGCCACGCGCCATCGAGCCCGGTAAGTACACCGTGATTCTCGAGCCATCGGCGGCCTTGGGCTTGTTGCAATACCTCATTTTCAGCATGGACGCGCGCCAGGCCGATGAAGGACGGAGCTTTCTCTCCAAGCCGGGTGGCGGCACCAAGCTGGGCGAAAAAATCGTCGACGAGCGGGTGACGCTCTACAGCGATCCGCTCCATCCCGACATCCCGACGGCCCCTTGGGGTGGTGACGGTCTACCGCGCAAGAAGATCAACTGGATCGAGAAAGGCGTGGTCAAAAACCTCTTCTACTCACGCTATTGGGCGCAGAAGAACGACAAAGAACCCGTACCCTTTCCTGGAACGGGCATCATGGTGGGCGGCAACGCGGACACGGCCGAGCTGGTGAAGAGCACCAAGCGGGGCATCCTGGTGACGCGCACCTGGTATATCCGCATGGTCGACCCGCAGACGATTCTCCTCACCGGCCTGACCCGCGATGGAACGTTTTTCATCGAGAACGGCAAGATCGCCTTCCCGATCAAGAACATGCGTTTCAACGAGAGTCCGGTCATCATGCTCAACAACCTCGAAGCGTTGGGTACACCGGTCCGGACCGACGGCGCGATGGTGCCACCACTCAAGATTCGCGACTTCACTTTCAGCAGCCTGTCGGACGCGGTCTGAGCCGTTCCAGAAGCGAGAGGAGATCACCAGTGGATAGACGCAAATTCCTTCGACTCAGCGGTGTCGGTCTCGGCGGCGTGATGTTGGTTCCGGTATTCGGTGAGAGCAGCCCCCTTTTGGGTTCGACGACTCCGATCCCCGGTGGTGACAAGAAGACCCTGGCGGACGTCGCCCTCAATGCCGCCAAGGCCGCGGGTGCGAGCTACGCGGACATTCGAATCGGTCGCTACCGCAATCAATTTGTCGTCACCCGCGAAGAGCGGGTGGATAACCTGGTCAACACGGAGTCCTATGGGCTCGGTATTCGCGTGCTCGCCAACGGCACGTGGGGATTCGCGGCGACATCGGATGTCACCAAAGACAGCATCGCCGCCGCCGCCAAGAACGCCGTTGCGGTGGCCAAGGCGAATAGCAAGCTCCAGCTCGAGCCGGTGACGCTGGCACCTGTCAAGGGCGTCGGGGAAGTCTCCTGGCGCACCCCGATCGAGAAAGACGCGTTCGAGGTCCCGATCAAAGACAAGGTCGACCTCTTGATGACGGTCAACCAGACCGCGATGAAGAGCGGCGCGAACTTCGTCAACTCGATGCTCTTCTTGGTCAACGAGCAGAAGTACTTCGCTTCGACCGATGGTTCGTACATCGATCAAGACGTCCACCGTCTGTGGCCGACCTTCACCGTGACCGTGATCGATCCCGAGTCGGGCAAATTCCAGACGCGTGATGCGATGGCGGCGCCCATGGGTATGGGCTGGGAGTACATGGATGGCAAAAAGGCCGACAAGGTTCA
>JBCDBH010000368.1:0-5987 GCA_039184055.1 Acidobacteriota bacterium
CCAAATCGAGCCAGGTCGCGGCCGGTGTGAATCCACCCAGTGGCTGCATCACCCGCAGGCCCAGAAGCGCGACAACCATGACCGCGGTCGCGACGATCGGCCGACGCAGCTGCTGGAGAATCTCCCCCAGCGCGATGCCGAGACAGCGACGCAACATCCACGCGTTGAGCGCCATGTAGAGCACCCCGGCCACCACCAGACTGATGATGGCGCCCTCGAGACCGAAATACGCCGTGCCGACGATGAACGCGGGCACGTGCACCAGGGCGTAGCCCAGGCTGACCCAGAACAGCAGCTTCACGCGACCCAGGGCCATGACGCAGGGCAAGGTCATCGACAACGTCGCCCGCGCGCCGAGGTACGGCACCAGGATGACCAGCAGCGGCACGATCGACTCCCAGGTGGCACCGAGCACCAGGGGCACGAAGTCGGCGGCCACCAGCGCGAAGCCACAGCCGGCGGCCAGACTGAGGCTGCCGACGACGTTGATCGACTCGAGCACCGCTCGTCGTAGTCGCGCCGGATCCTCCGCCAGCTCGCTGAACGACGGAAAGAGCAGGCGCTGCAGCGGGCTCACCAGCTCACGCGTGGGCAGCACGCCGATCCGCTGGGTCATGAAATAGCGACCGGTATCGGCCATACCGAGCCAGCGGCCGACGATCAGCTTGTCGGTCTCCATCGACAACGTGGTGACGATCGAGGTCAAGGACAACCAGCCGCTGAACGAAAAGAGATCACCGGTCCGCGCCAGGGACCAGCGAGGTCGATACGGCCGCAGCGCGTAGCTCAACAGAAGCGACACGAGGCTGCCGACGATGATCCCGATCACCAGTGCCCAGAAGCTGCGATACATCACCGCGACGATCAGCATCACCACCACCGAGACCAGCTTCGAGCCGAGGGTCAGGAGGGCCAGTTTGGAATAGACCAGATCCCGCTCGAAGAGCACGAAGCGAGGGTTGCCGAGCCCGGTGGCCACCGGTGCGATGGCGAGCGCGGCGAGCACGCCGGCCATGTCCGGATCGTCGACGAAGAACGTGATTCCGAGCATGATCACCGCCGCCGCCACGCCACGAAGCGTCGACAGGGTCCAGGCGGTATCGAAAAGCTCCCGGGTGTCTTCGCGGCTACGGATCAGCGCCTTGGCGACATCGAACGCGCTCAAGCCTTCGATGATGGCGACAATCGACACGGCGATGGCCACCAGGCCGAAGTCGCTCGCCTGGAGCAAACGAGCCAGCACCACCACGGAGCCGAAATCGAGCAGACGCTCGATCCAGCGAAAGCTGTACAGCCAGCCCGCACTGGTGACCATACGGCGACCGAGGTCGCGGCGTGGCGCGTCCGACGTGCTCAGGGTCGCCGCCCGTCGAGCCAAGACGCGACCACCCGTTCGGCCACGCCATCTTCACGATAGGCACGGTACGACCCGGCCAGGCGACCGATATGCGTACCGAAGCTCGGATCCGTCAGCAGGCGATCGAGATGATCACGAATAGTGGCCGTCGTATCGCGTCGACGATCTCCGGCGATGCCGATGCCGTGGTGCTCGACCCGCGCCGTATTGCCCGCCATATCGGTCTCGAAACCGCAATAGACCAGCATCGGCACCTCGGCCAGCACGCATTCGTCGATCGTGTTGATGCCCCCATGGGTTACGCACACCGCCGCCGTCTCGAGAACCCGACGCTGAGGCACCCACGGAAAGACATGGACGCGCGCCGGGAGCGACCCCAGAATCTCGTCGGAACGACCACCGAGGCTCACGACCAGGTGCCAATCGGGCCGGGTCTCCACCACCACCACCAAACGTCTAAGAAAAGCCGGGTCGGTGGTCAAGGACGCGCCAAACCCAGCGTAGATCAAAACGTCTCGGGACGATTCGGCGCCGTCGACGTCGGCACATCGGGCCAACACTTCGTCGAGTCCCGCGTCCGCCTCTTCTGCGACCTTCGGATCGGGCACCATCGGACCCACGTAGTGAACGTGTGACGGCGGCGTGTGACCAAACTCGAACTCTCGTGCGTGCAGGCTCAGCACCGGTAGGCGACGGTAGGTGAAGGGAATCGGCCATTGCCCCGTGTCGAGCTCACGGCGCGTGTCGACGCCGAGCTCGTCGGCCAGGTGTCGCAACACCGACTCCCGATCACAGCCGGCGTCACGCCAGAGCAAACGCAGCCGGCGGATCGTCTTGCGTACGCCCAGCGCCCGCCAGGCGAGAGCAATGCCGATCCGGCTCCCGCGCCAGCCGACTCCCGGACGCACCAGGTAATGAGTCGGTGGCAGCCCCGGAACTCGCCAGATCGAAGCGAATGGATTCAGCAGAGCGAGCGGCAGGTCGGCCGCCAAGACGACGAGAATGTGCGCGTGCATCTCGCCATCGATCAAGACGAGATCCGGCCGCAGGTCGCGTAGCTGAGCGGCGAAGCCGTCCACACCGAGCAACCGGACGGCATGATCTCGACGCCGTCGAAGGCGAAACCATCGGCCGAGAGCGCCGCTTCGATCGGTTTTGAGAAACGATCCGTGGCGATCTGGCTCGAGCGGCGCGAACGCCAACCCGCGATGCTCGGCCGCCTCACCGCTGTCGGGAGCGCCGAGAAAGGTTACCCGATGGCCATCGGCGGCCAGCCGGCGCGCCAGCTCGAGACCGGGACCGACGATGCTCGGGTAGCCACGCACCACGCAAACAAGGTGCGCCATGGCTAGTCGGCCGAATAGCCGAGCTGACGCACCAGACCGGCGTAGCGGGTATCGAACTCCCGTCGTACGCGGGGAGTGAAATGCTCACGCCATTGGCCCGATGCCGGGTTGCGAATATGAGGATCGGCACCACGACCGCCGAGCGCATAGCGACGCGCGAAGAAATTGGCGAGACCACGCTCCACCGGCCGCAAGCGATAAAACTCGAAAAGCGACCGAAACACCCCCGGACCATCGGCGACCACGTCTTCATAGCGAAACGTGACGATGTCCGGATGGCTAGCGGGCCACTGCGCCATGGATTCGAAGTGCGCGGCGCGAAACTCGAGCTCGGCGAGCAGTCCTTCCTCTTTCGGCACCTCTTGCAGATACTCGGCGAACGACAGATCCGAGCCGCGGAGAGCATCTGGCAGTCGACCGTTGGCGAAATACCAATCCGACTCCGTCGGGGCTTTCTGCACAACCCAACCTTCGGCGCCCCGTCGGTGATAGAAGTAACCCGACACGACGAGGTCCCGCGGATCGCGAATGAACCGAGACAATCGAAACGACCCCAGCCGGGAGAGATCCAGGGCCCGATTGTTCACCGAGGCGAGCCGATAACGGTGAAAGTCCTCGTAGAACGCGTCGAGATGACTATTGAAATGACGATAGCCCGCGCTCCACGGCAGACAGCGCTCGAAGACCGCCTTCATGACACGGCCGAAATACACCGTTAAACACTTGTGGTACGAACAGTGAATCAGGTTGGGAACATCGGAATCGGTCGCGGTGGGCGTCGAGCTCATCGGGTGGGCATGATACCCCAGCGCCCTCGGTCGACTGATTCGCCGCCACCGAACCTCAGCCGGGGACGACGATGAGCGCTGGCCATACGGTGGTCGTCGGCGCGGGTCCAGCGGGACTGACCGCCGCCCTCGAGCTCGGCAAGCTGGGACGTTCGGGCGTGGTCTTCGAAGCCGACGACATCGTCGGCGGGATCTCGCGCAGCGTCGAGTTCCAGGGCAACCGTCTGGACATCGGTGGCCATCGCTTCTTCACCAAGGTCGCCGAGGTCGAGGCGCTGTGGCACGAGATCCTCGGTGACGATCTCCTGGTGCGCGAGCGGATGTCACGCATCTTCTACCGCGACACCTTCTTCGACTATCCGCTCAAGCCGCTCAATGCCCTGCGCGGTCTGGGCCCGGTCGAGGCGGTGCGGGTCGGCATCAGCTATCTGCGCTCCCAGCTCTTTCCGATCGACGACGAGAGCACCTTCGACGCCTGGGTGAGCAATCGCTTCGGACGTCGCCTGTTCGAAATCTTCTTCGAGACCTACACGGAAAAAGTGTGGGGCATGCCGTGCTCCGAGATCAGCGCCGCGTGGGCGGCACAGCGGATCAAGAACCTCGATCTCATGACCGCGCTCAAAAACGCCTTCCTGGGTGGTGGACGCGGTGGCGAGGTGGTCACCAGTCTGATCGAGCAGTTCCTCTACCCCCGGCTCGGTCCGGGCATGATGTGGGAACGCTGCTCGGAGTTGGCGGCAGGACACGGCATCGCGACCCATCTCGAGTCGAAGGTGGTGCGGGTGCACCACGACGGCACTCGGATCACCGCGGTCGACGTCAATAGCCCCGATGGTGAGGAACGACGTCACGCCTGCGACGCGCTGATCTCGTCGATGCCGATCGGCAGCCTGGTCCAGGCCATGGAGCCGGCGCCACCCGCCGAGGTGCTGGCAGCCGCCACCGGTCTCACGTTCCGCGACTTTCTGATCGTCGGGCTGCTGGCCAACAAGGCCGACCTCTTCCCCGACAATTGGATCTACATCCACTCGCCGGATGTCCGGGTCGGCCGCGTCCAGAACTTCAAGAATTGGAGCCCCGAGATGGTGGCTTCACCCGATCAGTCGTTCATCGGCATGGAGTACTTCGTCAATCGTGGTGACGATCTCTGGTCGATGGACGACGACGATCTGGTGCGTTTGGGCACCGCCGAAGCCGAAACGATCGGCTTGATGTCGGCGGCCGAAGTCGAGGCCGGCACGGTGATTCGCATGCCGCGCGCCTATCCGGTGTACGACGGTGAGTACGAAGGGCATCTGGCGGTGCTCCAACAATGGCTCGCCGGCTTCGACAACGTCTACCCGATCGGTCGTAACGGTCAGCATCGCTACAACAATCAAGATCACTCGATGCTCGCCGGGCTGTTCGCGGCCCGCAACATCGCTGGCGCGCGCTACGACCTGTGGTCGATCAACGTCGAACAGGCCTTTCACGAAGAGGTTCGTGAAGACGAAGCGGGGTCCGAGGTGTCGACCGGTGGCGACCGACTGACCCCACACGCCGTCGAGCGCGACCTCGACAAGCTGCTACGGGATAGCTTTGCGGTCTACGACGAAGTCGCTCTCGGTGGCGCGTTCGGCATCACCGCCAGCCTCGGTTTGGCCGTGGCGACGGCGATCCTATTGCTCAGCGGTGACGAGAGCTTCGTACCGATGCTCTCGCTGCTCGGCAACTACTTTTTCGGCTACGAGGTGTCGTGGCCCGGCATGGTGCTCGGCATGTTCGAAGCCGGCGCCTGGGGATTCGCTCTCGGCTGGGTGTCGGCCCGTCTCGTCAACGTGTTGACCCGCGCCGTCGAGCGTGACCTTGAACGCCGACTCGCGACCCTGACGACACTCGAAGCAATCGATGGAGGTGAGCTCGGTGGCCCCTGATCCGGAGCTGATACTCGTTCAACGCGCCATCGCCCGTTTGCGGGTCGGCATCGTCGCCCTGGTGACCGCTTTGGTCTGTGGCACCGGACTGCTCGTCGCGACCCTCTGGCTGGTGATCAAAGGCGGCCCCAACGTCGGCCAGAATCTCGGTCTGCTCCAGGCCTACTACCCCGGCTACACGGTCACCTGGGCCGGCGCCTTCGTCGGTCTCTTCTACGGTGCGCTCACCGGTGCGCTGTTGGGCGGCTGCGTCGCCTGGCTCTACAACCGGCTGGCGCGTCGTCGCTGACCTTGCGTATCTCGCTCATCGTGCCCATCGGTGGCGCGGCCCCCGCCTGGCCAAGGTGCGCGCTCAGCCTCGAGCGGCTCGATCCGCCACCCGCCGAGCTGATCCTCGTGCTCGACGGTAGAGACCTCAACGTATCGGTGCCCGGCGCCACCGTCCTCCGCCTCGACCAGCAAGGTGGCCCCGCACGAGCGCGCAACGCCGGTGCAAAAGTCGCCACCGGTGACGTCCTGCTCTTCATCGACTCGGACATCGAAGTCCCGCCCGACACGATCGCCCGTATCGCGGCCTACCTCG
>JBCDBH010000369.1:0-5984 GCA_039184055.1 Acidobacteriota bacterium
CGCTTCGCCTGCTACAACTTCTCCCAGGCGGGAATGAGTTGCGGCGACATCAGCGTCGAGGCGATGGCCGTGCCGGTGCTACCGCTCGACGGATGGACCGACGAGTCCTACCCGTTCGGCAATGAAGCGCCCGGCAGCTGGCTCCTGTCGGCCGACGCTCGCTCGGCGGAGCAGCTCAACCGCAACGATGCGTCGGTGTTCTACAGTGATTTCCAGGTGGCGAGCGACGTCGTCGTCGCCGAGCTGTTCAGCGTCGACAACTCGGACGACGACTACATGGGATTCGTGCTCGGCTTCGATCCCGGCGAAACCCAGGATCCCCAAGCCGAATACCTGGTCATCGACTGGAAGAAGACCACGCAATCCGGCCAGATCGGTGGTGAGCCCTTCACTGCCGATGCGGGCTTGTCGGTCTCCCGCGTGGTCGGTCTGCCCAGCGTCGCGGAGCTCTTCGGTCATCATGACCTTGGGACGTCGCCAGCTGGCGGTGTCACCGAGCTGGCCCGCGGTGCCAACCTCGGTGGCGTTGGTTGGAACGTCGCCACGCCCTATGTCTTCACGTTCGAAGTGACCCCGGCATCGCTCCGGGTCTGGGTCGAGGACACCACCCGCGACGACGGGCCGCGTCTCGAGATCGATCTGGTTGGCGACTTCAGTGCCACGGCCGGGCGTTTCGGCTGCTTCAGCAACTCGCAGCCACGGGTCACCTGCGGCAACGTCACACGTCAGCCACTCGACTGACGTTTCCATCGGTCCATGAGCCGGGCGGTACTGGGTACCGCTCGTCGTGAAGAGAGGAAAGGGCGCCGGGTGACCGGCGCCCTTTTTCGTCGCTCGAAGGTGTGCGATCTGGAGGTTCTTTGGCCCGACTGTCCGATTAAGAAGGTACCTGTCGTCTTCAGTAGGTGGAATCACCTGACCGGAGGACGCCATGGCCAACGGCCACGACCAGCTCTTCAAGACTCTGCTGACGAGCTACCCAGCTGATTTTCTCAGCCTCGTTCATCCCGACCTGCTGACTCGAGTCGATCCGAAACGGATTCGCTTCGAGAGCATCGAGCTCTACCTCGATACCGTGCCCGGTGCGGGTCGACCACGTCGACCGGATCTCGTTGCCGAGCTCTACACGCGCGACAACACGCAACGGCCAGTCGGTTGCTTGCACGTCGAGATCGAGAATCGATTTCGTCAACGCACCCGTTCTCGCTTAGCGGCCTACAACCAGCTGATCAGCCTGCGCTATGGCGTACCGGTCGCGACGGTGGGTCTCTTTCTGCGCGGCGGCCCGGCGGGTATCGAGATCGCGATGCATCAAGAACAGCTCTTCGGAGAGATCCTCGCGCGGATCGTCTACCGAACCCTCGGCCTGAGCGCGGCCGAAGCGGTCAACTACCTCGACCGATCCGAGCCTCTGGCCTGGGCTCTCGCGGCCCTGATGCGGCCCCCGCCTGGCATGAACCGACTGGAACATCGCATCGCGTGCCTGGCCCGGGTGGCGAACAATCCGGACCATGACCCGCGCAAAGCGCATCTCATCGACTGTGTCGACGCCTACCTACCGGTGGCGGTCGACGAGCGAGATGCCTATGAGAAACTCTTACAAGACATCGAGGAGGTACGAGAATTGACACTCACTTGGTCAGAGTCGTTTCGCGAAGAAGGCCGCATCGCTGGCAAACGGGAGACGTTGCTCCATCAAGTCGAGCGACGCCTCGGTGACGTGACTACCCACACGAAACGACGTGTCGAGTCGATCGAGGACTCGAGCGAGCTCGATCGCATGCTCGACGCGTTCCTGGACGGTGCGTCGCTCGACGAGCTGGGCCTCATCTAGGCCTCACTCCTTCGACGGCACGCTCACGCCACCGCAGCCATCCGGGTTGTACGCCGCCGACCACACCAAACCTTCTCCCGCGTTGCAGGTGTACTGCTCGCCACGACGGCCGAATTGATAGGGGCCGTCGAAGGTGGGGCAGGCGCAGATGGCTTGGTTGTCGGCGTTGCCACGGGTGCAGGGGGCGGTCATGCAGCCGGCGTAGACACCGGCCTGGTCGCCGGAGCAGTCGGTGCAGCCGATGTTGAAGTCACCGACCGTTTGAAAGCTGAAGGTGGAGATGACTTGGGCGTCGGGGTTGAACTTGTTGGCGGCGATGTAGTCGCATACCGGGGCGCTGTCGGGCTCGGTGCACAGGGATCCGTCGTGACCACAGGCGGCGATGGTTTCGACGTAGATACAGGTGTTGAGGATGGCGTTGATGTCGACGTAGTAGGGCTCGTCGGCGCTGGCTTGAAAGACCTCGCATTGGCAGTGAGCGGTGCTGCCGTCTTCGTCGAGCTTGCAGGGGGCACCCTTGGCGCCGGCGTAGTAGCAGAGCGCATAGGTGCCTTGGGTGCAGGCGAGGAAGTTGGTGCTGGCGGTGATGACGTCGGCGGCGGCGGGGCCGTAGACGGTGGTCGGAAAGACGTTTTTGACGTAGGGCAGGTCGGCGCAGGCCAGATCGCTGTCGGCGAGCGTGACACCGGCGGTGGCGAGCAAGAGGACGGACGAGACGAGCACGACGGACAAGGCAAAGGCGGTTTTCATAGCTGGATCTCCGTGGGTTGGACTGATTCTGTCAAAAGAGGGTTGTAAGCGGGTCGCACAGGCGACCGGCGCTACACGACGAGTCCGACGACGCGCTCGATCGCCCAGAAGACGGCCATGGCGCCGATGCCATAAGCGGGTACGGCAACCGACCACCGTGGCCAGACGACGGGTAGACGCATCGCGGCAGCGGTGACGAGCAGGACGGCCCCGACGAAAAGCAGCTGGCCGAGCTCGATACCGAGGTTGAAGGCGAAGAGGGCGAGAGGGATTTCACCGCTCGGCAGACCGATCTCGCTCAACGCCCCGGCGAAGCCGAGGCCATGGAGGAGACCGAACGCACTGGCGACGAGCCATGGGCGTCGTCGAGTGAGGGTGGTGTGCCCTCGCCACGTCAGCATCAGCTCGATGGCGAGCACGTAGATGCTGATCGCGATCGCCGCTTCGACCGGTGCCTGAGGCACGGTGACGACACCGAGTGACGCCAGACCCAGCGTGATGCTGTGACCGAGCGTGAAGGCGGTGATGGTGAAGAGCAAGGACCGTCCCCAACCGACGATCAGCACCAGCGCGAGCACGAAGAGCAGATGATCCCAGCCGACCAGAATGTGCTCGACGCCCAGGACGCCGTAGTCGCGCAGTACATCGAGCGCGCCGGTGGCCCCGTCGATCCGATAGCTCGGCGCGTCGGCGGTGAGGACGTGACGCATCGCGCGCCCATCGAGCAGGTCGACTCGCAGCAGGACGTCGGCGCGGCTCGAGGCGATGCCTTCGACACCGACGCTCGTGCCGTTCAGACCCGTCGGACAGTCGATTTCCCAGCGTGCCCGCATCCCGGTGCCCTCGCGTTCGATCACCGGGGCGCCGACGCCGCTGCATGCGGCTGGGAGAACCGGTCGGAGCTCGCTGCCACGCACTTTGACCGTCGGTTGCTTCCAGCTCACCGTGACTCGGGTGAGCGAGGTCTCTTCGAGCTCGAGGAGCGCCGGGGCGAATTGGTGGCCAGCGGTCGGGATGGCTCCGAGCACGAGGACGACGAAGAGCAGCATGACCTTTCTCATGATCGGCTCATCGGTGGCGTCCGCGCCGGGGTGACAATGTCGAATTCCAGCCGTAGCTCTTCGAGTCGGAGGTCGAGGTAATCGTCGGCCATTTGGTGCAGCACGCGTTGCTTGACCGTTTCGTGGATGTCGCCGAGCGGTGGCACGTAGGCCTCGTGACGTTCGTGCACATAGACCAAGTGATCGCCGTAGCGTGACGGCACCGGTCCCACCCAGCCGTCAGCGGCTGGAAGGTCGATGATGGCGTTGGCGAAGTCGAGCCCGAAGCGGGTCGCCAAGCCTTGCTCGGTGAGCGTCGGTAGGCTCGCCTCGACCACCGATGGATCGGTGAGCGCCATGGCCATGTCGAAATCGAGCGCCTGCCTCTCGATCGAGGTCAAGAGCTCGGTCGCCCGTGCCTCGGTGTCGTCGTGCACGAAACCATTGACGGTGATGTGCGAGATCCGCACCCGCGCCGGCCGCCGGAAGGCCTCGTGATTGGCGGCCAGGAAGGCCTCGAGACTTTCCTGACTCGGCTCTTGGAGCAGCACCACGCTGCGGATCAGGCGGCGCGCGCTGTCGACCAGGATCCGTCGCACCACCAGATCTCCGTGGTGCAGACCCAAATCGAGCGCGTTGCGTGCCAGATCGGCCTGGCTACAGGTTCCGTGCGGGTTGGTCTCGACGAATTCGGCGATCTTGGCCAGACGACGCTGTGCCGCCGGATGCTCGTGCATGCCGAGGGTGAGGGCGTAGTGGTAGAGGATTTCGTCGTCGACCAGAGCCTCGACCAATACCTCGACATCGTCACGGGTCGGGAGTCGCCCTTTGTCTTCGGTGAAGCTCTGCAGCGCAATCGCGAGACGATGCGCCGGCACGACGATTTGCGGTTTGTCCTCGGGGCGACCCTGGAACGCCAGGAAGAGCACGACACCGATTACCGCCATGTGTAGCGCGGGGGAGAGCAGGATCTTCTTCATCGGCCCGGCTCGTACCAGATCGGTGAAGTCCAGGCGCGCTCCTGGATCACCGGTTGCACAAAGGGCGTGGTGGTCTGGTCGCTACAGCACATCGCCCCCTGCGACGCTTTGGCCCGTTCTTCCAGGGTGCCGTTGGCGAGCGCCGCGAGCTGCTCGTCACAGTCTTCGCTGAGCGGATCGACGCCGACCAGCTCGGGATCGCGACACCACAGAGTGCTGTATCGACAGACCGGTTCTTCGAGCACGCGGACGTAGTAGAAGGCGTGTTGATCGGCCTCGAAATCCGGGTCACGCCACACCGAGCACAGTTGCTCGTAGCCGACGCCTTCTTTGGGTTTACACGTCTGGGTGTCGAGATTGGCTTCCGGGTTGAGCGGATGACCCGGGTCACCGGCGATGCGATAGACGCGTTCGTGGGTGTCGCCGTTGTCGTCGACCCAGCCTTTGATGATCTGGATCTGCTGCAGCGGCGTGGCGATGAAATCGTCGGCGTGCGCCGCGACGAGGAAGCTCGGCGCGCCGTCATAGCCGTTGCGCGAGGGAAGATCGCCACCCATCGGCACGCCGTCGCGATAGCCCGTGGCGACGTAGTCCTGGGCGCACAGCCCGGGGTCGAAATCCCATCCGCCAAAGAAACGCACGATCGGACGGGTGCCGCTGGTGCCGTACGTCTCCTTGCGTCGGAGGGCCTCGAAGATCGAATCACGCGAGTTCTCCTCGGCCCACACCACCGAATGACCACCCGAGCTGTTCTGAATGGTCGATGCGCGCTGCATCGAGTAGACGTCGTCGATGCCGAGGTGGCCCGGCCATGTCTCGTTCTCGGGATGCCAACCCATCACACCGGTGTGCGAGTCGGAGGCCGCGACCACACCCATCTTGAAGGGATTGATGCCGTCGTAGGTGTTCTGGGCGGCGTATTGAATGCCGTCTTTCCACACGTTGCGGACATAGGCGCGTGGCCCCCAGGTATCCGGTGGCTCGGCGGTCGAGCCGTCACCGCCACTGCCGACTCCCGAGGCCGAACCGAGCGTCTTGCCGTCGAGGATCTCGAAGGCGCAGAACTCGTCGACCGTGTCGGTACCGGCGAGAAAGCGCGGGTCGTAGCGACACTCGCTGCTGCCTTTGTCCTGATAGATCTCGACCAGCGGCTCCATCTTTTGATGCTGCTCGGCGTCGGCCGTGTTGTAGGGATCGAGAAAGAGCGGTGGGAAGAGGTATTGGCCGTTGGGCAAGCGATTGCCACCACCCAAATTGGAATTGTGCGGGATGGTGATGAAATCGCAGCGAGTGCCGACACCACCGGTGATGTTCTCGCCCTCGGTGCATTCGCGAGTCAGCTTGTTCCAAAACGGCTGAGGCAGCGGGTGGTTGTATTCC
>JBCDBH010000370.1:0-5929 GCA_039184055.1 Acidobacteriota bacterium
CCATGCGCCAGATCTGCGACAGCGTCGCGGCGCCGGCGGAGCGGAGCAATCGGCCGGCGATCGTCTCGATCATCTTGGTCTTCTCATTGCGGGCCCCGGAGCGTAGCACGGTGTAAACTCGCGCCGCTGATGACTCAGGAAGTCCGCCCCCCCTCGTCCCACCTCAAGCTCGTCTTCACGGCGTTCGCCGTGCTGTTGCTGTGCATTCCACTCGGCCTGCTCGAACCGGGTCTGCCCCTGCAAACCCGTGACGCCGAGACCACCTATTTGTTGATGGCCAGCAGCCTGGCGCTCGAGGGTGATCTGCGACTCGAACGTGGCGACCTGGTCAACCTGTGGAACGCGTTCCCCTATCAATCGGCCCGCTTCGAAGTGCTCGCCGATCCGACGACCGAAGACTCGTTGCTCGGTGCCGCCTACGCCAATCCGATCGCCTATCCCCTCTTGGCGGCACCGTGGGTGGCGATGATCGGTGAGCGTGGCCCGCTGGTGCTCAACGCTCTCGCCTTCATCCTGCTCTTGTGGCTCGCCGTGCGTCGGATCAGCCGACTCACCGACGATCATGGCTTGGCGCTGCTCTTCGTGCTCGGGTTTTTCGTGCTGTCGGTCGCGGGCGCCTACATGTTCTGGATCCGCCACGAGACCGTCGGCATGCTGTTGGTCTTCGTCGCATTCCTCTTTGGCTGGCACGAGACCGGGGGCTGGGCGCGCAGCCTGCTCGCGGGCGTGACGCTCTGTCTCGCCGCCGCCATGCAACCGCTGGTCGCCATCCTCCTGCTGCCCCTGCTCGCGGCGACGGTCGAACGCCGTCGATTCACCGATGGTCTCGCTATGGTCGCGGGCGTGGCGCTCACCGGCATCCTCATCTTCACGCTCGCCGACCGTCTCACCGGATCGGCGATGCCCTATTTCGAATCGCGCACCTGGGTCGAGGTCGGCTCACCGATCGACGAAGCGATCGTCGCCAGTGACGATCAAGGCTACGCCACGCCTCGCGGTGCGTCGATCGCCGGTCGATTCGGCGATCTTCTCTGGGGACAGCACGGCGGCGTGCTGCCGTATTTCCCATTCCTGATCGTCGCGTGCTTTTTCATTCGGCTCCGCCGACCGGCGGAGATGCTCCTCGTCGCGACCCTGGTCGGAGCGCTCCTCGAAATGGCCGCGGTGGGTCCACCGGCCGATCTCAGCCTCTCCCCTGGCGATCGACGACTCCTCCTTTTCTACCCGACGATCCTTCTACTCGTCGGCCGCCCGTCCCCACGTCCGGTGCTCGCCGGCTGGGCCGCGGGCACGGCGCTCCTCGGACCGCTTCTGGTCATGCCGCTGGGCGTGTTGGTTCCCGAGGGGGGTATCCAGGCGCACGTGCGCAATGCCCCGCTCGCCTGGTTTCCGCTCGAGCTCGAACGACTCGGTTCCTTGGAGGATCACCGACGGATCGCTTTGCCCGACGAGATGGGCGTGCTCCACATGCGCCGCGATCGCATCATGTACGAGCGTGACGAGATCATTCCGATCGGGGCCGGCAATGCGACGATCTGGCTGGAACGAGACGCGCCGCTCGAGGACACCGTTCGCCTGTCGGTGCTCAGCCCACCGCCCGACAACCGTGTGCAAATCGACTTCGCCGGCAAGCGACAGGTCCTCACATTCGAAGCGCCGAATAGCCGTCAGCAGCTCCAATTCCGGCTCGACGACGCGACCCGCGATCTCGACGGGCGCCTGCTCTATCGTCTTCGCGTACACGCTACCAAGGCGGGCATGAGCAGCTGGTGGGAAGGCCGTCAAGGCACCGACTTCACCGGCGCGGCGATCAGCTGGCTCGGACCCGAGACGATTCTCGGACGGCCCATTTACCAGGTCGATTGGATCGCCTGTGGCCTTCCGAGTCAGGTGGAAACCGACGAGACCTTTCGTGCAGCGGTGGAGCTACGTAACGCCAGTCCGCACCCTTGGCCGCTCGAAGGCGCGGCGCGGGTCCGTCTGGCCCATCGCTGGCTCCATACCGACGGGCGTGTCGCCCAGCTCGGTGGCCGCACCGATTTCGACGACGACGAGCTCCGCTATCCGGGAAGTCATCTCGATCCGGGAGATTCATGGAGCGGCTGGCAGCGTCTCAAGGCGCCGGCGAAACCGGGCACATACTCCGTCGAGCTCGATCTCGTCTGGGAGCAGATCCTGTGGTTCAGCGAGCTCGGCGCGGCGACCTGTCGTCAGTCGATCACCGTCGTTCCCAGGCCAGAGTGGCCTGCCGTCACGGCGAGCGATCCCGCTGAGACCGACGACTCGTCGACCTCTAGCGACCCAACTGATGAGTGAATGCGGGGCGTAACGACAGCTACGCGTTACGCTCGAACCACGACGGCTCGCTCACATCGAGATCGAGCCCTTGCGGAAGTCCGTCGTACCGATGATGGCGTTGATCAACACCGGTGACCCGGCGGCGGCGAGCTCTTTGGCCTCGGCGAGCACCCCGGGAATGTCTTCGGGGCGTTCGATCTTCAGCCCTTTGCCGCCGTAGCCTTCGGCGACGCGATGGTAATCGCTGTGCGCCAGCCGGCACGCGGTGTCGGCGCCGAGAATCTCGACCTGCTCCCGGGCGATCTGCGTCCAGCCGGCATCGTTGCCGACCACCGCGATCACCGGCAAGCCGTGACGCGCATAGCTATCGAATTCCGCCAGCGTGTACGCGGCCGAGCCGTCTCCCCACAGCAACCACACCTCGGCGCTCGGCTGCGCCAGCTTGGCGGCGAGCGCGAAACCACCCCCGACCCCGAGGGTGCCGAACACGCCCGGGTCGAGCCAGCGCAACGGCCCACGTGGACGCAGGATGTACGAAGCCGTAGCGACGAAGTCACCACCGTCGGCCACCAAGACGCTATCGTCGTCGAGCACCTTGTCGATCTCACGACAGAGATGGAGCGGATTGACCCCGACATCGGTCACCTGCTCGGCGCGACTGGCGATATCGGCCTCGCGTTCCTCGTCACGCGTCCGTAGCTGACCGATCCAGTCGTCCCAATGACCGTCGGGCGCCTGCATCGCCGCGCCCAGACGCTCGAGCACCCAGCCCGGATCGGCGAGCACACCGATATTGGGTTTGCGGTTCTTGGTCAGGTCGATCGGACTCAGATTTACCGACAGCAAGGTTGCGCGGCGCGACACATGACGCCCATAGTCGAGACGGAAATCCGCCGGCACCCCTGCGAGCAGCACCGTATCCGCTTCTTTGAGCGCCATGCGTCGCTTGTGACGCATCCAGCGCGGATGCTCACGTCCCATCAAACCACGCGCCATGCCGCTCAGATAAAACGGAATCCCGAGACTGTCGACCGCGCTCACCACGGCGTCCAGTCGATCGGGATCGAGAACCGCTTGGCTGCCGATCAATGCGACCGGACGTTTCGCCTTGACCAGCGCGCGCGCCAGCTGGCGCACATCGCCCGGCTCGGCGACCCGTGCCGCGTCACCGGGAAGAGCTTCGATCTCGACCCTGTCGCTACCCTTGAACTGACGCCGCAGATGCCAGCGCAGATACTGTCGTAGGCCCCACTCACCCAAACCACGCGGCTTCTTGGCCTCCGCGCCGACTCCATACATATCGCGCACCAGGGGCTCTTCGTAAAGCAGGTCGACGGGTAGCTCGACGAATACCGGGCCCGGAACGTCACGTCGCGATTCGGCGATCGCCTCGATCAAGGCCGGGGCGATATCCGCCACCCGCTCGACCGAACGCATCCATTTGACGTGAGGCTCCATCAGCGCCATCTGGTCGATGTCCTGGAGCGAGCCACGCCCTTTGAGGATCGTTCCGGTCGCGCCACCCAACACCACCAGGGGCGATTGCGCCATCTGCGCGTTCTTGACCGCGGTGATGGTGTTGGTCAAACCAGGGCCGGCGGTGACCGCGCACACCCCGGGCGTACCGGTCAGTCGCGACATGGCATCGGCGGCGAACGCCGCCGATGCTTCGTCACGAACATCGACGATCCGAATGCCACGATTCTCGGACTCGACGAGGATGGGCGAAATATGACCGCCACACAGTGTGAAAACTGCGGGGATTCCGTGGGCTGCGAGCACTTCGGCGGCGATGACTCCGCCGCTCTTTCTCTCGGTCGTCATCATTCGCCTCCTGTGCTCACGATCGATCGAGCACGTGTCGTGACGGTACGAAACAGGTGAACCGTCCCGTGCACACTGTCGTCTCCCCGCTACGAACGGTCACATCGACGTGATGCTTCTTGCCGTCGATCGCCGCCACCCGAGCCTCGGCGACCAGAGTCTCACCGACCCGTGTCGGAGCGAGAAATCGCGTCTCGGCGGCGCCGAGCACCACGGTCGGCTCGTTGATCGCCAACATCGCAGCGTGATCGGCGAGGGAAAAGACAAAGCCGCCGTGCACCAACTCCTGAGCATCGGCGGCCATGGTCGACGTGGTTGCGAGCTCGACGGTCGCGCTCCCGTCCCCCAGGGCGACCGGTACCCCCGAAAGGGCCCGGTCGATCCCGTGATGGGTACGGATGTCGAGGCTCATTCCTCGCCCATGAAGGGATAGCGATAGTCGGTCGGTGGCACGAAGGTCTCCTTGATCGACCGCTGCTGGGTCCAGCGCAGGAGATTGAACATCGAGCCCGCCTTGTCGTTGGTACCCGACGCTCGGGCGCCTCCGAAAGGCTGTTGACCGACCACCGCACCGGTGGGCTTGTCGTTGATGTAGAAATTGCCCGCGGTGTGACGCAGCGCCTTGCTGATCTCCACCACCGCCTGGCGGTCATCGGCGAAGACCGCGCCGGTCAGCGCGTAGGTGCTCGTGGTGTCACAGAGCTCGAGGGTCTCGGCGATCTTGTCGTCCTCGTAGACGTAGAGGGTGAGCACCGGACCGAAGATTTCTTCGCGCATGGTCTCGTAATGCGGATCGTGAGCTTGAATCACCGTCGGTGACACGAACCAGCCGGTCGAACCGTCATAGTCGCCACCGATGATGATCTCCGCACCCGTGGCATCCGAGGCACGATCGATGAAACCGGTGATCTCGGTGAACGCCTTCTCGTCGATCACCGCCGCCATGAAATTACGGAAGTCGGTGGTCGGACCCATGTCGATGGTGGCGATCTGCGCCTCGAGCCCGGCGCGGACATCGGGCCACAACGATGACGGAATGTAGGCGCGCGAAGCCGCCGAGCATTTCTGGCCTTGATACTCGTAGGCGCCCCGAACCAAGGCCGTCACCAGTGCATCGACCTGCGCCGACGGATGCGCGAACACGAAGTCCTTGCCACCGGTCTCGCCGACCAGACGCGGATAGGTGTCGTAGTTGTCGATGTTCTCACCCACGGTGCGCCACATCGATTGAAAGGTCGGGGTCGAGCCAGTGAAATGCACCGCCGCCAGCTCGGGGCTGGCCAACGCGGGATTGCCGACCTGCGAGCCACGTCCCGGCACGAAGTTGATCACCCCCGGGGGCAGTCCGGCGGCGCGCAGGAGCTGCATCACTTCCCACGCCGAACGCAGAGCGCTGGTCGCCGGCTTCCACAAGCCGACACAACCCATCATCGCCGGCGCGGTCGGCAGATTACCCGCGATGGCGGTGAAGTTGAACGGAGTCACCGAGAAGACGAAGCCTTCCAGGGCGCGGAACTCACCGTAATTCCACATACCCGCCGACGATTGCGGCTGGTGGCGGTAGAGCTCCTGCATGAAATGGACGTTGAAGCGCCAAAAGTCGATCAGCTCGCACGCCGAATCGATTTCGGCCTGATGCACGGTCTTCGACTGGCCGAGCATGGTCGCAGCGTTGAGACGATCACGCCACGGTCCGGCGAGCATTTCGGCGGCACGCAGGAAAATCGCCGCGCGATCGGTCCACGCCATTTCCGACCAATCGTGCCAGGCGTCACGTGCGGCTTCGATCGCCTGCGCGACCTCGGTC
>JBCDBH010000371.1:0-5911 GCA_039184055.1 Acidobacteriota bacterium
CGAAGATACCACTCCGGCCCTTGTAGCCGGTGTTGCGGCATTCGAAACATCCCGCGCCTTCATAGACTTTTACCCGCTTGCCATCGGGAAGCGACAGGCGGAGCGCCTCGGCCTCTTCGGTGGTGAGAAAACGTTCGGTTTTGCAGGTGTCGCAGATGCGTCGCACCAGGCGCTGCGCCATGCATCCGATCATGGTCGAGGCGATGAGGAAATTCTCCACCTCGAGATCGATCAAGCGTGAGATCGCCGAGGCGGCGTCATTGGTATGCAGCGTGGCGAACACCAGGTGACCGGTGAGCGCGGCCTGGATGGCGTAATTCGCCGTTTCACCGTCACGGATCTCACCGACCATGATGATGTCGGGGTCCTGACGCAGGATGTGACGCAACGCCGAGGCGAAGGTGATACCGATCTTGGTATTGACCGCGGTTTGGTTGAAGCGGTCGTAGACCAGCTCGATCGGATCTTCGATCGTGGTGACGTTCTGCTCTTGTGTCGCGATGGTCTTGAGCGCTGAATAGAGCGTGGTCGTCTTACCACTACCGGTCGGACCGGTCACCAACACGATGCCGTGAGGGCGGGTGATGAATTGCGAGAAAACCTCGAGCTCTTCGGGATAAAAGCCGAGCGCGATCAAATCGTGCTCGAGCACACCCGGATCGAAGATCCGCATGACGCATTTCTCGCCGAAGGCGACGGGAAGCGTCGAGATCCGGAGCTCGATTTCGCGACCGGCGCGCAGAGTTTTGACGCGACCGTCTTGAGGACGTCGTTTTTCGGCGATGTCGAGCCGGGACATGGCCTTGATACGGCTGACCACCGCGCGATGCACCACCGGTGGAATCTGTTGAATATCGTGCAGCACGCCATCGATGCGGAAACGGATCAGACTGCCATCGCGTTTCGGCTCGATATGGACGTCGCTGGCGCGTGAGTCGTAGGCGTGCTGCAGCATGTACTCGACCGCGTTGACGATATGTTGATCCGAGGTCTCGATCTCGGCCTCGTTCTTCATCCGCACGAGACGTTCGAGATTGCCCAGATCGATCCCGCCGGCGAGATCGCGTTCGGCCTTCTTCACCGACTGGCGGAGACCGTAGAACTCGGTCAGCGCCTTGAGAATCTCCGGTTCCGACGCCACCACGAGCTCGAGATCACGACCGGTGATGCGACGGAAGGCGTCGAGCCCTTCGATATCGAATGGATTGGCGCACGCCACCCGCAACGTACCGTCGCTCAACTGCAGCGGAATCATCCGGTGACGGCGCGCGAACGGGCGTGAGATCTGTCCTTCGATCAAATCCGCGTCGAGCGCAAGCGTATCGATTCGCGTGTGCTCGAGCTTGGCCTCGGACGCGATCGCTTCCGAGATCATCTGCTCGGTGAGCGTGGCGCCATGGCCGTTTTGTGGGGTCAAGCCGAGTCGCAGGATGAGCTCGTAGGCCACCGATTTTTGCTCGTACGCCTTCGCCGAGCGGAGGTGACGTGGCATCATGCGCGCTTCCTTCTTCACCTCTTCGGCCTGTGCTTGCGACAGAATGCCGTTGTGAACGAGAAGATTGGCGACCAGCTCGGGAGTCAAATGCATCGAAAGGCCTCGAAAGCGTGAAGAGAGTCGACCGGTGGCGAGACGCCCCATCCTTCCATACGTCGAATGCGATGATCCTATCGAATTCCATAGCCGTGGCTCAGTAGGACGCCAATGGATCTCATTCCCACGATTGTCCTGATCGCCAGCGCCCTCGCCTGGATCTCCTACGATCTGGTCCGCAAGCATTTGGTGACGCGCGCGCCACCTCTCGTCCTGGCGGCGGTGCTGGTCACCGCCCAGGTACCGGCGACGTTGCTATGGGTGACCTTCGACGGTTGGTATCTGCCGGCGAACGCCTATTGGCTGCCCGGCCTCGCGTCGTTGCTGCTCAATGTGGTGGCGACCTTTGGTTACCTGGTGGCGGTGCATCGCTCGCCGATCAGTGCCACCGTCCCCCTTTTGGCGCTGACACCGGTCTTTTCGACCCTTTTCGCGATGCCCGTGCTGGGCGAGATTCCCGGGCCGTGGGTATGGCTCGGTGTGATTTTGGTGGTAGTGGGCGCGTTGACGCTCAACGCCCGCCCGGGAACGCATCCCTTGCGGTCGCTGTTGCATGAGCCGGGTGCGCCCTACATGGTGCTGGTGGCGGTGTGCTGGTCGATCACCCCGGCCTTCGACAAGATCGCGTTGCGCCACGCCATCTCGTCGCATCACGCCTTCGTGCTCAGCGCCGGTACCGCCATCGTCTTCATCATCGCCACGGTTCGAATCGGTGGGCTCGGGACCGCGCGTCGTCTGTGCACCGAGTCGCCATGGTGGGTGATGGTCGCCGGTACCGGTGCGGTGGTCGCCATCTTGCTCCAGCTGTGGGCGATTCAAATCGCCTGGGTGGGATTGGTCGAGACCGTCAAACGGGGTCTCGGTGGCTTCGCCGCGTTGCTCTTCGGCGCACTGCTCTTCGCCGAGTCGATCGATCGACGTCAGATGCTCGCGGTGGTCGTGATGGTCGTGGGGGTCGCGCTGGTCTTGCTCACCGGTAGCTCGTGAGCGCTGGTCGGATAGACTCGCGCTCCCGACTTCAAGGAGATGGCATGAGCGAACAGACGAGCCCCGACCGTTTCGACCTCACCGGCAAGGTGGCCCTGGTGACCGGCGCCAGCAAAGGCATCGGCGCCGCCATGGCTCACGGTTTTGCCGCGCACGGTGCCACGGTGGTGGTGTCGAGCCGCAAACAAGAGGCGGTCGACGCCGTCGCCGCCGAGATCCGTGACGCCGGTGGCGAAGCGATCGCCATGGCCTGTCATGTCGGACGGATGGACGAGGTTCGTGGCATCGTCGACAAAGTCGTCGCGGCGTGTGGCGGTCTCGACATCGTGGTCAACAACGCCGCCACCAACCCGGTGTACGGTGGTGCGATCGAGGTCGACGAACGCGCTTTCGACAAGATCATCGAGGTCAACCTCAAAGGCCCCTTCGAGCTCGCCAAAGCCGCTCACCCCGTCATGAAAGCACGGGGCGGCGGTGCCATCCTCAACATCTCGTCGATCGGTGGCATCTCCCCCGAGCCCAATCTGGGGATCTACAGCGTCTCGAAAGCGGCCTTGATCAACCTCACCAAGGTGCTCGCCGCCGAATGGGGAGGCGACGGCATTCGGGTCAACGCCATCGGCCCGGGTTTGATCAAGACGAAATTGTCGGCCGCTCTGTGGACCGATGACGACGAGCGACGGAAATACGAAGAGCACGTCCCGCTCGGCCGCATCGGTTATCCCGAGGACATCGTCGGCATGGCGCTGCTGCTGTGCTCACCCGCCGGCGCGTTCTGCACCGGTGGCATGTACATGGTCGACGGCGGCCACACCATCTGACGGACGAGACGACTGACCTGACGAGCACGATCCGATCATGAGCATGTTGTTCCTGGTGCGTCATTCCCAGGCGAGCTTCGCGGCCGACGACTACGACGCCCTTTCGTCCACCGGTCACGAGCAGTCCAAGGCGCTCGGTCGTCATTGGCTGGCGCGTGGACTGATCTTCGATCGCGTATGGGTCGGTCCGCTGCGACGCCAACGCGAGACCGCCGACGGCGTCGCGGCGATCTACGGCGAGGCCAACGCGCCATGGCCGGTTCCCGAACGCCTCGACGCGCTTTCCGAGCACGACGGTCCACGGGTGCTCGATAGCAGTGGCACGTATCGCCGCGAGGCGGCACCAGGGCTGAGCCCACGCACCGCCGAGAGTGAGCGGCGACGCTATTTCGCGGCCTACCAGCAGGTCTCGCGCGCCTGGGCGCGGGGTGAGCACCCGACGCCCGACGGGCTCGAATCCTGGGCCGATTTCCGTCGTCGGATCGCCACCGGGGTCGAGCAGATCGTCGATTCCGCCGGGCGTGGCGAAAAAGTCGCCGCCTTCACCTCGGGTGGCGTCGTCGCCGCCGTGCTCGGTCACGCGCTCGGTCTCGACGACGAAGAAGTCGTCACCTTGTCGTGGCGGGTCAAGAACGCCACGGTGAGCACCTTCGTTTTTTCATCCGGCCGTTTCTCGCTCGACAGTTTCAATACCGCCGAGCACCTGCCGACCGTCTACCACACCTATATTTGACCGGCCCCGGGCCGATCGATCGGACATCACCATGACCTCCACCTCTGCTCCCGATCTCGATACCACCCTGGAACGGCTCCGCGATCTGCGTGACAACGAGCTCGCGCCACTCGAAGAGCAGCTGCTGCGCGAGGGCTTCGGTGCCGTCATGCCGGCTCTCGAAGCGCTGCGCGCCAAGGTTCGCGAAAGCGGTTTGTGGACGCCCAACCTTCCCGCCGAGGCCGGTGGACCGGGTTACGGTCTGGTCGGTCTGGCGCGGATTTCCGAGATTCTCGGCAGCTCGCCGCTCGGTCATCTGGCTTGCAATTGCCAGGCGCCCGACGCCGGCAACATGGAAATCCTCCACGATCACGGCACGCCCGAGCAGCATCGTCAGTTTTTCGAGCCGCTGGCGCGCGGTGAGATCCGCAGCTGCTTCGCGATGACCGAGCCCGCCAACGCCGGCTCCAACCCGGTCTGGCTGTCGACCCGCGCCGTGCTCGACGGTGACGAGTGGGTGATCGACGGTCACAAGTGGTTCACCAGCTCGGCCGATGGTGCCTCCTTCGCGGTGGTCATGGCGGTCACCGATCCCGACGCCGAGCCCGCCTACGCTCGCGCCAGCCAGATCCTCGTGCCCACCGACACACCGGGTTTCATCCACGTGCGGAACATTCCGGTGATGGGGGAGGCGGGAGAAGGCTGGTTGTCCCACGCCGAGATCCGTTTCGAAGGCTGTCGGGTACCCAAAGAGAACCTGCTCGGCGCACGCGGCGCCGGTTTTCGCATCGCCCAAGAGCGTCTCGGACCGGGTCGTATCCACCACGCCATGCGCTGGATCGGCATCTGCGAACGCGCCTACCGTCTGATGTGCGCCCGCGCCGCCAGTCGCGAGCTGGCGCCCGGCAAACCGCTCGGTAGCCGCCAGGTCATCCAGCACTGGATCGCCGAATGTCGCGCCGACATCCACGCCGCTCGTCTCATGGTGCTCGATGCCGCCGCCAAGATGGAGGCCGCCGGTCCCAAAGCCGCCCGGGTCGAAATCTCGATGATCAAATTCTGGGTCGCCGGGGTGTTGCAACGCGTGCTCGATCGCGCCGTCCAGGTGCACGGAGCCTTGGGCGTCACCGACGACACCCTGCTCTCCTTCTGGGTGCGGCACGAACGCGGCGCGCGGATCTACGACGGTCCCGACGAAGTCCACAAGACGGTCGTCGCCCGTCACGAGCTCAAGTCCTACGGTGTCGACGTCACGTTGTGAGCCTGCCGCGTGAGCCTTCGCGCCCAACCGAGTGAAGTTGATTTGACATGACCGAGTCGCGATCCGAGGTCACCGCCGATCCGGCTCCGATTCCGGAGCGGCTCGGTGTCTATCGGATCGAATCGCTGCTCGGTCGTGGTGGTATGGGTGAGGTCTTCCTCGCCTGGGACGAGCTGCTCGAGCGGCACGTCGCGATCAAGCGTGTGTGGAGCGGCCGTGGACCGCGACGGGCGCGTTTTCTCCGCGAAGCCCGTGCGGTCGCCCGGCTCGACCATCCCGCCATCGTCCGGATTTACCACGTGCTCGAACGTGACGACGGCGACTGCCTGGTCATGGAGCGCATCGAAGGGCGGGAGCTGTCGGCGCTGATCCGCGTAGATGGTTTGGAGCCCGGGCGGGTCGCGGCGCTCGGTGCCGAGATCGCTGCTGGGCTCGCCGAGGCCCACGTCCATGGCCTGGTGCACCGCGATCTCAAGGCCGCCAACGTCATGGTCGACACCAGTGTCCACGTCAAAATCCTCGACTTCGGTATCGCCAAG
>JBCDBH010000372.1:0-5885 GCA_039184055.1 Acidobacteriota bacterium
GAGCTCTAGCGAACACGGTCCATTCACATCGAACACGATGAACACGCGCCACCACTCGGCGCCATGGACGATAAGACGAGGAGACCCACATGTTGACCTATTCACGAAAACCCGCCGATCTCTTCCAGCGCCGCTTCAACCGCCTCTTCGACGACTGGGCTCGGGAACGTGGCACCACGGATGGTGCCGACGAGGAAACCGAAGTCGGTCACGTCGACTGGCGCCCGGCGGTCGATATCCGCGAGACGGATGACCACGTGCTCTTGCTCATCGACCTGCCCGGCATCGGCAAGGACGGGCTCGAGCTGACCGTGGAGGAGAACGTCTTGCGAGTCCGCGCCGAACGCCCGTTTCCGGATGCGGACAAGGACAGCTATCGGCGTGTCGAGCGACGGTACGGCGTCTTCGGACGGACCTTCAGCCTGCCGCGCAATATCGACCAATCGAAGGTCGAAGCCCACTTCGACAACGGCGTGCTCACCATCGAGCTACCCAAGGCCGAAACCGCCAAGCCACGGCGAATCGAAATCGGCTGATCAGCCAACGAGCATCGCTCAAACCTCCGAAACGCCCCGCGATCGCGGGGCGTTTTTGCATGCTCGAGAGGGCCCTGTGCATTTTGACCCTCATCACGCCAAACCGGTACGATGAGCGCGGTTTCTCCAATTATCCGGGAGGCTCTCTCTATGCTCGTCAGTCGTTCGCTCGTCGCGCCCGCCACGCGGCTAGCCTTGCTCACCGTTGCCATCACCGTCACGCTGTCCGCATGCTCCGACTCTCGCACCGCATCGACGTCGGACGAGGCGAAGCCACTGCCGGACACCATCGTCATAGGAACCGCGATCGATTTCGAAGGCATCAACGAGGTCGTGGTGCGTTCGACGCCGCTGGCCAACGTGATCCTCTACCAGGGTCTCTTCCGCACCTTGGCGAAAGAGCGTCCCGACTATTCGACCGGCCCGGCGACCTTCGAGCCTCAGCTCGCCGAACGCTGGGAGTTCTCCGACGATCGCTCGACGTTGACGTTCTTTCTCCGCGACGACGTGCAGTGGAGCGACGGTGTGCCGTTGACCGCCCGAGACGTTCGTTTCAGCTGGGAGGCGCAGACCCATCCAGAGGTCAATTGGCCGATGGCTCAGGTCAAGGAGAAGATCACCGATGTCGAGGTGATCGACGATCACACGGTGCGCTTTCACTTCAGCGAGGTCTACGCCCAGCAGCTTCTCGACGCGGTCGGCGGGGTCATCCTGCCCGCGCACGCTTGGGGCGAGCTTCCTTTCGACCAATGGCGAGAAAACCTCTCTTGGTTTCTCGACAATCAAGTGGTCGCCGGCCCCTACCGAGTCGCCGATTGGCAGCCTCAACAACGGATCGTTCTCGAAGCCAACCCGAACTACTACCTTGCCGATCAGCCCAAGACCCAACGGATCGTGTTCCAGATCGTCCCGGATCGCGACAGCCGTCTCAACCAGCTCCGGGCGGGTGATCTTGACGTCCTCGAGCTCTCACCAGACGATGTCGACACGCTGGGTGAGCTACCGGACGTCCATTTCCGCAAATTCGATTTTCGGCAGCTGGTGTTCCTGACGTGGAATCACGCCAACCCGCTCTTCGCCGACCCGGCGGTGCGTCGAGCGCTCACCTTCGCGATCGATCGCGCCGAGATCATCGATGTGCTGTACGGCGAGTATGCGGTGTTGCCCAGCTCGCCGTACCCGACCTATGTCTGGGCTCGGGATGCATCGCTGGAACCGCGCCCGCACGATCCCGAACAGGCGATGGCCCTGCTCGCCGAAGCCGGGTGGCGAGACACCGACGACGACGGCATTCTCGACAAGAACGGCGAAGCTTTCGCTTTCGAGCTCTTGACCAACAATGACAACCAGTTGCGGATGGACATCGCGACGATGGTGCAACAGCAGCTCGGCGCGATCGGAATCGCGGTGGAAACCGAGGCCATCGAGTTCAATACGCTGATCAGTCGAGAGTTCGCCCACGACTTCGAAGCCACCGTGATGAGTATCGGCATCGACACCAGTCTCGACTTCTCGTGGTTCTTTCACACCGACTCGATCGACGGCGGGTACAACTGGATGCAGTATCGCAACCCCGAGGTCGACCGGGTGCTCGACGAGATCGGCACGTTCACCGATGCCAAAGCCGCCGAGCCGCTGCATCACGAGCTCCAGAAGCTGCTCTACGACGATCAGCCGATCACCTTGCTCTACCAGCCACAGAGAGTGCTCGCCACCGATCGTCGATTGTCCGGAATCGAACCCAACGTGATCTGGAGCCTCTATCACCTCGAGTCTTGGCACTGGACCGAGGCTCCCTGACCCGTTTCCATGGCGCGATTCATTCTGCGCCGAGTCGTTGCCGCCGTCGTGCTTCTCGTGCTGGTGGCAACGGCGACGTTCGGCCTGGTTCAAGCGGCACCCGGCCAGCCCATCGAGCTTTTGGCGCTCGACCCCCGTGTGGGCCCCGAGTTTCGGGCCGAGTTGATCCGCCAATACGGTCTCGATCAACCGGTCACCGTGCAATGGGCACGATGGATGACCGCGACGCTTCGAGGTGAGCTCGGCCTGTCGTTTTCGCAGAAGCGCCCGGTCTCGGAGCTCTTGATGGAGGGCCTCGGCGGCTCCGCGTGGCTGATGGCGGGCGCCCTGTTCGTTCTCTACATCGTCGCGCTGCCGCTCGGCATCGTCGCCGGGCTCCGACCAGGTAGCCGGGTGGATCGCGCGATCCTCGTGTTCTCACAGTTCTTTTGGGCGCTTCCCGGCTTCGTTCTCGCCGTTGTCCTGCTCGAAATCCTCGGGGTCCGCCTCGGCTGGTTTCCACTCGGCCTCATGCAGGATCTCGACGCGGAACGCATGAGCTCGATGGATCGCTTGCTCAACCGCCTGCATCACCTCTTCCTGCCGTCCTTGGTCCTCGGACTGTCATCGGTCGGTTTGGTGATCGGTTTCGTGCGTAGCGGCCTGATCGGTGTGCTCGCCTCCGACCATGTGCGTGCCGCCCGGGCGCGCGGGTTGAGCGAGAGTCGCGTCCTCTTCCGACACGCGCTACCCAATACCCTCGCGCCGGTGATTCAGCATTTCGGCGTGCTGATGCCGGCTCTCTTGTCGGGGGCGTTGATCATCGAAGTCGTATTCTCGTGGCCCGGCCTCGGACGGATCGGCTACGCGGCCATCGTCGAACGGGACATTCCGGTCGTGCTCGGTACGACGCTGTTGTCGGCGGCCGTGGTCATCATGGGGAGCCTGCTCGCCGACCTGCTGCATGCTTGGATCGACCCACGAGCCCGCGATGCTTGAACGCAAACATCTCGCTTGGCTCGTGCTGGCGGCATTCGTCGTCGCCGGCGCCTGTGCCCCACTGCTCGCCCCGAGAGATCCGACGACCTACAGCGACCCGAGCATCTCGCGCAACCGTCCGCCGCTGAGCCAGCTCGTCGCGGTGGACCTCGACGATGGTCGACGTCTCTACACGGACCAGCTGAGACACGACGGCGATCATGTGATTCTCGAGGATGTCGAGCGTCAGCGTTCGATTCCGCTCGATCAGCTCGTCGAGCATGATGCGATCACGACGCAGACCTTTTTGCTCGGCACCGATCGCTTCGGTCGGGATGTCTTGTCACGACTGCTGTGGGGTGCGCGCGTCTCCCTGCTGATCGGACTTCTGGTGACGCTCATCGCGCTGACGGTCGGTCTACCGATCGGCACGCTCGCCGCCCTCGGTGGGCCGGTGGTCGACGGCGTGCTGATGCGCATCGTCGACGTCTTTCTCGCCTTTCCATGGATCTTCCTGATCATCACGCTCGCCGCGATGATCGACGGTAGCGGCTTGGCGGTATTGATCGTCGTGCTCGGCGGCACGTCGTGGATGGCGATCAGCCGGGTGGCGCGCGCCATGATTCGAGAGCTCCGCGACCAGGCGTTCGTCACCGCGACACGAGGTCTCGGCGCGGGTCCCATCTACCTGGCGGTCCAGCACCTCATCCCTCACGCTCTTCCCCCCATCCTGATCCAAGCCGCCCTCGGCGCCGCGCGCGTCGTGCTCGCCGAGGCCGCCTTGTCGTTCATCGGTCTCGGCATCCAGCCACCGGAGCCGAGCTGGGGAAATATGATCAACGATGGCCGCACCGGGTTGCTTTCAGCTTGGTGGGTGGCGGGTTTTCCCACCCTGGCGCTGATCGTGACCGTGCTCGCTCTGAGCGAGATCGCGGAGACTCTCCGCCATCGCCTGACTCCTTACCGATTGGAACCTTGAACCAGCTCGACGATGCGAACCGACGATTTCGATTTCGATCTTCCCGACTCCGCCATTGCGCAACACCCGGTTCACCGAGGACAGAGTCGGCTCCTCTGGCTCGATGAAACGGGTGATCGACGGCATCGCTCGGTCGCCGATCTACCCGAGCTGCTCGACCCGGATGATCTCTTGGTGGTCAACGACACCAAGGTGATTCCCGCCCGACTCTTCGGTCGCCGCGCGGGTGGTGGCAAAACCGAGATCCTGCTTCTCGAACGTCACCACGACACCGAGTGGACCGCGCTCGCTCGACCGGCGAAACGACTGCGAGAAGGCAGTCGACTGACGTTTGGTGATCCGGCCGTGGCGCAGGCGGAGATCGTCGCGAAGCTCGACGCTGGGCAGGTCACGCTACGTTTCGACGCAGCGATCGACCCGCTGTTGACGGAGCTCGGTGAGATGCCGCTGCCACCGTATATCGACCGTCCGCCCAGCGCTGACGACGCGGATCGCTATCAAACCGTTTACGCTCGTCGCGCCGGCGCGGTGGCGGCACCGACCGCCGGCTTGCATTTTTCGACCGAGCTTCTCGAGGCTCTCGACCGGCGAGGGATCGCACGCACCGCCATTACTCTTCATGTCGGCCCGGGTACCTTCCGACCGGTCAAGGCCGATCAGGTGCACGACCACAGGATGGATGCCGAGCGCTGGTGGATCTCACCGGAGACGGCTGATGCGATCGCGCGGTGCCGTGCCCGTGGTGGTCGGATGGTCGCCGTCGGCACGACGGTCGTCCGAACCCTCGAAACCGCGGCGCGTGAAGACGGCGTGATTCGCTCCGGTCATGGCGCGACCGAGCTCTTCATCACGCCTGGGTTCGACTGGCGCGCCGTCGATGTCTTGATGACGAACTTCCACCTGCCCCGGTCGACCCTGCTCATGCTGGTCGCCGCCTTCGCCGGCCAGGAGCGCGTGCTCGCCGCCTACCGTGAAGCGGTCGAGGCTGGCTATCGCTTCTATTCCTACGGCGACGCGATGCTGACGAGCCGATACCACCCGCCGACAGAAGGTTAACGTCGAGGAACCGAGCTTTTCAGGGTGACGGGGACGAGGAAAAAGATGAGGTACACCACGAAGGCGTAGAGCGCGACCATCGGCGCGGCTTCTTGAAGGGTTCGTGGCGCCATGGCCCACAGGACGAAAAGCCAGCCCGGAGGCCCGAACAAATAGATCAGCCAGATCCAGCGGCCGTTGGTGCGCAGCTTCATCCTCAACACGAAGACGTTGCCGACGATCCAGCCCAGGACCGCGGCGATGCTGTAGTAGTGATAGAGGCTCAGCCCCAATCGATCCGCCAAAGGAAGGATCGACACGTTGGCGAGTAGAGCCACCACCCACACCGCCGTGCACACCACGGCGGTGATCAAGTCGATCCGTCTCGCGATGGGCTCGCGATCGGCCACCTGGCGCCTACTCTCCGCCGCGTGCGAACTCGGCGTACGCGTCGGCGTCCATCAATTCGTCGAACGACTCGCCAGCCTCGAAACGTAGCCGCACCAGCCAACCGTCTTTGTGCGGGGATTCGTTCACCAGCTCGGGATGATCCTCGAGGGCTTCGTTGACCTCGACGA
>JBCDBH010000373.1:0-5875 GCA_039184055.1 Acidobacteriota bacterium
CTCGCGTTCCGGGCTGAACCACAACCCGTTGTAGACCATCTCGGCATAGCGGGGCACCAGCTCGTCGCGTAGATGCTGGACCTCACGATCGAGCGTGATCGACTCGACCGCGCGGTGCGCGTCGAGCAAGAGAGTGAATCCCGGCGTTTCATAGACGCCACGGCTCTTCATACCCAGAAAGCGGTTCTCGACGATGTCGACACGGCCGATGCCGTGCCGCGCCGCCGCTTCGTTGGCGCGTTCGAGCATCGCCACCGGACCGAGACGTTCGCCATCGAAGGTCACCGGCACACCGCGCTCGAAGCCGATCACCACCCGTTCGGCGACATCGGGCGCGTCTTCCGGGTCGGTGGTCATCCGGAACATCCCCGGCGGCGGCCCCTCCCACGGATCTTCCAACACCCCGCCTTCATACGAGATGTGCATCAGATTCGCGTCCATCGAATACTCGGGCTTGGGCGCCGCGCCGAGATCGATGCCTTCCGCCTCGGCGTAACGCAGCAGATCCGTGCGGCCGGCGAAATCCCACTCGCGCCACGGCGCGATGATCTTGATGTCGGGCTTGAGCGCGTAGGCGGCGAGCTCGAAACGAATCTGATCGTTGCCCTTGCCGGTGGCGCCATGGGCGATGGCATCGGCGCCAGCTTTCTCGGCGGCGCGCATCAGGCCACGCGCCAGGACCGGACGCGCCAGGGCCGTGCCCAAGAGGTAGTACTGCTCGTACACGGCGTTGGCGCGCAGCGCCGGGTACATGCAGTCGGTGATGAATTCTTCACGCAAATCTTCGATGATGATGTCGTCGGCGCCGGTGAGCTCGGCGGCACGACGCGCCGCCGTCAGCTCTTCTTCACCCTGACCGACATCGCCGGTGTAGGTGATCACCTCGGCATCGTAGGTGTTCTTGATCCAGCGCAAAATCACCGAAGTATCCAAACCGCCTGAATAGGCGAGAACGACTTTCATGAGCTTTCCCGTCCGGTTGTTTTTGGTCTAAGCTAGTCCCCACAAACACCAAACTCAAACCTAGCACAGCGGGCACTTTGGCCAAGGCACGGGACACCCTTCACCCGGTCTTTACAGAATGCTCAAAACTACTCGCTAGAAACACGCATCACCGCCAGCACTCGCTGGCCGAGACAGCTTTGTAAGCGATTCACCGACCCGCTCGATGAATCGCAGGTTAAGGAGCGAGCCGGCCCATAAAGATTTGCCATGGCCCCCTACACGGCAACCCCTACCATGCGTCCAATCGACCTTCGGGGCCGAAGGCGGACCTGGGCCCGATCGCCCCACGATTTGAACGGTGAGCTGGAGGAGCTCGCCAAACTGAACCCCCAAGGAGGAACGTGATGACCCTTCGCTCCCTGCTTCGCACTCTGGCGCTCGCCGCGCTCGTGGCCCTCATTGCCACACCGGTGGTCTTTGCCCAGGGTGCCACCACTGGTGCCATCGGTGGCATCGTGACCGATGGGGAGGGCGACACCGCTCTCCCTGGCGCCATCATCAACGCCGTGCACGAGCCCACCGGCACGCGCTACAACACGGTGTCGCGCGCCGATGGTCGCTTCTCGATCCTCAACGTCCGCGTCGGTGGTCCCTACACCATCAGCGCCGCGATGGACGGCTTCAGCACCAGCGAAGTCACCGACGCCTTCGTCGTGCTCGGTGAGACCCTCAACATCGAGTTCGCGCTCCAGCTCGAGACGGTCTCCGAGACGATCGTCGTCACCGCGTCGAACCCGCTGATCGACCCGACCTCGACCGGCCCGACCTCGAACGTTTCGCAGCGTCAGATCGAGACCCTGCCGAACATCCAGCGCGACCTCACCTCGATCGCGCGCACCAACCCGTTCTTCTCGGCCAACGCCGACAATGACGGCCAGGCCGCGCTCACCGTCGCCGGTAAGAACCCCCGCTACAACAGCATCCAGATCGACGGCGCGGTCAACAACGACCTCTTCGGTCTCGCCGACACCGCCACCCCGGGTGGCCAGGCCGAGACCCAGCCGATCAGTCTCGACGCGGTGCAGGAGCTGCAGCTCCTGATCGCCCCGTACGACGTTCGCCAGGGCAGCTTCTCCTCGGGTGGCATCAACGCCATCACCCGCTCGGGCACCAACGACTGGAAAGGCACCGCCTACTACTTCACTCGCGACCAGGATCTGGTCGGCGACCGTGAAGATGGCGACGGCGAGACCCTCGAGTTCACCTCGATCTTCGACGAAGAGCAGTACGGTGTCTCGGTTGGTGGCCCGATCGTCGAGGACAAGGCGTTCTTCTTCTTCAACTACGACAAGTCGGACCGCGCCCGTCCTTCCGGTTTCTCGATCGGTGGTAGCGGTGAGTCGCTCGACTTCGCGCTCGAAGACGCCACCCGCTTCCGCGACATCATGATCAACACGTACGGCTTCGATCCGGGCGGCCTGGGCGAGTTCAACCGCGCCACCGAGAACGACAAGTACTTCCTGCGCTTGGACTTCAACATCAACGACAGCAACACCCTGTTGCTGCGTCACAACTACATCGACGCCACCAACCAGATCATCCGGCCGAACCAGTTCAGCTACGAGTTCCCGAGCCACGCCTACGACTTCGCGTCGGAGACCAACTCGACCGTCGCCCAGCTGAACACCATCTTCGGCTCGAACGCCTTCAACGAAGCGCGTCTCACCCTGCAGACCGTCCGTGACAACCGCGGTGGCCCGGTCAACTTCCCCTACATCCGCGTCGAGCTCGATTCGATCGACTTCGAAGCGGGTACCGAGCGTTTCTCGACCGCCAACGCGCTCGACCAGGATCTGCTCGAGTTCAGCAACGACTTCACCTTCATTCGTGGGAACCACACCATCACGGTCGGTACCCAGAACGAATTCTTCGAGTTCGACAACCTGTTCATCCGCGAGAACAACGGTGCCTACCGTTTCTCGAGTCTCGAGGCTCTCGAAGCCGGTGAAGCTTTCCGCTACGACTACAGCTTCTCGGCCACCGACGATCCGCAGCAGTCGGCCGCCTTCCAGGTCCAAAAGCTCAGTTTCTACGCCGGTGACCAGTGGAACGTGACGCCGACGTTCAACCTGACCTACGGTCTGCGTCTGGACTTCCCGCTCTACCCCGACACCCCGACCTTCAACCCGGACGCGCTGCAATTCGGTGTGCGCACCGACGAGCTGCCCGAGAACGAGACCTGGTCGCCGCGAATCGGCTTCAACTGGGACGTCAACGGTGACGGTACCGCCCAGCTCCGTGGTGGTCTCGGCTACTTCGCGGGTCGTATGCCCTACGTGTGGTTCTCGAACCAGTTCTCGAACACCGGTATCGAGTTCACCCGTATCCTGACCTTCGGTGACATCCCGTTCGAGCCGGACCCGAACAACCAGCCGGAAGAAATCCCGGGTGCCATCACCTTCACCAACGAGATCGATGCCATCGACCCGGACTTCCAGTTCCCGCAGACCTTCCGCGCCAGCTTGGGCTATGACCAAGAGCTCGGTTTCCTCGGTCTGATCGGTAGCGTCGAGCTGCTCTACACCGAAAACACCGAAGACATCCTCTACCAGAACCTCAACGTGGTTCCGAGTGGTGAGACCATGTTCGACGGTCGTCCGGTGTTCACCCGTCAGAACTCCGAATTCTCGGACGTCATCTTCCTCACCAACAGCAGCGAAGGTGAGCAGTTCTACGGCACCTTCAAACTCGAGCGTCCGTTCCTCGACGGCTGGTCGGGTTTCGTCGCCTACACCTACGGTGAGGCCACCTCGATCAACGACGGTACCTCCTCGCAGGCGATCTCGAACTGGCGCTTCCTGCCCAGTGTCAACATCAACGATCCCGAGGTCTCGAACTCGCTCTACCTCGTCCAGAACCGCTTGAGCGCCTCGCTCTCGTGGACTGGCGAGATCATCCCGAGCGCCCCGACCACGGTCACCCTGTTCTACAACCACCAGTCGGGCCGTCCGTACTCGACCACCTTCAGCAACGACATCAACGGCGACAACCAGAGCAGCGATCTGCTCTACGTGCCGCGTGATGCCAGCGAAGTGATCGTCGTCGGTGGTACCTTCGACGAGCTCAACAGCTACATCGAGGCCGACGAAGGTCTCCGCAACGCTCGCGGCTCGATCGTCGACCGTAACGAGAGCTTCGCGCCGTACACCACGACGCTCGATCTCTCAATCGCTCAGGACATCCCGCTCGGTCGTCTGAACGCTCAGCTGACCTTCGACATCGAGAACCTGCTCAACCTCTTCGACGAGGGCTCCGGCGTCGTCCGCTACGTGCCCTTCGGCGAGGTCTCGCCGGTTCAGTACAACGGTATCGATGCCGACAGCGGCCTGCCGATCTACCAGATCCGCTTCTCCGATCCGGACAACCGCTTCGCCACCGACGACCTCCGGTCGCGCTGGCGCGCCCGGATCGGCGTCCGGATCACCTACTGATCCTCCGGGAGCAGTACTGATCTGAGGAGCCGATAAGCCGGACCTCAAGCCGGCTAACAGGCCCCTCGGGGCCAAAAAAGGGACCGCTTCAGCGGTCCCTTTTTTGTTTGTCGCCAATCCGACTCTCGACCTGGCGAACACTTGTAGTCAATACCACTGAACTCTACGAACCGGAGGAGACCCAATCGAAGACGTGGATCTGATTGAACGCATCACCAACCATCACGGTTTGGCTAGCCTGCAGGAAACAGACAGAGGCCAGCGAACTATCGAGGACAAATCGAGCCACCGTGGTTCCAAGCTCGAGATCCCAGATCCGCAATGAATGATCTCGGCCGACGGATGCCAACAGGCCATCGCTCATCGGGTAGATCGCTTCAACGTTACCGGTATGACCTTTCAGCTCTCTTTCGCAAATCGCTTCATTTAGGTTCCACACCCTGATCGGCCCATCTTTGGACCCGGAAACAAGCCGGCCGTCAATCGATACGGCGAGTGAACGGATGCCTCTGCCGGGTTCGTTGAGAATGGCGATTGGCTCTTCGCTTGGTGGATCCCACACTCTCAAGGTTCGATCAGGAGAGCCCGACACGAGCCTCACCGTGTCGCCAGGACCCTTCACCACGGCAAGCGCCGTGACTTCCATGGAGTGCCCGCTCAGTCTCGCGAGACTCTTCCCGGTTTCGACGTTCCAAAGCCTCACGGTGCGATCGGCCGACGCGGACGCAAAGGTCCCAGGGTCTAACACCACGATGTCGAATATCGCTGCCAGGTGCCCTTCGAAGACTCGAATCGTCTCTCCAGTCTCCAAATCCCAAAGCCGCAAGGTGCGATCCAATGAGCCAGACACTACGCGTTGTCGATCGGCTACAGCCACGGCATTCACGGCCCTCCGGTGCCCCCGCAACGTCTTGATCTCGGCACCGAGCCCGATGCTCCTGACCGTCAACGTACCGTCGGTCGACGCAGTCACGATCGTTTGCTCATCGACTTCGACGATCGATCGCACGGTAGGACGTTTGCGAGAGCGGCTCCTCGGCTCGGGCGACTCGGGGATCGACCACAGCAATAGGCGTCCCCGCGCAGAGCAAGAGATCAGCCGATTCGAGCCCATGGCGGCTACGGCTCCGATTGGGCTCGTATGCCCTCGAAGCGCGTGAATCTCTCGCCTGTGGTTCACGTCCCAAATCCGCAGATGACGATCTGACGAAGCCGAGACCAATCGTCGGTTATCGATGGTTGCCAGAGCGTGAATCCCTCGGGCAACGCCCTGCAAAGCCCGTGCGGGCACGGTTTCACGCGTCGTCAGGTCCCAATCGAGGAGTGTGCCATCCTCCGATGCGGAAAAAAGACGAGCACCCGTCGCCGCCAAGGCTCGAATCCGTCTCGAATGTCCTTTGAGCAACTTCACAATCTTCCCGGTGGAGATCTCGAGAAGC
>JBCDBH010000374.1:0-5861 GCA_039184055.1 Acidobacteriota bacterium
GGAAGTCCTCGAGGTCTTTGCGGACCTGATCGTGACGGATTTCCGCCAGCACCTCGGCGGCGAACGCGTAGGTGAGCAGGCTTTGCGCGGCTTCCATTCCGATACCGCGCGACCGCAGGTAGAAGAGTGCCTCGTCCTCGAGATGTCCGGTGGTGGAACCGTGGGTGCAGCGAACGTCGTCGGCGAAGATCTCGAGCTGCGGATTGGAGTGCACCACCGCCGCGTCGGAGAGCAGGAGATTGCGGTTCGACTGTTTGGCGTCGGTTTTCTGGGCGCCGTCCCAGACGTAGATCAAACCGTCGAATACCGCCTTCGAGCGATCTTCCATGATTCCTTTGAACAGCTCGTAACTGTTGCAGTTGGGCATCTTGTGGTCGATCTTCATGTGGTTGTCGACGTGCTGCGTGCCGCGACCGAGGTAGAGGCCGTTGAGCGTGCACTCGATGCCTTCACCATCGAGCATGGCGTTGGTGTCGGTACGGGCGAGAGCGGCACCGTGTGAGATGTGGTGATTGAAGAAGTTCGCGCTCTTCTCGAGATAGACCTGCTGCACGGCGACGTGAAACGCCGCGGTGCTTTCTTGCTGGAGCTTGTAATGATCGATCACCGAAGCTTGCTTGCCGACGATTTCGGTGACCGGACAGGTGAAACCGACGTCGCCACTGTAGCCGGTGTACGACTCGATCACGGTGACCTGACTATTCTCCTCGGCGACGATCAGATTGCGCGGATACGCGGCCACCGGTCGACCGTCGTCCGGCAGGCTGACGAAGAGCAGGTGGATCGCTTGCTCGACCACCACCCCGCGTGGGACGTGGATGAACGCGCCATCGGCGAGATGGGCGGCGTTGAGCGCGGCGAAAGGATGCTCGTCGAGGGGAGCGTATTGCGCCAGGTGATCGGCGACGATCTCGGGGCGCTCGGTCAGAGCTCGAGCCATCGAGCCGGCCCACACCCCCGGGCCGAGGCTCGAGGTGTCATCCGAAAGGTGGGGCGCGAAACGGCCGTTGACGAACACCAGTTCGAGAGCGGCGTCGAGAAAGAACGGCTCGACGCGAGCGCGGTCGAGATCGGTCTCGACCGGACGCGCCCACGAGAACTCTTGACGCGCGATCGGCGCGGGGCTGGTGAAGCGCCACGCTTCCTGTCGTTTGCTCGGAAAACCGAGAGTGGAAAACGCCTCGTGGCCACGAGCACGCAAGGCGGCGATCGAAGCGGGCGGCGTGTCGAACGAAGCGAGAAAAGCGTCGTTGTCGGTCAGCAACGCATGGGGCTCTCGTACGGCGGTCATCATCAATCTCCTCCTCAGGCCGTCGCGGCGGCTTCGGCCTCGAGCCAGGCGTAGCCTCGGCTCTCCAACTCGTCGGCGAGCTCACGACCACCGGAACGAACGATCCGTCCGTCGATCAAGACGTGAACGTGGTCGGGAACGATGTACTCGAGCAGACGTGAGTAGTGGGTGATGACGAGAAAGCCGCGTTCGTCGTTGCGCATCGCGTTGACGCCGTTGGCGACGACCTTGAGCGCGTCGATGTCGAGACCCGAGTCGGTCTCGTCGAGAAGCGCCAGCTTCGGGTCGAGCACCGCCATGTGGAAGATCTCGTTGCGCTTCTTCTCACCACCGGAAAAACCATCGTTGACGGGACGGCTGAGAAGGGTGTTGTCCATGTCGACCAAGGCCATCTTCTCGCGCACCAGCTTGAGAAAATCACCCGCGTCGATTTCGTCTTCACCACGATGGGTGCGAATCGCGTTGAGCGCCGCCTTGAGAAAGTAGGTATTGGACACGCCGGGAATCTCGACGGGATATTGGAAGGCGAGGAAGACACCTTCCCGGGCGCGGATCTCGGGATCCATGTCGAGTAGATCCTCGCCGAGATAGGTGGCCGATCCGGCGGTCACTTCGTACTCGTCACGACCGGCGAGAACCTGGGCGAGGGTGCTCTTGCCCGAACCGTTCGGACCCATGATCGCGTGCACTTCGCCTGGTTTGATCTCGAGGTCGAAGCCTTTGAGGATCTCGGTCTCTTCGACCGAGACGTGAAGATTCTCGATCTTCAGCATGGTATTGATCTCCACAATCGCACCACCGGCGATACTCCGGTCGGAGCGTTAGTCTCTTGTATTCAGTCGTTTGCGTGTACGTTGGCTCGGCCGACTAGGTCGGCTCCGGCCCAGATCAACCGACGCTGCCTTCGAGACTGATCTCGAGGAGTTTTTGCGCCTCGACCGCGAATTCCATGGGGAGCTCGCGGAACACCTCTTTGCAGAAACCGTTGACGATCAACGACAGGGCGTCCTCTTCGTCGAGACCGCGCTGGTTGCAGTAGAAGATCTGGTCCTCACCGATCTTCGAGGTCGTCGCCTCGTGCTCCATGTGAGCGGTCGAGTTCTGGACATCGATGTAGGGGAAGGTGTGGGCGCCACATTCTTCACCGATCAGCATCGAATCGCATTGTGAGAAGTTGCGTGCGTTCTCGGCGCTCTTCAAGATCTTCACCTGGCCACGGTAGGTGTTCTGGCCGTGGGCGGCGGAGATGCCTTTCGAAATGATCGTGCTGCGGGTGCGTTTGCCGGCATGGATCATCTTGGTGCCGGTATCGGCCTGCTGGTATTTGCTGCTCACCGCCACCGAGTAGAACTCGCCGATCGAGTCGTCGCCTTTGAGCACGCAGCTGGGATATTTCCAGGTGATGGCCGAGCCGGTCTCGACTTGCGTCCACGAAATCTTCGAGCGACGACCGGCGCACAGGCCGCGCTTGGTGACGAAGTTGTAGATGCCGCCCTTGCCCTCGTTGTCACCGGGGTACCAGTTCTGAACGGTCGAGTATTTGATTTGTGCATCGTCGAGCGCGACGAGCTCGACCACCGCGGCGTGCAGCTGGTTCTCGTCACGCATCGGTGCGGTACAGCCTTCGAGATAGGAGACGTACGAACCTTCCTCGGCGATGATGAGGGTGCGTTCGAATTGGCCCGTGTTCATCGCGTTGATCCGGAAGTAGGTCGACAGCTCCATGGGGCAGCGCACCCCTTTGGGTATGTAGACGAAGGAGCCATCGCTGAACACCGCCGAATTGAGCGCGGCGAAAAAGTTGTCGCCCCGTGGCACCACCGAACCGAGGTACTTGCGTACCAGCTCGGGATGATTCTGAGCGGCTTCCGAGAGAGGGCAAAAGATGACGCCTACTTCGGCGAGTTTTTCTTTGAACGTCGTCGCTACCGACACGCTGTCAAAGACCGCGTCGACCGCGACACCGGCGAGCATCTCCTGTTCACGGAGCGGGATGCCGAGCTTCTCGTAGGTGCGCAGGAGCTCGGGATCGACCTCGTCGAGACTCTTCGGTCCGTCTTCCTGGGATTTGGGCGCGGCGTAGTAGTGGATGGCCTGATAGTCGATAGGCTCGTAGTGGATGTTGGCCCACGTCGGCTCGGTCATCTTTTGCCAGCGTTTGAACGCACCGAGTCGCCATTCGAGCAACCATTCCGGCTCGTTCTTCTTGGCGGAAATCTGCCGGATGACATCTTCATCGAGACCCGCGGGAATGGTCTCCTGCTCGATATCGGTGACAAAACCGAACTTGTAGTCCTCGCGAGCCAGTTTTTCCAGAGTCTCGGTACTGGTAGTCATCGTGCTTTCCTTATGAGAAGCCGTAGGGCGTGTCGTAGTGTCTTCGTCTCGAATCGACCAGCGGATGGGTCCACGGGTCGTTTTCGGCTTCGGGTACGGACTAGCGAGAGTGGCGGCCGGCGCCAAGCTGGACGAGGGGTGCCGAAGGTTGCCGGATGTCGGCTAGCGTGATGTCTTGGAGCGCCTGTCGAAGGGCTTCGTTGATGCGTTGCCACGAGCCACGAAGACTACAGAAGGCCTCCTGGCTACAGGAGCCCGGGGCGTCTTCGATGCACTCGGTAAAGGCGATCGGTCCTTCGAGGGCGCTGATCATTTCCGCGACGGTGATCCCTTGCGGTGCTTTGGAGAGGATGTAGCCACCTTTGGCGCCGCGTTGCGAAGTGAGGAGCTTGCCACGGACGAGAAGCTTGAGCACCTTGCTCACGGTCGGGAGGGGAATCTGAGTTTCCGCGGCAAGGTCAGGCGCGGAGAAACGTCGTCCCGGTGCTTCTGACATGTGGCTCAGAAGCACGATTCCGTAGTCGGCCTGTTTGGTAAGACGCATCATAGACGTTCAGGCGATGGTAAGAGGTGACCGGTTAGAGCATCGGAGTGCGAGGCTTTGTACTGATTGTCGTCCCGAGGAAAAAATGGACGAACCAACCTAAAGTATGAGCGAATCAGGGGTTTAGTGTCAAGGTTGGACGTTGTCAAGAAGAGGTCACGATCCGAGACGACGAAGTCGCTCGAAGCAGGTCCGAATCACGAAGGGAGAGGTTGGAGTCTGGGGTTGATCGTCGTAGGTGTTCCACGTGGAACAGGGTACATGAATCGAGCAGGCTTTGTTTCATGTGGAACCGTTCCCGGAGACTCGGTGCCCATCCGTTCTTTCGCATGCGAAGGTGGCGCAACACGGTGGAGACGAACCTCGGACGTTTCATGTGGAACAGGATCCCGATCCATGAGGGCGTCGCGGCCGACATAGAATCGTCCCATGGGCGCGGATATCCCAAACGTTTCACGTGAGACATTCGAGGCAGCGATCCAGGCGTGCTCGCCTGTCGTCTTGGCAGGCACGGCGGTCGAAGCTCTGTGGGTTCACTTCCAGGAGTTGAGGCGATGGAATCGACGCCTCTCGTTGATCGGCAAGGGTACCGTGCACGATCTCGTCTCTCGTCACTACGGTGAGTCTCTGGCCGCGCTCCCATGGCTCGACGATGCAACCACGCTGCTCGATATCGGCTCGGGAGGTGGGTTTCCCGGTTGGGTGATCGCCGCGGCGCGCCCGGATTTGCGGGTCTATCTCGCTGAAGTACGCGAGAAAAAGTGGGCTTTTCTCAAGGCGGCGGCGCGCCGTGCCGAATTGTCCTTGTTTTGCATCAATGCTAAAGTCGGCAGCCCACAAGCCGCTGGCTATCCAGACGATGTGGATGTGGTGACCTGCCGAGCGGTGAAGATCACACCAGATCTTGTCCAGCCTTTTGTCGAAGAGGAAACCCGGTTACTGCTCTGGCAAGGAGACGAATCAGCGACTCCCTTGGAAGCGTGGTCGATTCGTCGGCAGATGCAGCTCGCCGGTGGCGATCGACGCCGGCTTCTCGAGCTCCAGAGCATGGACAGGCTCGGCACAGACCGACGAACGGGTGTGCAAGGCAACTCAACGGACGTTTCGAAGTAGCGGAGCAAACCGATCATGACGGCCGAGACCCCGACCATTGAGCCCGTCCCGGAAGGCAGCACCGATGGAGCCAGGAAGACCACGGTGCTTGCGATCGCCAATCAAAAAGGCGGGGTCGGCAAAACCACGACCGCGATCAATCTCGGTGCGGCGCTCGGTGCGCTCGAGCGGCACGTATTGGTGGTCGATTGCGATCCACAGGGCAACGCGACTCGAGGTCTCGGTCTCGATGCCGATCGACCCCACCTCTACCACGTGCTGACCGGTGAGGCGCCGGCTTCCCAGGCCGTGCGCAAGACTAGTTTCGATGGCCTCCACGTCTTGCCGACGAATCGCGAATTGGTGGGTGTCGAAGTCGAATTCGTCGGTGAGCAAGGCTGGGAGCATCAGCTCAAACGAAACTTGGGGAGCCTGGTCGACGATTACGATGTCGTCCTCCTCGATTGCCCACCGTCGCTCGGTCATCTCACCGTCAGTGCGTTGACCGCCGCCGAGATGGTGGTGGTGCCTCTTCAAGCCGAATACTTCGCACTCGAAGGGATCAGCGAGCTCGTCGCGACCGTTCGTCGCGTGCAA
>JBCDBH010000375.1:0-5854 GCA_039184055.1 Acidobacteriota bacterium
GCAACGACGATGGCGGGGCTGTGCTGCAGCTCGATTGCCCAGCGCTCCCCACCACCACGGCCACCGGCACCATCACCACGGGCATCCTCGACTACGACATCTTCGCCTGGAATTCGTTTATCGCCCTGAATTGGCCCGCGCTCGTTCCGTCGTCGTACAACCAGCAACGTGGCTTTCCCGACACCGACAAGAGCTTTGCCAGCGCCGCGCCAGGTGACCTCACGGTTTGGGAAACCTACAAGGAGAAACGCGAGGTCTTTCTCGCCGATCCGTTCACCGGTGAACCGGTGACGAATCCCCAGGTACAGCCTTGGAATGCGGCGCCCCAATACGGTCCAGCCAGCCAACAGGTGCCGACCTGTCCGGGCTCATCGACGCTTGTGAGCGGTTTCGAGCGTCACATCAGCCATGTCCTCAAGCTCAATTCGACCTTCGATACGCTCGACGAGACTGCTGAAGTGTCGTCGGAGGCGCGCGAGAGCGACAGTGTGCTGTGTCAGGGCCACAGTCCGAATTGTGGCGTGCAGGGCAAACCAGTGGGGCCACGGGTGTGGCTCAATCGTGGCGGAACCGCGTATCCGGTGCTCTATGAGGTGAAGGTCAACTGGGACTTCTACGACTACCTGGCGAATTTCTCGGGTGGACCCTTGTGGGTGCAGGCCAATGCCCGCGCCGCGGCGCCCCAGGCGACGATTCGGCTTCCCGCTCGCACCTCGGGTAGTGCGGCGCCGCCGCATCCGGGCACCGCGTTGCACAAAGGTGGTGTGACCCCGGCGCCGGTGTCCGGACCCAACCCGATCGTCACCGACTACTCGGCGCTCGCCTGTATGTCCCAGGCCGAGGTGGTGAAGCTGAGTCCAACCCGCAGCATCACGCCGTGTCCGGCCGGCTCGGTCCATCTCAAGGCCGCCTGGATCTTGCTCGATGGGCCGAGCGACGACTACCACACCACGACCGCTTACTACTATCGTGATTACAGCCCTCAGGCTGGCCAGCCGGGCTATCCGTCCGCCAACAAGTGCAAGGCTCCGGCCACCTACGGCCTGATCGGCCTGCACATCATTCAGCGCATTCACCACCTCGTCGAAGGGCGGTACGTCCACGCGCCCGGCGGCACCTTCGTCTATGCCACGTGGGAGCACACGTCGAACGACACCGAGACCTTCACCTACGCCAATCTCTATCCGACCACCAGCTCGACACCACGGCCCTATCCGAACGTCGATCCGACTCGGGCGATTCCACTCAAACGCGCCTACGCGCCTCTGGCCACCACGGAGAACGCCAACAACCAGGTGCACCGAGCTCTCGGCTGCACCGGTGGCTCGGGTGACAGCGTGTGGTGCCACTACAAGCTGATCGGTACCCAATACCTCGCCGCCAATGGACCGCCGACGGGTTTCGACGTCGACAATCCGCCCGACGTTCTACCGTCGTCACCGCAGCCGGGTATCGAGTATCCACCGAATTCCGGGCAGCCTTATTTCCTCGCCAATCTGGTCGTCGAGTCCAACGTCGCGTTGCAGCAATTCCTCGGCTCGACACCGCGACTGACGCCGATCGATCACTACGCCAATCCGCGCGTCCCACCGGGAGGTAGCGGCCGAGTCGGCAAGGACGGTGTGCCCGCCAACTCCACCTCGGGATTCGACCTGAGCGGTGCCAATCTCGCTTTCCGCATCGCTCCGCGGAGCGCTCCCGCCGAGGGTCAGCACAAAAGCATCATCCACGGCAGCATCAAGAACGGCACCAACGGCTCGAAAGACGGCCGCAAAGTCGGTGCGCACAACATGGGTGGATGTATGGGTTGCCATGGCGTTTCCCAGCTCAACGGCTATTCGTTCAGCTTTGTCCTGCTGGGGAACCAACAAGGCGGCGTGCCCGACACGCTGACCGAGGTCGATATCCCACCGCCGCCGCTCAACGACTGACCTTTCCATGCTTCGGCCGCGAACCGAGCGGCTGTGCTCACCGAGATGAGAGTCAACCCCCTTAGGAGAAGCGAAATCATGACCAAACCAGGAAGCGTAGTTCAGATCGTCGACTGTTCCGGCAGCATGAGGGATCCATCGAACGACGGTCGAAACACCAAGCTACAGCTGGCCCAGGCCGACACCGATGTTTTCATCGTGATCGAGTATCACGTATCGAAAAACACCCGTCAGTACGGTCAGGTCGGCATCGTGAGATTCAGCACCGATGCAAGCGACGTCTACGGGCTGCATACGCTCGACGGCAGTGGCACCGTCAAGCACGCCGCGATCAAGGTGGTGAACGAGCTCACTGCCGACGGATGGACCAACATCACCGCTGGCATCGCCAACGGGCACGCGATGTTGGCCCATGTCGACACCACGACCTACAACCGAGGGATGGTGCTGTTCAGCGACGGGGAGTGGAATCGCGGTGGCGATCCGACGGTCAATCTACCGACCGACATTCCGATCTATGCCATCGGCTATGGCTCCTCGAGCCAGCTGAGCTATCTGCGCACCATCGCCTCGCGGACGGGTGGCAAGTATCACGTCACCGGCAATCCGGGTGTTCTGAAGACGTTCTACACCGACATCACCGGTGCCACGCAGGTGGCCACGCCGATCGCCAACCTGGCCTGGGATGCCGACTCGTACGACTTCACCCAAACCACCGCCGAGATCAGTGCCGGTGCCTCGACAGCGGTCTTCAGCGCCAGCTGGAACGCCAACGAGTGGAACTACGTCGACACCACACCGGTCACGGGTCAAAAACAGATCTCGGTGAGACTGCGAGATCCGAACGGTCAGCTGGTGACGCCGAGCGAGGTGGACGCGCCCACGGGCAGTGGCTACGCGGTCCTGGTGGTCGACAATCCGATGGCGGGTACCTGGACGCTGACCCTCCGCACGGCCGATTTGCCCGTGCCCACCGTCGGCTCGGCGCTCGGTGCCTTTTGTCCGCCCGACGGTCTCCAGATGGAGCTGGAGTCCAAGCCGCACAACCCATTCCACATCCGCGCTCGCGTCACCGACCAGGAGCAGCCGGTGACGGATCTTCAAGTCGAGGCGTACGCGGTCCATCCCATTCACAGTCACCAAGAGTTGCTCGCCGCGCACCGCGCGGAGGTCACGGCGATCATCGACGCGAATGACTTCGATGCCGATGTCGACAAGGAAGCGGCGGCGTTGAGCATCCTCGATCGCCAGCGGCCCGAGCTACGGCTCTTCCGGAACGGGCGTCTCCCCGCCATGGTCGAAGCGACCGGCGACGCCTACGACGTACACGTCGACCCTGCCAAGCCTGGTGTCGAGCACACTGTCTACGTGATTGCCCGCGGCCGCTCGCCGGTTTCGGACAAGACCTTCCAGCGCACCCGTTTGATCACGGTCGTCTGATGGGAAACAGGGTCGTGATCCAAGAACGATAGATGATCGACATTCACACCCGCGTGCTGAGTCGCGCGGGTGTGGGTGAGACAAAGCGTCTATTTCCGACAGAGTTCGAGTAAGAAACAAAAAGCACCGCCCTACAGGGCCCATGACTCGAAACTCAGGAGATTTTCGCGATGACCAAACCAGGCAGCGTGTCTTTACTTCTCGATCACTCTGGCAGCATGTCCGAGGCGTCTTTGAACGGTAGCACCAATACGAAATTGGAGCTTGCCCAGACCGATACCAATACCTTCATCGTGATCGCGTATCACACGTCGAAAAACACCGGTTCGTACGGCCAGATCGGTGTCATCGGCTTCGACACGACACCGTCGACGACGTATGCGCTCCATACGTTCGATGGCAGCGGCACGGTGAAACACGCCGCCAACCAGGCGGTCAATGGATTGAGCGCCACAGGGGCCACCGGCGTCAAAGCGGCGATCGCTTCCGGCGCCACGATGTTGCAGAACGTCAATACGAGTACCTACAACCGGGCGATGGTGTTGTTTAGCGACGGCATGTGGAATTGGCCCTCTGGGTCCGCGGGCGATCCCACGAAAGACCTGCCGACCGGGATCCCGATCTATTCGATCGGCTATGGCTCGTCGAGCTATCTGAGCTATTTGAAGACGATCGCTCAGAACACCGGTGGTAAATACCACATCACGGGGAACCCGGGTGTCCTGAAGACCTATTACACGGACATCATGGGCGCCACCAACGGTCCTTCGGTGATCACCAACGCCGCCTGGGAGGCCGACGAGTACGACTTCAACACCCAGAACGTCGTCGTCAGTCAGGGCATGTCATCGGCGATCTTCACGGCGAGCTGGAACGCCGATAACTTGACCTACGTGTCGGGAACGCCTGGCCCGGGTCAGATCGCGGTGCAGGTGCGGGATCCTCAAGGTAGGCAGGTGACGCCGACGGATGTCGATGCACCGGTCGGTGGCGGCTACGCCGTGCTCAGCGTCGCGAACCCGGTCGCCGGTACCTGGACCCTCACTTTGCGTACCGCCAACCTGCCGGGCTCGGTGGGTGGAACCAGCGGTCCGTTCGTCAACTCGGCGCTGGCCGGGTTTGGTCCACCGAGCGCCACCCAGGTCGCTTTGACGCCACAAACCGGCGAGCTCCTGGCGGTCAACGCCCAGGTGACCGACGCCGGCCAGCCGGTTCACGGCGCCCACGTTCATGCGTACGCCGTGCATCCCCTGCATGGTCACGACGAGCTGCTCGCCAAGCACGAGAGCGACGTCAAACGCATCATCTCCGAGAACGATTTCGACGAGGACGCCAACAAAGAAGCCGTCGCGCTACGGATCCTCGACAAGGAACGGCCCGACCTCCGTCTCACCAAGCAGGTGCGTAAGCCAGCCACGGTCGAGCCCAAGGAAGACGGCACCTACGACATCAAAGTCGATGGTCACAAACCCGGCGTCGAGCACACCGTCTACGCGGTGGTCAACGGTCACGCGCCGGTGTCCAACAACGAATTCCAACGCACCAAGCTGCTCACCGTAATCCCCTGATCGGGGCGATATCTCTCCTGGTTCTCGCCGAGTCCGGTCTTTGCCGACAGGGCTCGGCTCGATTCGTTCGTGACACGTCGTGGTCCGTACCCGCGGACCATCGACGAAGAAAACAACGGCCAGGCTCGGAAAAGAAGCCGAGCCCAAGGAGGAAGAATGACTAGACTCTCACCACGGCGGTTGCCGATTCTGATGCTCGTCGCCCTGATGGCGAGCGCCTGTACCGAACCCGCCGCCGAAACGGACTATCAACCTGAAACCGGTGAGCTGATCGCCGAAGCCGCGGATCCGAATTGCGATGACACCAAGGGCAACATGCTGCAGCTCGACTGTCCAGCGTTGCCCACCACCATCGCCAACGGCACGATGACCTCCGGGGTGCTCGATTACGACCTGTGGGCGTGGAACTCGTTCATCGCGCTCAACTGGCCGGCGCTCGATCCGGCGTCGAACAACAACCAGCGTGGTTTTCCCGACACCGACAAGAGCTTTGCCACAGCCAAGTCCACCGACTTGACCGTGTGGGAAACCTACAAAGAGAAGCGCGAAGTTTTTCTCGCCGATCCCTTCACCGGTGAGCCGGTGACGAATCCACAGGTCATGCCGTGGAACGCCGCGCCGAGCTATGGAACCACCGACAAACAGGTGCCGACGTGTCCGGGCGCCACCGAGCTCGACAGCGGCTTCGATCGCCACATCAGCCATCTCTTCAAGCTCAACTCGACCTTCGACACCCTCGACGAAACCGCTCAGGTGTCGTCCGAAGCGCGCGAGGCGAATAGCGTTCTGTGTAACGGCCACGCGTCGCCGTGTGCGGTGCAGGGCAAACCGGTCGGTCCACGCGTGTGGCTGCAGCGGGGTGGTCACAGCTATCCGGTGCTCTACGAGGTCAAGGTCAACCGCGACTTCTACGAC
>JBCDBH010000376.1:0-5852 GCA_039184055.1 Acidobacteriota bacterium
CCCGGAATTCGTCTTCGAGCGCGGCGAGCTCGGCGGCGCGGGTGGTGCGCTCGGCTTCTTCTTCGATCAGTAGGGGCGGCGAGGCGCGCTCGGCGCAATCGGGGAGGCGGCAGCGTTCGCAGGTGAGGTTGACTTCGTGTCGGGGCACGGCCGGGTCGTTCCAGAAGCGTACGCGTCGTTTGAAGACGTCGTCGACAAGGAAGCCCATGGAAATGGAGGTGTGGGCGCCGGCGGCGATGGCGAGCGGGCGGGCGACGGAGAAGACGAAGAATTCGCTGTCGTCGTCGATGAAGTGTGAGCGCTGGATGCGAAAACGCATGCGGTCTTGTTTGCGCGGGTCGGCGAGCAGCCGGAGACCGGGCCAGCGACGACAGTAGTGCTCGGATAGCCCGATGCCGTAGGGCACCGGCACCCTCGACATGTTGAGGTTTTTGGTCAGCTGGATGTGGAGCTCGTCATCGCCGCGTGGATGGTGGCTGAAGCGCATGAAGAAGAGCTCGGTGAGCCCGAAGTGCACGGGCACGATTTGGCTGACCCGATAAAGGAAGAGCTCGGGGGTGGCGCGGTAGGCGTCGAGGATGGCGATCAGGGTGGGGAGATCGAAGGTTTTGCTCGCCAGGAAGTTGGCGAGGCGACCCACCAGATCGCGTTCGTCGATGAGCAGGGCGCCGGAGAAGTAGGCGGCTTTGAAATCGTTGATGACCTGGTCGAAGGTGGTGACTTCGAGCGGTGAGGAGGTGCTCGAGCGTTCGTCGAGCCCGAGCAGGTTGTAGCCGATCTCCCGCCCGAGCTGGAAGGCTTGCTGCGAGGGCAGGAGACGTGGATTGAGCAAGACAGCCGGCCGGTCGCCATCGATGAAGATCGAGCGCAGACCGGCGAGCGATGGGTAGCGCTCGGGATCAAGGGTGGCGACGCGATAGCCATATTCGTCTTCGAGCACGCCCTGCAGCCACTCCGGCTCGAGGGTCGTTGCATCCGACCAGCCGTGGCGCTCGACAAAGCCGGCGGCAGCCCGTTCGAGATCCTCGAAGTGGTTGTCGTGCATCTGCTGGTACGAGCGTAGAGCGGCAAAAAGGAATTGCTCCACCCGGACGTCGTAAGTGCGACCGACTTCGAGAAAGGTGCGCACGAGGGCACCGGCTTTCTCGGGCACATCGGTCACCAAGGAGACGACGTCTTGCGCCCGCAGCCCGAAGAGATGGAAGGGGAAGCCCTGCATCAAGGGCGAGCGCATCATGTCCTTGACCGCATTCAGCTCTTGATCGACCTGGAGCGACACCAGGTCGTCGAAGGTGACGTCGAGACCACGAGCCAACGCCAACATCTTGTCGGGCTTGGGGTATTTCCGCCCTTTCTCGATTTCACTCAGGTACGAAATCGACATCCCGCTCAAGCGCGCCAAATCCTTGAGCCCCAAGCCTCGGTCTTGACGAAGACGCCGTAGCTTGAGACCGAGAATGGTGCGCAGATGCTCCGTTTCCATAACTCGGCAGTGTAGCAGCGGTGGATGAAGCGCCGACAAAGGCGTCCGCCCACCTGCCGAAAGACTACCCGCACGGACGGGCGAACCTGCCCGGTTGAGCAGAATTTACAAATCCAGCGAAATTTCGCTTGACCTTGCCTTTACGCGACGCTACGCTTCTTCTGCATCGCGTCAATGAGATTGCCGCTACGCGGCAACCAAGCGAGACCCCGATGCGGCACGCGGGTTCTCGAGCGCATTCATGCAACTTCGCAGCGGAGGATTTCTCATGGCGGCAGTGGCGATCAGCGAAGACAAGGCGGTTTGGCGGGACCTGGCTCCGGGCGTGCGGATCCCCGCCGCCGCGTGGGATACGACAACCGAAAAGGTGTTGAGTGGTGAGGCGATCGAGGTGGTCGCGGCGCTCCATCGAGCGCTCGAAACCGAACGTCAAACGCTCTTGGCCCACCGCGAAACCCGACAGGCAGCCTGGGACACGGGCCAGTTGCCCACCTATTGCGACAACGGCCATCCGGCGACGCACAGCAACGGCTGGAAGGTCGCGCCGATCCCGGCCGATCTGACGCGGCGGCGCGTCGAAATCACCGGTCCGGTGAACAACACCAAGATGGTAATCAACATGCTCAGTCGCAACGCCGATGGCGACCGAGCCGACACCGCGATGCTCGATTTCGAAGACTCGATGAAACCATCGTGGCGTAATGTCATCGACGGTGTGGTCAACGTCATCGGTATCGCCAACGGTGACTTGACCTTCGTCAAAAAGGGCAAAGGCGACCAGGCCGATACCGTCTACGAAATCAACACCACCGACATGGCGCATCCCATGGTGCGGGTGCGGGGTCTCCATCTCGACGAGGCCAATCTAGAAATCGACGGCACCCCCGTCGCGGGCGGTTTGCTCGATCTTGCCCTGGTGCTTTTTCACACGGGCAAGCGTTTTGTCGAGCAAAGTACCACTCCGACCTTCTATGTGCCCAAGGTCGAGCACTATCTCGAAGCGCGCTGGTGGAACCAACTCTTCACCCTGGCGCAAAAGGCCGTCGGTCTCGAGGTCGGCACCCTCCGCGCCACCTTCTTGATCGAAACCCTGCCCGCCGCGTTTCAGATGGAAGAGATCCTCTGGGAGATCCGCGAGCACGCCGCTGGTTTGAACGTCGGCCGCTGGGACAAGATCTTCAGTGACATCAAGGTACTCAAGGCCCATCCCGACCGGGTGATGGCAGACCGTGCGTCGATCGGTCTCAACCGTCCGTGGATGCGCAACTACGCCCGCCGCCTGATCAACGTCTGTCACCGTCGTGGCGCGTTTGCGATCGGTGGCATGGCCGCCTTCACCCCGGGTCGCACCCCCGAGCGTCGCGCCGAACAAACCGCCAAGGTGCGCGAAGACAAAGAGCTCGAGGCGTCGCTCGGTCACGACGGCTGCTGGGTGTCGCACCCCTACTTCATCGGTGTCGCCCTGGCCGCCTTCACCCAGGACAACCAGATCGACGTGATCGACGAGTCGCTGGGCGAGTACCCGGATCTGCTCCCCCACGCCACCCCGCCACACACCTTGGCCGGTCTACGCACCAACGTCCGGGTCGGAATCGCCTACCTGCGCGGCTGGAATGCCGACATCGGCTGTGTCGCCTGGGACGACCTGATGGAAGACCTCGCCACCCTCGAGATTTCGCGCGCCCAAACCTGGCAGTGGCTGCACAACGCGGTCACGGTGAGCGACGGCGACGACTCGATCGTGGTCGACAAGACGCTTCTCCGCCGAGTCTTCCAAGAAGAGCTCGAACGCATTCTCGACGAGACCGGCGCCACCGGCGAGGACCGCGCCTCGTGGCTGCGCGCCGCCGACGACGCCGAATCGGTCTTCGTCCAAGACGATTTCGCCCCGTTCCTAACCCGTACCTCCGAGCTCGTTGGCTGAGCGGCAGCCCACGGATTCGACACGCAAAACGACCCTCTTTTTTTCCTCTAGCAGGAGGCAGTGATGTACAGCGAAACCCACGGCAAAGCTCCCAACGACGACCGCTGGAACGGCATCGAGCGCCCCTACGGCACCGAGCAGGTGGAAAAGCTCCGAGGCACGGTCGATATCCACCACACCCTCGCCGAGAACGGCGCCAAGCGGCTGTGGCAGCTGATGCACGAGCGCCCCTACGTCAACGCGCTCGGCGCCATGACCGGTAACCAGGCGATGCAACAGGTCAAGGCCGGTCTCGAGGCGGTCTACGTCAGCGGCTGGCAGGTCGCCGCCGACGCCAACCTCACCGGGCAGATGTACCCCGATCAGAGCCTCTACGCCTCGAACTCGGTGCCCGATCTCGTCCGTCGGATCAACGGCACTCTGCTGCGCGCCGATCAGATCCATCACGCCGAGGGTGACGACTCCACCCATTGGCTGGCACCGCTCGTCGCCGACGCCGAGGCCGGCTTCGGTGGCCCGCTGCACGCCTTCGAGCTCATGAAGGCAATGATCGACGCCGGTGCCGCCGGTGTGCATTTCGAAGACCAGCTGGCCTCCGAGAAAAAATGTGGTCACCTGGGTGGCAAGGTCCTCGTGCCGACCCAGCAATTCGTTCAGACCCTCGTCGCCGCGCGTCTCGCCGCCGACGTCTGCAACGTGCCGACCGTGCTCATCGCCCGTACCGACGCCAACTCCGCCAAGCTCATGACCAGCGACATCGACGAGGTCGACCACCGCTTCATGACTGGCGAGCGTACCCCCGAGGGCTTCTACGGCATCACCGGTGGCCTCGACATGGCGATCGCCCGTGGGCTCGCCTACGCGCCGTACGCCGACCTCCTGTGGTGCGAGACCAGCACTCCCGACCTCGCCGAGGCCAAACGCTTCGCCGAGACCGTGCAAGAGCAATTCCCGGGCAAGATGCTCGCCTACAACTGCTCACCGTCCTTCAACTGGAAGTCCAACCTCGACGACGCCACCATCGCCCGCTTCCAGCGCGAGCTCGGCGCCATGGGATACAAATTCCAATTCGTCACCCTGGCCGGCTTCCACGCCCTCAACCACAGCATGTTCCAGCTCTCACGCGGCTACCGCCAGGCTGGCATGACCGCCTACAGCCGTCTGCAAGAAGCCGAGTTCGCCGCCGAGAGCGAAGGCTACACGGCCACCAAGCACCAGCGCGAAGTCGGCACCGGCTACTTCGACGCCGTTCGCACGGTCATCACCGGTGGCACCAGCGCCACCTCCGCGATGGCCGAATCGACCGAAGCGGCGCAGTTCGCCTGATTGCAAGCGCTTCGCTGAAGCAGAAAAGGCCGTCTCCAAGGAGACGGCCTTTTTCTTTGTGTCGCTAGATCGATCGGACAAGCCAAAAGAGCTGCCGAGTGAGGGAATCGATCGACGAGCTTCGTTCCTCGAGAGAACTCTCAACGAAAGGAGTCTCACCGATGAACGTCACGCGCTTACTCGCTGTCACCACACTCGTTCTGTTCGCCTCGCCCCTGGCCGCCGTCTGCCTGAGCGCCACCGCCGATGGTCTCTTGATCGGAAACGTCGAGCTTCGTCCCGGTGTGTTCACTGACATCCACGTAACCCTGATGGGTGATCCCGACCGCGAGGATTGTCAGGTCACGATCCACGGTGGTCCTTACACCGCCGAGACCTGGCGTCCCTACGCCGAGGCGCTCGGACCCGCGTCGTGTGTGCTGGCGATCGACCTGCCTGGGCACGGTCTGAGCAGCGTGCCCACCGGCATCGTCTACGGCGAGCTGCTGCTCGACGACTACGTCACCACCGTCATCGCGGTGCTCGACGCCTTGGAGTCGATCGATATCGAGCCGCGCACCATCATTGGGCACAGCCTCGGTGGCACCGTCGTCCAGATGACCCAGCAACGCTTGATCGATGCCGGCACCAACCTCGAGGATGCCTACGACATCAGCGAAGCGATCCTGGTGGCGCCCGACTACCCCGCCGAGGTCACCTGGGCGTTCGTCGACAGTGGTGCCGCCGGGCCGATCATCCAGAGCTTCATCGTCGCCGACCCGGTGCTCGGCAACATCATGCAGATCAGCGCCGACGTCTGGCCGGCCTTCTTCTTCACCAACCTCGCGGGCGAGGTCGTGCCCGGATCGCCAACGCCAGCCGAGATCGTCGCCCGTGGCTACGTCGCCCCGGGTGAGCCCGAGCTCGCCATCGCACAGCTCCTCGGCCTACCGCCATTCACCGCTCGCCCGAGCATCGACGCCGGTATCTTCAACGAAGATGAAGACACCCGGCTACGGGTGATCGCCTACGAAAACGACGGCTTCATCCTGCTCTCCGAAACCCCGGGTCTCTACACCCATCTCACCCTCGACGACAGCCTCGAATGCTTCATCGGCGTCTACGGCGACGACACCACCC
>JBCDBH010000377.1:0-5797 GCA_039184055.1 Acidobacteriota bacterium
CCTGCTGCCCGAGGCGCTGGCGACGCTGCGGACGACCACGACATCGTGACGGTCGAGAAAGGCGCGGAGTCGATTGCCGAGAACGTCGGCCCCGGTACCCCAATCCCACGCCGGTGCGCTGGGATCGAAGCCACCACCGGAAGCGACGACCCGTGCCAAAACGTTGGCGTCACGCTGACGGGCGCGCTCTTCGGTTTCGACCACGAGCACGGTCGCGCCGCCACCGAGCACGAAGCCGTCACGATCCTCAGCGAAGGGCCGTGGGCGTTCTGGATGTCCACGGCGCTCGCGAGCGAGGGCACCGAGACGATCGAGACAGGCGTGGAGCAAGGGGTGGGTTTCGTCGAAGGCCCCCGCGAGCGCGATGTCGGCGCGACCACGACGAATCTCACGCGCGGCGCGACCCAAGGCGAGCAGGGGTCCGGCGGCGCGTTCGGTGAAGGTGAGGTTGAGGCCACCCGCGCCACTCATGATGGCGATCTGCGCGGCAGGAGCGTTGGCGACGCTTTCTGGAAAGGCGAAGGGCGATGCGGTGGTCGGGTCGTCGAGAATGTCGTGGAGCAGCTCTTCGGTGACCCCGGGCATGCCGTACGCGGTCGCCATCGAAACGATGGCGCGCGGTCCGAGCTTTTCTTTTGGATCCAAACCGGCGTCGACGAGCGCCATCCGGGCCGCGCCGACGGCGTGCCGCGAGGGCAGGCTCATCCGGCGCGCGAGCCGCGCGGGCACCCATTCACCGAGCTCGCGATCGTCCGTCGCGGCGACGAGTCGGGCGCCACGATTCAGGTGGTAGCCAGCGCTGGTGTCGACCTCGCTGAGGATCGGCTGACCGGCTGCGAGCCCAGCGACGAAGCGTTCACGACCACAGCCAAAGGGACTGACGACACCCAATCCCGTGATGACCGCGTGCGTCACGATTGGCATGCTCGCGAAAAGATCAGCGCGGCATTGGCGCCACCGAAGGCGAGGTTGAGGGTCAGACCGTGGTGTGCCTGCGCGTCGAGCTGGCGCGGGACGTCGCGTACGAGGTCGACCTCGATCGCCGGATCGACGTCCCCATCACCCGGGGTCGGTGGCACGACCCCGGCGACCAGGCTGAGCACGGTGACCAGGGCTTCGAGCGAGCCGGCGGAACCGAGCAGATGGCCGACCGAGCCTTTGGTGGAGGTAATCGGCAAGGAGCCAATCCGCGCTCCGAACACCGTGCCGAGCGCGGCGGCTTCGGCGGCATCGTTGCGGGGTGTGCCGGTGCCGTGAGCGTTGACGAAGGCGATGGCGTCGGCGTCGAGAGCGGCATCGGCGAGCGCGGCTTCGACGGCGCGCTTGGGGCCTTCGCCGTCTTTGGACGGCGCGGTCATGTGGCCGGCGTCGCACGAGCCTCCGGCACCCGCCAGCACCGCCCAGGCGGACGCGCCCCGCGCGCGCGCATGACGCGCGGTTTCGAGCACCAGCACAGCCGCGCCTTCACCGAGCGACATCCCGTCGCGATCGCCACGAAAGGGTCGACACGCCTCGGCCGCGACGGCACGCAGCGAGTTGAAACCGGCGTAGGTGAGCTGGCAAAGACCGTCGGAGCCACCCGCCAAGGCGATGTCGATCTCGCCGTCGCGCAGGGCATCGAGCGCGGCACCGATCGCCAGGGTGCTCGACGAGCAGGCGGTGGAATGACTCTCGACCGGGCCGGTGCAGCCGACGTAACGCGCCACCGCGTCTCCCGGGCCGCTGTAATCCTGCGAGCCGACCGTCTTGGCCGGACGCCGTGGCCCGTTGCCCGTCAAGCCGGCGAAGAAGCTTTCGGCTTTCCACATACCGCCGGTCGACGAGGCGAAGTACACCCCCGCGGGGGTGAGCCGGTCCGAGCCAGTGAGCCCGGCGTCGTCGAGCGCTTCGACGGTCGCACCGATGGCGTAGCGATCGGCGAGCGACCACCAGCGGGACGATGGAGCTCGAATATCGAGCCGTTCGTCGGGCCCGGCGTCGGGAACCTCGGCGGCGTGACGGGTGCGATGGGTGGTGACATCGAAACGTTCGACGGGGCGAATCACGGTCTCGCCCGTCAGCAGCGTGCGCCACAACGGACGCCAGCCCCAGCCGCCACCGCTCACCGCACCGAGCCCGGTGACGACGATCTCGTCGTCGCTGATCGTCGCCAGATCGGCCATCGGTAGCGGGCGTGGTAGATCAAAAGTGGTCATGAAATCGGGCAAGTCTTCGTCGAGGATCCTGCTTTACGAGCGTTCGCGGCTCGCCAGGTAGCGCAAGCGGGCGCGATCGAGTTTGCCACGTTCGGTGAAGGGCAAGGCTTGGATGCGTCGAACCTCGCGTGGTGCGACGTGAGGTAGAAGACCTCTCACGCTCACCGGCCAGTGGTCAGCGACCAAAAAGGCGACCGTACGCTGCCCACGCACCTCGTCGTCGATCCCGACCACCGCTGCTTCGCTGACCCCGTCGAGCGCCAGGAGAGCCTTTTCGACCGTCGCCGTGGCGATCCGACGGCCACCGATGTTGAGCAGGTCGGAGCTCCGACCGATCAGACGAAGTCGACCTTCGCCGGTCCAGGCACCGAGATCACCGGTGGCGACCCCAGCATCGACATCGGCGGAGTGAAACCCCCGATCGTCGAACCGACCATCGAGATTGGCCGCCGAATACACCTCCACCCGACCGTCTTCGCCGAGCTCGATCCGTACACCCGGTAGAGGGTGACCGACGGTGCCACAGGCTTCGGCCGTACCGGGCGAGCTCTCGAAGCTGATGCCACCGGTCTCGGTGGAACCGTAGAAGTTGTGCACGTGACGTCCCGAGGCCTGATGAAACGCCCGCGCCGCTTCGGGCCGCAGAACGCCCCCGGCACACATCACCTTGTCGAGTGCCGTGACCCCGGCCCAGGCGGTCTGACCGAGACTGCGCACCAAGGGCGGCACGACCGGCAAGACGTCGGCGTCGCTGTCGCGCAAGGCGCGCAGGATCGCGACCGGATAGATACTCGGTTCGAGCACGAGAGGGGTACCGAGCACGGCGAGCGACAGGATGCCGTTGTCGAAACCGTAGGAATGGCTGAGCGGGATGACCACCAAGACGACGTTGCCGGCGTCGAGCTTCATCCCCGCGCCGATCTGTCGAATGCCAGCGAGCAACGAAGCGGCGGTAAAGCAGGCGCCGGTGGGCTCCCCGGTGGATCCGGACGTGAGCTTGATCAAGGCGATGTCGGATGGCGGACACACCGGATCGACCGCCAGGCGACGGGCGCGTACGTCGGCGGTGCCACCGACGGTGATCCGCTGACTATCGATCACGCCGCGCTCGGCGTCGAGCACGATCTCACCGTCGCTGTCGAGCAGGAGCGGGATCCCAAGACGTCGACAGGTATGGGCTTTGGCCGCCGGCTCGAGACCGGCGTCGAGCGTCACCACCGGTACGCCGCGACGACGAAGCGCGAAGAAGAGCGTGCAAAAAGCAAGGCTATTGCCGGTCGCCAAGGCCACCGGCTCACCGGCGCGACACGGCACGCGCTCGGCGAGACGGTCGATGTCGTCGAGAAGCTGGCCAAAGCTCGCACGCGCGCCCTCACCCCGCGAGACGAGCGCCACCCGATTCGGCATCGAGGCGGCCACCGTCTCCAGATGCGCCAAGAGTTCGCATGGCTGCGATGCACGCGCGCCGACCGGATCGGCCACGGTCAGCGGGCCACGCTCGTCATCGATATCCGCAAGAGTCGTCACGGCAACGTCCTACCTGAGCCAGTCAAGCCGATCATTCGGAAGGTGTTCACCCGGAGAAGAAGCGAAGGGATGCATAGAAAAAGGAGCGTTCGGACGACGTCATACACGCCTGCGACCGAAGCGCTCCCTCCACATGGAGCTTACCACGCGGTTACGAGGGCACCCGCGAGAGGGATCGTTTCCCGGCTATACTTGGATCATGACGACACACCGAGGAATTCGACTCCCGCTCGTATCGCTCCTTTTCCTCGCGTTGGCGTCGACGGTCACCGCGCTCGACGATCTCCCGGAGCCCGCCGCGGGCGATTGGGGCGCCACCACGGTCGCGCTCCTCCACTACCACGGTGATCTGTGCTCCAGGCTCACCGATCAGCTGATGGGTGTATGGCGTGGCGAGGATCCAGCGCACGCCGGCGTGGCCCATGACTACATGCTCAAAGACGGCAGTCTCGATCTCGCCGCGGCGCGCGCCGCTGAAGATGTGATCGACGACTTCATCCCCCGCGCCGCCGAAGAGGTGCACGACGAAACGGTCGCGTCGATGCAGCGTCTGCTCGCCAGCGATACCGAGCTCTGCGATCTCGCTGCGCATCCCCAAGCGCCGTTCACCGACTTCGAAGCACGGGTGCTCGAGGCACGCCAACGCGGCGAGACCGAGCGTATCGAGCTGTCACGGCTGATGGTGATTCCCGATCCGGAGCTGGCGCGTTATCTCGAGCCTTACCTCACTCCGATCCAAATGGCCGGGGTCGAAGCACAGGCCGACGTCAAGGCCTATCTCGACAGCCTCAAACCGCCCCCGCGTCCACCGACGCAAACCGAGCTCATGGCGTATTGGAACGAGCACACCTACGCCCCGGCGGTGCGACCGGTGAAATCGGCCTTGGGTGATTTTCTCAGCGCGCGCCGGGCCGGTGACTCTCGATCGATGGCCACCGCCTGTCGCGAGCTGAGCGCCGAGACGATCCGACTGCTCGACCAGCGCGCGGTGGTGTTCACCGCCCCGGACACGGAGGTCAACCCCAACCTGGAGCGTGCTTTCCTGCAGCTCCGGCTGGCGGCGAGCAGCTGTACCCAGGGCAAATTCGACCAGGTCGACCGCTACATGGCCTCGATGCAGCAACACTTGACCCGCGCCGCGCGTCAGCTCCAGGCCTATGGACTGAGGCCGTAACACGCGACCGAGCCAGCAGTCGGCGACGGGCTGGTCGTCGAAGAGTCAGTGGTCGGCGACCGCCTGTTCGAGGCTCTGCTTGGAAATCTTGCGGTGGCTGGCGTGCCACACGACCTCGCCATCACGAAACAACAACGCTTGCGGCGATTCGTGACGCACCCCGGTGGCCTCGGCCACGCGGTTGGAGACGTCGCGCGCCCGTTGAATCTCGATCAGGGTGAGCTCGACCGGTGAATCGGCGGCCATCGCGTCGATGAACTTGCCGTATTCGGCGTAGGCGGCGCTCGAAATCGGACAGATCAGACTGTGCTTGAACACCAAAATCGGGTGTTCGTGCGAGCGGGCGATCAGGTCGTCGACAACGGCGGTATCGGTCAGACGGGTGGGCGTGGCCATGGCGATTCCTCCTTGAATTCCCGGTTGGTGGCAGCACTCCGGATGATGCCGTACCCTACACGAGCCACCCACCCGTCGGGCGGACTTTTCCTTGCACCGTCGAGTCCGATAATCTCCAGCTTCGATAACTCTTTGCTGGAGAACCACCATGACGCTCGATTCGCGCTTTCGTTTCCCCGGTCTTGTCATCGCTCTTCTTTTCTCGCTGGTGATGGTCGGTTGCGCTAGCGACCCCGCGCCCGAAACCACCGCCGAAGATCCGGCTCCGAGTACAGAATCGACGGCGTATTCGACCAGTGATTCAGACCTGCAGCCGGTACGCGCGGGGGGCGACAGCACCACCGACGGCCACACGATCCAAGCACCTGGCGCCACCTTCACCATGCCGAGCGCGTGGCGTGCCGAGCCGCCCGCGAACTCGATGCGTCTCGCCCAAGCGGCGATTCCTGGCGAGGGCGGTGACGGTGAGCTGACGGTTTTCTATTTCGGCGCGGGTGGTGGCGGC
>JBCDBH010000378.1:0-5783 GCA_039184055.1 Acidobacteriota bacterium
CAGGTCAAACCCGCGCGCCACCGAGCGCGTCTCGAAGAGATCGCGGACGAGCAAGTTCGTGGGGCACTCCGTGCCGAGCGTTTCCGAATCGGTGACACCGCGACACGACTCGGTATCTCGCGGGCGGCCGTTTACAAGCTGATCAAACGTAGTTCCCGAGTGCGCCAGGCGAGCGAGCTGAGCCGTGACGAGATTGCCGCGGCGTCCGCCGACTGTGACGGTGATCTCGGTCGAATGGTCGATCGACTCGAGGTCTCGGCGGCCGCTCTCCGCAGGCGTATGCGTGGGCTCGGTTTCGATTGATCGAGCTGGTGAGTCGACTTTGCTGTTGATTTGTGACGTCACGAAACGTTTTGTGACATGAAATCTGTCCGCGAGCGTCATGGATACTCGAGTTTCGTGTATGGCATGTTGTTTGCTCTTTCCTCGATTGATCCAAAAAGACTCGGCATTCCGCCAAGTCCAAAGAAATGACCAAGGAAGGAAAGACTCATGACAGATCTCACGTACATCATCGACTGCGGACAACAGAACCCGTTCTGGAGGGGGCGCAAGATTCGACGACCCGCTGATGACGCCGATCAGATCGACATCGAGCTGATCGATGCCGAGAACAACCTCGTTTTGACGGTGCGCGCGACAAAGCAGGTCTTCAACGTCGACGTGATCGGCTATCGGGGTCTCGCCAACGGACGAAACTTCGGCTTCTTCTTCGACTCGTCTCGTACTCGTATGGTGGGGATCGTCACCGCATCGTCACCACGGGCCCTTCAGGGTGTGTACGGTGCTCATCGACTCCGGTGATGACGTTGAACGGCGTCGAACCTCAGGCTAAGCGATCTCAATAAGCCTGAGCGACGTTGTTCGTTGAGAGGACGAAACAGTAGCTGGTGAGCGGGCTCACCGGCTACTGTTGCCGGTTGAGCCCTTTGTCGTAGGGGAGGAATTCGACTTTGTACGAAGTCGGGATCGGTTCGTCGCGGAATTGATTGACCCACTCGATCAGCGACGGCTTTTCGGCGACGAAATCTTCCTTGAACCACTGGAAGATCTTGTTGAGTTTGACGACTTTGCGCTGAGCATCGACCTGCAAATGCTCGTTGAGTCCGATCCAGCGCCGCACCATGCCATCGAGCTGCTCGTCAAGACGCTCAGCGACGAAGGCCTCCTGGGGCAGGGGAGGGCAGCTGAACGAAGCACAATTGATCGCCGCGTGGATGCGAGCATCGCCGTAGCGGGCGCGGATGATGTTGTCTTCGAGCGATTTGAGCGTCATCTGCTTGCCGCCCAGGGTGATCTTGCGGACCGCGAAGAAGACGACACCCGTACCCGTCCAGCCCCACACCGAGTCGATGTCGATGCCTTTGTCGAGCACGCTGTAGATGGTCATCGCGTTGTACGCGTTGAGCCAATAGGCGAGCTCGGCATCGCGGTCGGCGAAGAAGGCCGGGTGGGAGTCGGGGCTACGCGCCATCAGGTCGGCGATATAGCGATCGAAGAGAGCACGATCGGCGACCAGGGTGCGATAGTCGACAAAGCCACGTTCGTCGACGATGGCCTGTTTCACGGTGGTCCAGTCGTCGTGCAAAAACGTCGAGGCACCCATGGCGGGAGTGGACACGAGGGCGACCTCCAACGTGATGAGTAGTACGAGGAAACGTCTCATAACTCTTTGTACGGTCGGTACGCCGGGATGGATCTCGTAGGCGCGTAAGCCTTGGCTTACACCGTCGCGAGCTGGGAGCGGTCGCGAAAACGAATCACGGCGCCGTCGGGATGGCCTTCGGCGGCGATCCGGACGCAGAACGAACCGACTTCGTCGGCGGTGAGCCACGAGGTCGGACCTTCGGGACGGGTGCGACTGATGATCGGTGTCTCGAGCAGCAAGGAATGAATACGAACCGGCTGGTTTTCGTTTTCCTTCGCCAGCGCCCGCGCCATCATCATCTGACCCGCCGCGACGATCGAGATCGGCGCCGACTTGGGCAGCGGCGTCAGGGCCGCGCCACCGTTGATCATCGTGTAGCTACCGGCGCTCGTGATCACCAGCGGCAGAAAGTGCTGCACGGCGATCAGATGCGCGGTGAGGTTGTTGGCGAGCACCTGATTCCAGCTGTCGAGGTCGACATCGACCAGGGGAGCACCCTGCCACCAGCCGCCGATCGACGCCACCACCGCATCGAGATGACCGAAGTGATCGAGCACGGCGGCACGTACCGCCTCGGCGCCTTCGATACTGCCGATATGACCGACCATGGTGAGGAGACGATCCTCGGCACGCTCGGCGAGCGCCTCGGTCAGCGAATCCAGTTTCGCCTGGGAACGGGACGGGACGAGCACGGTCGCGCCAGCGTCGAGATACGCGCCGACGATGCCTTCGCCGACCGCGCCAGCGCCACCAGCGATGAGCGCGGTTTTACCTTGCAGAATCATTCGCATTCCTCGGAGCCAAAGAAGAGAAAGGAGACGTTACCCGGACAGGCAACGTGAAACCGATCTCCAATCATCGCACGACTCGACCACAACGACAAAAGCGCGTGGCGAAAACCACCACGCGCTCGTCGTTTCGGAATGAAACGGGGCTCAGCTGGCGTTCTTGCCCGTTCGCATTTCGACCGAGCCTTCGAAGAACGCACCGTCGTCGATCGACAGTGAGCTCGTCTTCAACTCGGCGGTGACTTTGCAGCCATTGCGAAGGTGGATACGGTTGTGCGCTTGCGCCTTGCCTTCCAGCTCGCCCTCGATGGCCACTTCCTGCGCTTCCACGTTGCCGTGGACCGCGCCACCCGAACGCACGGTCAGGGCTTTTTCGGTGGTTGCCGTTCCGTCGAGAGTGCCCCAGATCTCGATCGGCGGGGCACCGGTGATCTCGCCTACGATCTTGGTACCGGCGGCGATAATCGATGTCTGGTCACGTCCTTGGTCGCTCATCGGCTTCTCCTCGATGACATATGAGGTTGGCAGAAGGTAGCACATCCACACGGGGCTGTGGAGGCGGTCGAGGCGATCGATTGCACCCCGTTCGGACAACCTTCAGCTAGACCGCATGTCTCACCAAACGTCGTTGCGAGGCTCGCAACCGTGCGTGAGATCTGGGCAGCGCAGGGATGAGCGACCGGCGGCGTACCCGAAGGTACGTCGAGGGAGCGAAGAGCGAGTACGCCCAGAGATCGCGTGCGTTTGCGAGCTGCAGCCGACGGTTTGGTGAGACATGTGGGCTAGACTGATGACCTCGATGTCGACGATTCACCTACGCGTCTTCACAATCCTCGTTTTCGTCCTCGGGATGGCGCCCGCGGTCGCTGCCCAGCCCATCCCTCTCGTCGTGGCGGTCGACACCAGTCGTTCGCTCAGCGCCACGGAGCTCGATGCGGTCGCCGACCGGCTGCGGCCGATGCTCGAAGGCCTCGATCCGAGCACCCCCACGGGTCTTCTCGCGTTCGACGACGAGCCCCGTTGGATGGTCGAGATCGGCGCGACTCCGGCGCAGGTCGTGGCCGCGCTCGACGACCTCGAGGTCGATGGCGACTTCACCTTGCTCAACGACGCGTTGTTCACCGCGTCGCGGGCGCTCGACGACGGCGGCGTGGTGATCCTGGTCACCGACGGTCGCGACGAGCAGAGCGCCACCACCGTCGAGGACATCGCGCGCCGTGCCGAGGAACAGGGTGTGCCGATCCTCGCCGCAGGGATCGGGCGACGGGTCGAGGTGCTGGCGTTACGACGGCTGGCGATGGTAACCGACGGGCACTACCTCGGTCGGCTCGACACGGTGGAGGATCGCAGCGTCGAAGCGGCCCTGACCGCGGCGCGTGGCGCGGTACGCGCGGTGCGTAGTCGCCGAGCGCCGACCGCGACGGTCACCGAGGCCGCTCCCGGGTCGATTCCTTTGACCGCGACGACGCCTCGGGAAAACGCCGCCTCTCCCGCTGCCGCGAGTCCTTCATCCGAACGATCCGTGCCACCGTTTCCGTGGCTGCCGATCCTGCTTTCGGCCACTCTGGCGGCATTGGTCGCGCTGGCGGTGGTGTGGCTCCGCGACCGCCGTTTGGCCGCCGAGCCCTCGAACGACAATCCTTTCGTCGGTGAGCTGCCTCCCGTGGCTCCCGCTCCGTCGGAAGCCGGTGCCGGTCCGATCGACGATCCGGGCGCGATCACTGAACGTCTGCCGATTCATCGGCAGATGGAGGATCAGCTGCTCAACCAGCCGGTGTTGCCCGGTGAGCAGGCGCGTGAGATGACCGGCAATACGATCGTCTTCGACATGCTCGACAATGGGGAGGTGCTCGAGCACACTCGTGTGCTGCGGCGACGTGGCGTATTATGGGTGAGAGAGCCTGGCGAAGATGCGCGTTCTTTCGAGCTCGACGACGATCGTGCGTTTGCCATCGGGCGTCTCGGTGGGGGCAACACCCTCGATCTTCGCGACCCCGCCCTGTCGGCCCAGCACTGTCGGATCGTGCCTTTCACCGGCGCGCATTACCTGCTCGACCTCACGTCGACCAACGGTAGCTTCGTCAACGGGCAGCGCGTGCTCGGTGCCACCGCGTTGAAATCGGGTGACAACGTTCGCGTCGGTCAGGTCGAGATGGTTTACCGAAGCAACACCGAGAGCTTTTGAATCGACGAGCTTTCGACTCGGAGGAGTCCCATGCGTTCTGGAGGTTCTATGCGTCTTGCAAATGCCACACGCATCATCGTGTCTTTCTTCATCGTCGCCAGCATGGCTATCGTTCCGACCTTTGGTTGCAACATCCCTGAGGAGGCGCGCAAGCTCAACGCCGTGGTCGATCTCGAGGCGATCATGATGGCCGCGCACGGCCACACCAAATTGGAGAAGATCGCCTACCAGCGCGAGAGCCCGGCACCGTGTACCGGTGGCATGGCCGATATCTTCCCGTGCCAGAACGTCGATCTCATGGCCTTTCTGCCGCTTTCCAGCGTCGGTGGCGGCGGTGGCAACGACAATTGGGGTTGGACCGACCCGCTCGACGGCAAGGAATACGCCATCTTCGGTCGCACCAACGGCACCGCCTTCGTCGACATCAGCGATCCGGCCAATCCGATCTATCTCGGCAACCTCCCGACGCGCGCCAGCTCCGCGCCCTGGCGGGACATCAAAACCTACGCCAATCACGCCTTTATCGTCGCCGACTTCGCCGGCAATCACGGCATGCAGGTCTTCGACCTCACTCAATTGCGCAACGTCGCCTCGCCTCCGGTCACCTTTACCGAGACTGCTCACTACGACGGCTTCTCGCGCTCGCACAACATCGTCATCAACACCGATAGCGGCTTCGCCTACGCGGTCGGTGGCGACGAGACGAGCTGCAACGGCGGCTTGCACATGATCGACATTCGCAATCCCATCGAGCCCACCTTCGCCGGGTGTTTCTCAGCCGACGGCTACACCCACGACGCCCAATGCATCACCTACTCGGGCCCCGATACCGCCTACCAGGGCCGCGAGCTGTGCTTCGCCTCCAATGAAGACACCCTCACCATCGTCGACGTCACCGACAAACAGAGTCCGGTCCAGGTCGCCCGGCAAGGCTACGTCGGCTCGGGTTTCACTCACCAAGGCTGGCTCAACGGCGATCAAACCCGCTGGGTGCACGACGACGAACGCGACGAGCTCAACTTCGGGCACAACACCAAAACCTACGTCTGGGACGTCAGCGACATCGACAACCCCTTCGTGCTCGACACCTTCATCGCCGACGGCGCCGCGGTCGACCACAACCAATACCTCCACAACGGCCACGCCTACCAGGCCAACTACC
>JBCDBH010000379.1:0-5760 GCA_039184055.1 Acidobacteriota bacterium
CGAAAATCTCGATAAACAATCGATAGCCGGCCAATCTCGGCCGACCGAACCTCATCAAGCCTCCACGATCCGCATCGACGCCCCCACGGCCGAAGACAGGCTCGGCCGTGGCCCGCTCGTTCGCACGCTCGCCGAGATGCTGACGCACTCGGAGCAGCAGACGCCGATGACGATCGCCCTGCTCGCCGAGTGGGGAGCCGGCAAGAGCAGTTTTATTCTCCAGCTCAAAGAGCGGATCGACCGTGGGCCGATGGATGTCGAGGTGGCGGTGGATCTGGTGGTGCAGGCGTGCGACGGTTTGGTGGCCGCGCACCAGCGCGGCATCGTGCACCGCGACATCAAGCCGGGCAATTTGATGATTACCCGCGATGGCACGGTCAAGGTGCTCGATTTCGGTCTGTCGAAAATCACTGCCGGTGCTTCGGAGATCACCCGCTCGGGCACGGTCATGGGCACGGTGGCGTACATGTCCCCCGAGCAGGCGTATGGTGACGACGCCGGGCCGGCGACCGATGTCTGGGCGCTGGGCGTCATCCTCTACGAGATGGTGACCGGGCGTCGGCCCTTCACCGGTAGCAACGATCTATCGGTGCTGTTTTCGGTGGTGCACCGTGAGCCGGCGTCACCCTCCGAGCACCGTGACGATTTACCGTCGGAGCTCGAATGGGTGATCAAGCGCTGTTTGGCGAAGGATCTCCGCGATCGCTATCAAACCGTCGAAGAGCTCCGCACCGATTTGCTTTCGCTGCAGCCCGACGCCGAAGGACGGGTGCTGCCATCGCGCACGTTTGGACGTCGTTTCTCACCGGAACGAGTGGTGCGTCAGCTGCGTCGACAACCACGTCGAATCGCGGGCGCGGCGATGGCGATCGCCCTGGCGGTCGCCGTCGGCTTTCTGGCTCTGCCTCGCGAGCCCGACCCGACGTCGACTCCCGCTGCCGTGTCGACGGTGCGGCAAGACGAAGTCGAAAGGACCGATGTCGCGGTGGGTGGCATCCGGCCGGACGGTGGCGCCTCGCCGATCATCGGTAGCGTGCTCGAAGAGTTGGTGATGCATCAATTGATCGCCGACGAGCTCGCGTGGCTACCGCGGAGCAAGGTCGAGTCGATCGCCGCGACCCGCACCTTGGCGGCGGGGGTGCCGCCACCGTCGAGTCTGACGGTCGACCTACGCGAGATGCTCGGCGCCGAGTTCTTGCTCACCGGTCGGTACCAGGTCGAGGGTTCGGGTCTCCAGGTCGAGATGCGTCTGTGGCGCACCGACGGTCCGATGCGAGGACGCTCCGTCAAGGAGTGGACGGTGGTCGGTGATCGCGAGGATTTGGTCGGTCTCGCCGGCGAGTTGGCCACCGAGCTCGGGCCCGCGCTCGGCGTCGTGCCGACGCTGGCCGATCCGAGCACGACGATGCCACCGGTCATGCTGTCGTCGAGCGGTCTCGCCCAGGCCGCCGATGTCCGCGAGTGGTTGCGAGCCTACGAGCCGACCCGTGCGTTGGGTCGGGTCTCCGACCTGCGCGCCGCGAACCCCGGTGTGCCGTGGGTCGAGCTGCTGTGGATCGACACGCTGATCCAATTGGGGCGGGAGCGAGACGCCGCCGATACCGTTGCCGAGCTCGAGAGCGAGTTGCGGCTCGTGGCGTGGCCGCTGCGTCTGATGGCGACCGCGCGCGCCGCCGAGATCCGTCACGATCCGGCCACCGCGGCGGCTCGTTGGCAGGCCGTCTTGGAGGTGATCGACCTGTTGCCGGTCGAATGGCGCGACCGTGAGGGCGCGCGTTTGCGGGCGCTCGAGAATCTCGCCCGCGCCATCGACGAGGTCGCCTTTCGTAACCTGCTCGCTGAGATCGACGAGCCGGCGGAACCACGGGCGACGCTCGCCACCGCGCAATTGGCCAAAGAGCAATCGCGTCACGCCGATCAACTTTCGGCCGCCGAGCGCCTCCTCGAGCGCCTGACTCCGGGATCGGATCCGGTGCTCACCGGCCTGGCGCATCTGCGCGCGGGTGAAGCGCATCGGCGGCTGGGTGACGATGATCTCGCCTTCGCCAGCTTCGCCACCGCGGAAGAGGTCTTCGAGCGTGCCGGTTTTACGTTGGGCGGCGCCGAAGTCGCGCACAACATCGGCATGATCTATTGGGATCGGCAGGATATGGGACGGGCGCGTCGCGCCTGGCAGGATGCGTCGACGCTCTATGGCGAGATCGGTAACGATCGTGGCTACGCGCGGGCGCAAGGCAATCGGGCGCTCACCTATCGGCCGATGGGTGAGCTCGAAGTCGCGGCGCCGCTGCTCGAGGATGCGCTCGAGAGCTACCGTCGTGAGGACGATCACGTCGCCGAGTCGTTGACCCTGGTCAATCTCGCCGAGACCCTCTTCGATCTCGGGCGGTTCGACGAATCCGAGGCGCGATACACCGAGATTCGAGCCAATATCGACGATATCGGTTACCCGACCGCCGAAGCCTATATGCGTAATAGCTACGGCCAGTGGTGTTTGTACCGTGGTGACCTGGTGGCCGCCAGCGAGCATCTGGAAAAGGCGGTGGCGGTCGACGAGGCGTCAGAGGACAAGCTTTCGCTCGCCGACTATTACAACGACCTCGCCGATCTGCGCTACCTGCAGGGCAATCTCGACGCGGCGTTGGATTATCACCAGGCCGCGCTGGAGATCTATCGCCAGAACGAACAGCTCAGCTGGCTCTACGCCGAATCGCTGTATCGCTTCAGCCGCGCCCAATTCGCCGCCGACCAGCTCGAGGAAGCGCGGCTCGGTCTCGAGGAGGCGATCACGATCTTGGCCGGGCTCGATCGTCTGGTGTATCGCTATCGCGCTTCGATCGCGTTGGCGCGGGTCGAGTTCGCGATGGGTGAGCTCGACATGGCCGAGCGACGGTTGCGCACCATCCTCGACGAGCTGAGCTCGGGCTCGGTGGTCTTGGTGGTCGCCGATGCCGAGCATGTGCTCGCCGAGGTGCTCTTCGCCAAGGGTGATCTCGAGGGTGCCGCCGCCGCGGTCGCGCGGGCGTTGGCTCCCTTCGACGGGGTCGATTTGCCCGTGCTCGAGCTACCGATCTCGATTACCCAGGCGACGATTCTCGCCGCGCGGGATCTCGATACCGGTCGTGAGCGGCTCACCGATCTCCTCACCAGCGCCACCGGGGGCAGTCTGACCCCGCTCGAGCTGGAGGCGCGTTTGGCGTTGCGCGCCGCGGGCGTCGGCAGCGCCGATCATCTCGAGAATCTGGTCCGCGAGGCGGAGGCGGGTGGTTTTGCCTACATCGCGCGTCTTGCACGCCAGGCACGACGGGATATCGACAAACCACCGACATACCCATAGCCGTAAAGGTAGAAAGTGGGATGAGTGACTATCATTGTTCCTTCGCTCTTCTCTGAGATAGTCTGGAACTCAAGACAGTCACAGACCTCACCTCGGTCGCGAGAAACGATGTCGTAGATTTCAGGCATCGGAAACGAGATTTGACCCCGTAGCAGTCGGTCGGCGGTGCGGTCACAGCCCAATTCCGAGGGTGGGACCATGAAAGACAATCAGCATGTTTCAGGCCGTTTGGCCGCGCGCGGTGGACTGTGTCTGGCGCTTCTCATCATTGCGGTGTCAGCGGCGATGTTGGTCGCGCAAGGGGAAGGCGTTCTCACCCTGGGCGAAGGGCAGCAGCCGTCGATCGACGCATCGGCGAGCACGGGCGCGGCGGTATGGGCCGAAGACGACGGTGACGGTCTCGGGGTGGTGGCGCAATTTCTCGGTGGGATGCCGATCGGCACGCCCTTCCGTCTCAACGATGCGGTGTCCGGTGATCAGATGAACCCCGATATCGCCTACCGCGACGACAGTAGTTTCTTTGCCGCCTGGCAGCACTCGACGTCGCACGGCGACGAGCTTCGCGGTCGTTTCATCGATGCCGCGGGTATGCCGATCGGCACCGTCTTCCGGCTCGACAACACCGTCGCGGGTCGTTACCCGGCGGTCGATTCCGATCCCAGCGGTCGGGTCGTGGTGGCGTGGAGCGGAACGCTCTTCTGGCCGACCGCGCCATCGTTCTTTTTCCGCCCGTACGTCCGGCTCTTCGACCCCACCGGCATGCCGATCGGCACCACGTTCCAGCTCGGCTCGCTACCCGGCAAAGACACGCCCGACGTCGCCATGCGTCCCGATGGCTCGTATTTGGTCGTGTGGGAGGATTCGATCTTCAAGCGGATTCGCGCCGTGACCTTCGATCCGGCGGGCATGCCGATCGGTACGATTTTCCAGGTCAGCGAATTCGAGCCCGCGGTGCGTCACGCCGATCCGGCGGTGGCGGTCGACAACAACGGTGATTTCCTCGTCGTGTGGGAGCGTCGAGAGGCACCTTTCGGGCGTCATGCCACCAACAATCGCACGGTCCAGGCGCGTCGTTTCGACCTTCTCGGTATGCCGATCGGGACACAGATCCGCATCGACTTGGATGCCTTCGACGAGCCCGGCACCCCAGCGGTGGCGGTCGACCAGGACGGCAACATCGTCGTGTCGTGGCTCGATGTCGACAAGAACGCCAACGAAGAGAAGCTCCTGGCGCGGCTTGTGCACATCGGTATGCCGATCGGTTCGACGATTCGGATCGATCAGCCGGGCGCGGATGCACCGCGTAGCCCCGCGATCGCCGCTCAGACCGACGGCGACTTCCCGGTCGTGTGGCAAGAAACCAACGGTGTCACCGAGATCTACTTCGACGAGCTGGCGGTCAACGAGAACGCGACGGCGATCGTCAACCCGAATCTCTGATCGCGTCCGTGATGCTCAGTGGTGAGACCCGGCCGTGACCGATTGGGTCTCACCGGCGCTGTTGTTGGTGGTGGTGCCGCTGTGGTGGCTCGGCCACCACGCTGGCCTTTTCCGTAGCCGCATCGCACGCATGGTCGCGGCGGTGGTCACCCTGTCGGTGATCGTCGTGGTGTGGCCGCACGCCGCCGATGGCGAGCTGGTGCGTCGCGTGACGCTGCTCGTCGCGCTGCTGGCGCTGGCGCTGGTGATGTGGCGACCCGGTGACGCGAGTGGTCGCGCCGTGCGGCGTACGGTGCTCCTTTTGCTCACCGTCGTCGCGGTGGCCAATCATGTCTATTGGGGCGACTTCCACGGTCGCAAGACATGGGTGCACTGGCACGAGCTGACGCACTATTACCTCGGCGCCAAGTATTTCGACGAGCTCGGCTATGGTCGTCTCTACGACGCGATGCTGCGTGCCGAGGCTGAGGCGTTCGAGGATCGTTTTCGGACTCTCGAGGCGCGTGATCTACGCAGCAACGAGGTCGTCGATATTCGCGTGTTGCTGCGTCGCAGTGACGAGACCAAAACACGATTCTCACCAGAGCGATGGGTGGCGTTCGTTCGCGACGTCACCGCCTTGCGAGAACACCTGTCCGCGGACGGTCTGTGGAAACGGGTCTACCTCGACCACGGTTTCAACGCCACGCCGATCTGGGCATGGCTCGGTGGCATGGTGGCGTCGAGCGTACCGGCGGGTGATCTCGATGCGATGACCTGGCTGACCCTGCTCGATCCGGTCTTGTTGGGGTTGATGTTCGTGGTCTGGGGGCGCGTCTTCGGGCTCGATACGGCGCTGTTTTCCGTGGTGTTGTTCACGGTGATCTTCGGTGCTGGATTCTCGTGGATCGGCGGCGCCTTCTTGCGTTTCGCCTGGCTGGTGGCGTGCGGGCTCGGCGTCGCCGCGCTGGCGTCGCGAAGATGGGGACTCGCCGGGGTATGCG
>JBCDBH010000380.1:0-5718 GCA_039184055.1 Acidobacteriota bacterium
CGCGTCCGAGCGCGCCCGCGCCGATGATCAGAATGCGTTGCAGGTTGTACCCGCGCAGCCGCATCTGCTGGAGCAGGTGCCGCAAAATGACCCGCGCCACGATCACCATCGCGACACACGACAGCACGTAAAAGCCCATGAAGGCACGGCTGAAGGTGAAGGGATCGCCACTCCCCGGCTCGAGCGGTCGGAACCATGCCTGCAAGCTCGACAGCACGACGGTGGCCACGACCACCGCGAGAAGAATGGTCAGCGCTTCGTCGACCCGGCTGCGATCACGTCGGCTTTGGTAGAGACCGTGGAAATAGAAGACCACCGGCCACAGCACCAAAATCACCGGAAGCAAGCGCAGGTAGACGCCGAAATCGGGCACGCCTTTGGTGAGCGCGGGGATCCCGACCTCGAAACGGAGGAACCAAGCGGCGAAAAATGCGAGAAGGGCAGCGAGCATATCGCCCGCCAAATAAAGCGCAGCGGTGCTGCGTCGTCGATTGCGAATCATTCAGGCAGACTCCGGCTCCGCGAGGCAGCGAGCGAGGACGTCGACAAAGCGCGAGCGGAAGATGGCATTGGAGAAAGACTGAGCTCGCTGTCGCAGTTCCAACCGATTGAATCGGATCTGACGAGATTTGTCAATCGCGCTCGTCAGCGCGTCCTCGGGGCTCGAATCACCCAGCTGGTAGAGCACGCCGTGGACCCCGTCGTCGACGATGTCGCACACGCCACCACGGCCGAGCGCGACGACCGGTGTGCACGCGGCCAACGCCTCGACGGCGGCGATTCCGAAGTCCTCGAGACCGGGCTGCACGAAGGCGTGGGCGGTCCGAACCAGCCGCTGGAGCTCGTCGTCGCTGACCCGGCCGTGAAAACGCGTTTCGTCGCCGGCCAGCCGCGCCAGCCGCCGCTCCTCGGACTTCGCACCGGTCCCGACCACATCGAGACCGATACCGAGTCGTTGACAGGCCGTGATCGCGACATCGATCCGCTTATAGGGCGCCAACGCCGCCACCATGAGCACCCGGGGCGACCGCTCGTCGGAAGGCGCGTCGTCATCGAACGCCTCGACAGCGACCGGTGGCGCCACCACCTCGGCATCCCGGCCGTAGTAGCGCTCGATCCGTCGCGCCACCCACGACGAGTTGGCGACGAAGCGATCGACCCGAGGGGCGCTGGCGACGTCCCACATCCGCAACGCGCTGAGCGCCTGGGCGCGCAACTCGGCGACCAGGCCACGACGCTTGGGAAAGTACTCGTGCTCCTGATCCCAGGCGTAGCGCATCGGCGTGTGGCAATAGCAGATGTGAAGCGCGTCGGGCCGTGGAATCACCCCTTTGGCGACACAATGACTGCTCGAGATCACCACGTCGAAATCGCGCAGATCGAAATCCTCGATCGCCGCCGGAAAGGCCGGCAGAAAGAGACGGTAGTGCTTGGCGATCCGCGGTATGCGCTGGAGACCGCTGACGTGGATGGGATGCGCTTCGAGGGCCGGGCTCACCCGTCCCTCGAGATGGATGAGGGTGTAAATCGGCGCATCGGGAAAAAGCGCCGCGATCTGCTCGAGAACCTTCTCACCACCGCGCATCCCGGTGAGCCAATCGTGAACCAAGGCGACACGCCGACCGGCGAGATCGATGCTCGGCGCCTCCGACGCTTCGCTCACGCCACCTTCCCACGCGGTGTCGCGTCCGCGAGCACCCGGCGATAGATCTCGAGCGTCTGCTCGGCGGCCTTCGGCCAACGGAAATCCTGCGACCGACGCAAGCCCAATTTGGCCAACGACGCGGTGTGCTCCTTGTCGTTGAGACATTGCACGATGGCGCGCGCCAAGCCGTCGACATCGAGCGGGTTGACCAGGTGGGCATAGCCGGCGGCGATCTCTTTGAGCGCCGAGCCGTTCGACGTGATGACTGGCACGCCGGAAGCCATCGCCTCGACCACCGGTAGACCGAATCCTTCATAGAGCGTCGGATACAAGAAAAGCGACGCGCCACGATAGATCGCCGGCAACGCTTCCTGAGCAACGTGGCCGAGCAGCACCAGCCGATCGGCGATGCCCTCTTGTTCGGCGCGTTGACGAATCTTCCATTCGAGCGCTTCGTCACGCCCCCCGACACACACCAACCGGTGAGGAAAATCGCTCTTCTCGCGGGCGCGTGCCAGCGCCTTGACGACATTGTCGAGGTTCTTGTGCGGCTTGGGGTTGCCGACAAAGAGCAGGTAGGGCCGTTCGAGACCGAGATTCTGCAGCCAACGATCCAGATCGTCGTCGCTCACCGGCTCGAGAAAGGTGTCGTCGATACCGTTGTAGACCACCTCGATGTCTTCACCGTCGACATCGAAGTAAGACATCAGGTCTTTGCGTGTGTTGCGCGAGACCGCGATGATGCGTTCGCTCTTGGTGACCGCGCGTCGCAGCATCTGTTCAGCATAGAAATAGGCGACGCGATTGGGAAGGAACTCGGGATAGAGCAAATGAATGATGTCGTGGATCGTCACGACGGCGGGACACGGCAAAAGAGACGGCAGCACATAGTGGGTGCTGTGGTAGAGGTCGACCTTGGCGCGAAAGAGCGTCCACGACAGGGTGACCTGCTCACGGATCGAATACACCGGTGAGCGTTGCGGAATGGTCTTGACGTTGTCGCCCAGCCGACTGAGCTGCTTGCCCCCGGTGGGTCCGGTGAGCAACAGATACTGATTGTCGCGGTCGATCTCGACGAGATGACGCACCAAGTTGCGAACGTAGGTACCAATGCCGAAATCGCGGATTTTCCGCGCGTCGATGGCGATGGTGTAGGACAACGGCTTCCTCCAAAGTAGCGCCCCACGTGCAGGCGAACACGATCCAGGCTACCATTGCCGTCTTGCCACGGGCGCTCGCGCGTGGCCGACGACTATTCGAACACCATCATGTATCGACTCCGCCTCATGGCGGCGCGGGTTCGTGCTCTTCTGGCACACCTTCACCCCCGCCGTTTGCCCGACACCGTCAAGAAGATCTTCGCCCGTTTCGGCATGATGGGCGTCTACTGGCATCTGCGCGCCTTTTTTCTCCAGCTGGCGTGGGGCATCCAGCCACGCGCCATCGCCAATACGGTGCGCTGGCTCGCAGCGTGTCGCCGGGACGTCAAGACCCGACGTCGTGATAAACGCCTGACCGTGGCGGTCGATATCTCGCCCCTGTGGGAACCGCTCACCGGAATCGGCTGGTATCTCTATCGTCTGCTCGAGCATCTCGCCGACCGGGACGATCTCGAGCTCCGTCTCTACGGCCCGACGCTGGTCGAGAGCGGCGATCTGCCCCAGCCCGTGATCACGCTTCCCACCGGCCCGGCGATTCACCTGGTGACCTGGAAGGTGCCTCGCGACCTCAGCTTTTCCTGGGATTTCATGGTGCGCTGCCTGCGCGCGCTCCAGCCGAGACTGATCGCCGCCGATCGCAACGACCTGCTCTTCGCGCCGAATTATTTCCTGCCGCCATCGTTTCGTCGCGCCCGTGGCCGCCTGGTGGTGACCGTGCACGATCTCGGTTTCGAGCGGGTGCCCGAAACGCTCCGGGAATCGACCCGTCACGACCTGGCGCGTCATCTCGACCATACGCTCGAACGCGCGACACAGGTCCTCACCGACACCGAAACGGTGCGCGCCGAGCTGCTCGCCAGCGGACGCGGCCTCGACCCGTCGAGCATCCACGCCGTCCATCTCGGACCGGGACCGGTGGTGATCGGCGCGGGTGATGACGATCCGGCGCATCTTCCCGAGGGCACGCCAGCACGCTACGGACTCTTCGTCGGCACGCTCGAGCCACGTAAGGATCTACCGACCCTGATCGCCGCGTGGCGCGAGCTACGCGCCACCTACTCGAACGACGGCGAGCCACCGGCGCTGGTCCTGTGTGGCCGCTGGGGATGGAAAACCGAACGTCTCGAAGCAGCGGTTCGGGCGGGCCGTGACGAAGGCTGGCTCCATACCTTCGGCTATCTCGCCGACGCCGAGGTGGCGGCGCTCTATCGTCACGCCTCGCTGGTCGCCCTGCCATCGATCTACGAAGGCTTCGGCTTGCCGGTGGTCGAAGCCCAGGCGCTCGGCATCCCTCTAGCGGTGAGTGATATCCCCGTGCTCCGCGAGGTGGCGGGCGACGCGGCGATCTTCGCGCCACCCGGGGAGATTCCAGCGTGGACCGATGCCCTGAAACGCGTGCTCGACGATGACGAGCTTCGAGCCGACTTGATCGCTCGGGGTCACGCTCGCCGGGCGCATTTCGACTGGCGACGTACCGCCAGCGCCACCGCCGCAGTGTGGATGACGGCGGCCGGTCGCAGCGGCGAGACCTACGAACCCAACCGACTCGCGGAGGTGTCGTGAAACGACTGCTGGGCATCGCCTTTCTCCTCGTCGCCTTGATCGTCGCCACGGTCTTGCATTGGCAACACCACTACACCCCGCGTCCGCGCCCGGCCGCCTTCGATCCGACCTCGCCGCTCGCCGAGCTGTGCACGCTCGAGGGTTTTCCCCTGGTGATGTGGATGCCGTTCCCACACCAGAACTTCGGTGCTCTCGATGTCGAACCGGCGTATCTCGCCACCATCGGCCGTCTCGCCGGTCTCCCGGCGCCACGGTTGCTCGATTTCGGTCCGTTCGCGCTGCCGCCCTCGAACGAGATGGTCATCGTCACCGACGAAGCCGGTGAGCGCTTCATCGTCGCGGCGCGGGTCTATCCGGTGCTCGCCGCCTTCGCTCGACTCGCCGGTCGGCTGGCCGCCAATCCCTATCTGGCCGGTGGCACCGTCTATGTCGACGAACGCGAAGCCGAGGTCCGCTGGGAAGGCAACGTCTGGTCGGTGCGCAGCGGGATCGAACCGAGCGATGAATCGGCGGCGAGCGCTCTCGAGCCGACCACGCCGGTCTACGCTCTGATCGATCTGCGTCAGAGCGTGCATCCGCTGCCGGCGGCCCGCATCCTCCTTTCCCCTCGTGAGGGTGGCGGTCTCACCTTGGGCACCGAAAACCAGGTGCCCGACGAGCTGTGGCAGCGAGCCGCCGCGATGTCGAGCCCGGACCTCGCGCTCCTCCTGCTCGAAGGCAGCGATCCGGTGCTCGATACCTCACCTCGGGGTCTCGCCGTCTTCCTCCCCGCCGACGACGGCGCCTGGGAGCTCCCCAGCGCCGCCAGCCTCACCATGCCCGGCGCCAAACCGTGGGAGCTACCCGGTGAGAACTTGATCCGCATCGGGCGCGACATCGACACCGTGCCCCACGCTGGCTGGACCCTACGCGCGTTCGACGGCTCCAGCCTGGTCGCGGCGCGCGAGCTCACCGACGCTTTGGTCCCGCTCACCGACCAGATGGTCGACGATCCGCTGGTGTGGGCGTCGTGGCGCGAGCTCGAGCCGAGCCTGGTGGAGATCCGCCGTATCGCGCGTATGCTCGAACAGGTGCCTCTGGTCCCGGCGCGCGACGTCGAACGTTGGCGCGACGCGGCCCGTGTCTTGGCGCCGCTCGCCGCCGATCACGAGCGGCTGATGGCGGTCGTCGCGGCCGAGCCACGCGCGCTCCGTCTCGAGCTCATTCCACGAGCTACCACCGAATAAGAATCATGGTTCGAATGGATTGACAGGTTGCGGGGCAATGAGTAATCTACTTGTTCCGCCCGGGGGAATGAACACACGATGATCATCCAGCTCGACCGCCTGGGCGACGAGCCCTTTGACTGGC
>JBCDBH010000381.1:0-5717 GCA_039184055.1 Acidobacteriota bacterium
CACATCCGATCGCCGGCCTTCGACACCTTGCTCGAAGAGTGAGTAACCCATACCTAACGACGGAGACGAAATGACAAGCCTGTTCTTTCTCACGGTTGCCGTCTTCGCCATTGTCATGTTGATCATGTCGGTTGGCGTGATCTTCTCGAATCGTTGTCTACGAGGTTCGTGCGGTGGGCCCGAGGTTCTCGGTGCCAACGGCGAATCGTTGTCCTGTTCCGCTTGTCCCAACCGCAAGAAAAACGCGGAAGCGACAGCACCGAGGTCCCGCCTACCGGTCCTGTGACCGAATGTGAGAGAGGAGTCCGCCATGCCCGAAAGACGCACCGTTTCCATACCCGATCTGGAGATTCCGTCAGCTCGGGAATGGATGTCACCGGTCGCCGCGGTCGTTCGACCCGACGATCCCGTCTTCGAGGCGATCGGCAAGCTCCTCCGCACCAAATCGTCGGCGTTGCCGGTGGTCGACGACGATCATCAGCTGGTCGGGTTGCTGACCGAGAAAGACTGTTTGCGCGTCCTCTCCAACCTGGCATGGGAGCGGACCGCCGACGGTGGAACGGTGGGTGAGTATCAGAGCCCGGTGCCGCATGCGCTCGAGCCGTCGATGGATGTGTTTCGCGTCACGCGGATGTTTCTCGAACGGAACTTTCCGATGCTTCCCGTGGTCGAAGACGGTCGTCCGATCGGCCAGATCACTCGTCTCCGCTTGCTCGAGTGTGTCGACCACTTCCGCAACGAAGTGCGTCGTAAGAGCTCGAAATTCGAAGCCGAGGCTGGTTCCCAGACCACGCGACCCCGTTCGATCGAAGCGCTGCAGCGTCTGATGGCCGAGTCCAACCCCGAACAAGTCGTTCGGGTCATGGGCCGTAAGACGTCGGGTGACGAAGGCTGAGACGCTCGTGCTTTGATTCCATTCCTCGCCGGGCGTCTCGAGATCGCCGCGCGAGGCTGACGAAAAGGAGCGGGGAATGAGCGCGGCGAAACCGATGCCCGGTTCGATTTCTTGGTTCGATTTGACCGTTCCCAAGGCCGACGAAGTACGTGACTTCTATGCCGAGGTTGTCGGCTGGCAAGCGCGTGGGGTCGACATGAAGGACGGCGAGGCCTCGTACGAGGACTACATGATGGTGGCGCCGAATGGTGCTGGCGCGGCGGGGATTTGTTGGGCCCGTGGAGGCAATGCGGACTTGCCACCGCAATGGCTGGTCTACATCACCGTCGAAGACCTCGACACGGCGCTCGAATCATGCCGCGCGCGGGGTGGCGACATCATCACGGGTCCCAAGGATCTCGGAGCACACGGACGCTATGCGGTGATCCGAGATCCGGCTGGCGCCGTCTCGGCGCTTTTCGAAGGCGCTGGTTGAAGGGCGCCCTCGACTTCATCGATGGATGACGCCCTTCAGGGGGTCAATCCGATGAGACTCCCGCACGCAGTCGTTCGAGCGCCTGCTCGAGCACTTCGTCCCGCCCAGCGGCCATGCCTTCCACGGTCGGAACAACCGGGTCGGTCGGTCGAATCCCGACACCGTGCAAACGCGAGCCATCGTGTTTGAGCACCTTCATTCCCGTCCACGAGAAGCGATACCCACCGGCCAAGGTAAAAGGATTGACGTTGCCGTTGGTTCCCGCGCTCGGGCTCCCGAAGATCGGTCCTAGCTGGTAGTTCTCGATCATGCCCAGCACTGTTTCGGCGTAGCTGATGGCTCGAGCATCGGTGAGAAAGACGAGATTGTCGGTGAAGCGTGGCGATCGGGGCTCGACCGGCCAGCTCGACTCGTCGAAGGTCAGGTGATCGTCACCGGGTCGGATGCGACGGGGCACCAGCCAGCGGGGCGAGCGGATCGGCTCGTCGATCAGATGACCGAGTAGCTCGCCGGATCCGATCCGTGGATAGCCGCGATAGTCGTAGACGATGCCCTCGGCAGTGGCGAGGTCGTCGATCTTCGCCGAGAAGCTGTCGTTGTCGATCCGTGCCACGTCGACGTACCAGAGGCCCGGTTCGAGCTCGGTGATGGGGGCTTCGGGGCGCGGTTCGAGAGGGAGATCGTCACGACGAACGCGCGGCACGAGCTCGATCGTCTCGTCACGTGTGTGTCCATCCGAGTCGAGTATCGAGAGCGTCACCGTGCCGGTCACGCGACGCTGGAACAGGACGCTGGCGCTACGCAGGTCGCGCCACCCTGGGCCGGCGCTCGATACCGTGAGCTCGGCCTCACGACGTAGCTCAGCGACCGATTCGCCGTCGATGGTGCCGATTCGTTCACCCGGGACGATGCGTCCATCGGCTTCCGGGGCCCGCGCTGGTCACCACCAGCTCATCACCGAGCCAGCGGGCACCGAGCGGAATCATGGCCGTGCCGCGGATGGGCCCACCCACGCCACCGTGACCATCGTGAAGGGCCGCCACCAGCCGACCGAGCGTGTCGACAAAGCTCTCACCATCATCGGTGGCCGCCGCTTTGAGCGCGGCTCGTAGGGCGGCGTCCCAATCCGTGTCGACCACGTCGAAATACGGATAGAAGTGGCGGAAGAGGGCCCAGGCTTCGATCACCACACTCAGCCGCGTGGTGCGGTCGTTACCCGACGATACGAAGTAGGGGGGTTTGCTCGAGCGCGGGGTGTCGCCTTCGACCTCGGGTACGGTGACACCCGAAGCGACGCGCCACACCGTCAGCGGCAGATCGAGCTCGAGCCCGGAGGGAAGCGACATCGTCTCAGGAGTGTCGAGATCCTCGTCTTTGTAGGCGATACGTTCGCTTTTGTAGACCTGGGACGGGCCGAGCCCGACTCCGAGATGACGCCAGACGATTCGACTGCCACGTTCGGGGTGGGTCGCTTGGGGACGGTCACCACCTTCGAACCGGTCGTCTCGGATCGTCGCTGTCGGGGCGAGAGGGGCGAGCAACGGCGCGATTCGCGCGGCGAGAGATGTCGGAGCCGATGCTTCGAGCGTTTCGACACCGGCCATGATCACCTCGTGCCAATCGGCGTTCGCGACCTGGTCACTGGGGTGGAAATAGCGCACCAGACCAACGATGTGCGCCCAGGTTTCGAGCCGTTCGAGAGCTTGTTCATCGAGCGGTCGGGCCGGCTCGTTGCCGGCGTCGATCGCCCCGACGGCTTCGATTCGAAGATCGTCGAGAAGCACTTGGCCACCGCCCTGGAGGAGTAGACCAAAAGCGATGTTTCCCGCCTGCTCGACGACCGGTGCGACAAGCTCGTATTCCACCCACTCGGATCGCGTAATCAACTGATCGCCGAGATTGGCGAAGAACGTCCGCTTGCCGTCCTCGCCATCGATCCGTAGCCAAAGATTGGCTTGCGAGCCGCGATCGGGTTTGGCCCAGGCTCGAAGCACGATTCGTTGGCCACGAAAAGGCGTGGCGTCGAGGCTGGAATTGACTCCACCGATGCTGCGATTGCCTTGGGGTGGCACACTGGGATGGCGAAGGGACAGCGCTTGCTCACCGGTGTGTTTGTCTACGTCGGTGACCGCGGCCAGGTAGCCGGCTTCCGTGACGGGTGAGGGAACGTCCCAGGTGGTCGGCACGGTGCCAGTGGGTGTGGTCTCGAAGCCCACTTCGATCGGCCCAGGCTCCGCCATCAGCGGACACAGCGCGACGAAGAAAGCCATCCACAACCATCCCGTATGTTTCATTCGAGCATCCTCCGAAGTTCTTGGATCGAGATCTCTCGATCGAGGTTCCGGTCTTGTGATCCCAACGAGATCAAGAATATGAAAACTGTAGCAACGAGAATGGGCCAGAATGTGGCTTCGAGGTGCCGTGACGATGGTCGAGCGATGGTTGTGGCAATGTGCCCGCGGGTGTCGACTCGAGACCCATCGACCCGTCGATCCGTCGACACGTCTACGAGTCGTATGGGCTGACTTTGACGACACGGTCTGACAAGGAGAAATCTCGATGGCGAAACCCGAATGGAAGAAAGGTCGAGGCAGGCTCGGTGCGCTCAAACCCCTGCACGGTACCTGGCAGTGTGAGTTCGATGGCGACATGGGCAAGGGAACCTGCACCCGTACCTTTACCCAGGTGCTCGACAAGGCTTATGTACAGCTCAACGCGGTGTGGGCGTTCGAGAGCGGCAAGGTCTACGAGGAGATGGCGCTCTACGGGGTCGACAAAGCGAGCAAGGAGGTTCGTTTTTTCTCCTTTACCTCGGATGGCAAACGCTCGGAGGGCAAGCTCGTCGAAGCGCCCGATCTACCCGAAGGCGCGATCGCCTTCGAGGCTCAGATGCCGGCTGGTTTGGCGCGCATGGCGTATTGGCCCGAGGATGAGGGGTTGATCTGGACGGTGGAGAGTCACACCAAAAAGGGCTGGAATCGCTTTCTTCGCCATGTGTACGCGCCGACCGGGGTTTGAACGAACCCAGGTCGGCTGCAAAAAAACGGCGGGCCAAAGCCCGCCGTTTTTGTTCCGCTCCGAGTCGTTGGCCCGGATTCCCGTTGATCAGTACCGGTAGTAGTCCGGCTTGTACGGACCCTCGGCGGGAATGCCGAGGTATTCGGCCTGATCGTCGGTGAGCTCGGTGAGATTGACACCGAGATGCGCGAGGTGCAGACGGGCAACTTCCTCGTCGAGCTTCTTGGGCAGGACGTAGACCTGCTTGTCGTAGTCGGTGTGGTTCTTCTGGAGCTCGATCTGCGCAAGCACCTGATTGGTGAACGACGCCGACATGACGAAGCTCGGGTGACCGGTGGCGCAACCGAGGTTGAGCAGACGACCCTCGGCGAGCACCATGACACTGTGGCCATCGGGGAAGACGAACTCGTCGTATTGCGGCTTGATCTCGACGCGCTCGACACCACGCTTCTTGAGACCGGCCATGTCGATCTCGTTGTCGAAGTGACCGATGTTGCCGACGATCGCTTTGTCCTTCATCCGCGCCATGTGCTCGACGGTGATGACGTCTTTGTTGCCGGTGGCGGTGATGAAGATGTCGGCGGTCTCGACCACATCTTCGAGCGTGGTGACCTGGTAGCCCTCCATGGCGGCCTGGAGCGCGCAGATCGGATCGATCTCGGTGACGATGACGCGGCAGCCTTGACCACGCAGGGATTGGGCGCTGCCTTTGCCGACCTCACCGAAGCCGCAGACGACGGCGACCTTGCCACCCATCATCACGTCGGTGGCGCGGTTGATACCGTCGACCAGCGAGTGACGGCAGCCGTAGATGTTGTCGAACTTCGACTTGGTCACCGAGTCGTTGACGTTGATGGCGGGGAAGAGCAGTGTGCCTTCCTTGGCCATCTGGTAGAGACGGTGCACGCCGGTGGTGGTTTCCTCGGAGACACCGAGGATGTTCTCGGTGAGACGCGCGAAACGACCCGGGTCGCTCACCATGATGCCGCGAATGGTGTCGAGGATGACGCCCCACTCCTCGGGCTCGCTGTCGGCGTTGAAGGCCGGAACGGCACCGGCGTTTTCGTACTCGAGACCATTGTGCAGGAAGAGGGTGGCGTCGCCACCGTCGTCGACGATCAGGGTCGGACCGCTGCCGTCGGGCCACATCAGCGCCTCGGCGGTGCACCACCAATACTCCTCGAGGGTCTCACCCTTCCAGGCGTAGACCGGAATGCCCTGCGGATCTTCGACGGTGCCACCGGTCTCGGGGCGACCGACCACCACCGCGGCGGCGGCGTGATCCTGGGTCGAGAAGATATTGCACGACACCCAGCGGACGTCGGCGCC